>CAIOTJ010000491.1 GCA_903861195.1 uncultured Planctomycetaceae bacterium | reverse complement strand
TGACGGGGCTGGATTTCCACCGACTGGCGGTAGCACTCAAACGCCGCGTTGCGGTTGTCGAGATCCTGGTAAAGGTTGCCCAGATCGCAGAGCAGTTCGGCATTCCGTGGATCGAGCTGCAGGGCCTGTTGGAACAATGGCAAGGCCTCCCGCAGACGGCCCGCCTGGTACGCCTGCTGGGCTCTGCGCCCCAATGTGACCGCCGATTCCGGTGGGGCGGCGGCCTGAGGCGGGGCGGCCAGCCCGGAGAACGGGGCCGCGGACGGCGGGGGCAGCCGCAGCGCCGGGGGTTGGGCGGGAACGATCCAGATCTCATTCTGCTGTTCGCCGTGCAGAGCCCCGCCCATGGCGGGATTGGCGAAGCCCGGCAGCACTTCGACCGCGAAGATTTCCTCGACTCCCGACAGGAACCGGAAGGTCGCCACGGTGCGGCCGGTGGTCATGTCGATGACGGCCACGCCGCAGCAGAGCTCTTCCCGGTGTTCCCCAATCGGCAGGCCGCCAAACACATTCGTCTCGCGGATGCGCGACAGGCCGACGAAGGCGAACTGGCCCTGGAAGGCGAGCCCCCGGGTGTAACCGGGCACCTGCTCGACCGGCTGCAGCCGGCCCGTGTTCCGGTCGACAAGCGACAGGTTGCCCATCCCCGAGTTGAGTACAAACAGCTGGTTCTGGAAGACCCGGGGGGAGTGGGGCATGCAGAGCCCACGGGCGACGAAGTCTCCGGTCTGCACATCGATGAGGCAGCCGGTGTGGGCTTTGTCGGCCCGCCAGCCCGCCGCCGTATCGACCGGGGCCAGAGTGGTCACGTACCGGGGCTGCCCCTGCTCCATCGCCATGCCATTGAGGTGGCAGCGGTCTTCATCGGCGAGTTTCGAGATGAACGACGGTTTCCACCGCGGGATGAAGCTGTGCGCATCGTCGAGCGTGCACAGGCACGAAAACAGCGTGTTGACCACCCAGAGTCCCTCGGTACCCCACCCCAGATCGTGGACGAGGATCTTGCCCGTATGGCGGGCGGTGTGGGGGACGAAGCAGCCATCGTGACTTCCGGCCGGGGCCACGGTGGGAGCGACCGAGTGGTTGGCCCGCAGCAAGTGGATGGAGGAACCCGACCCAATGGCGATCTTCTCCTGCCCGACCGCCACTCCCATGGGGCGTTCGTAATCCATCAGCGAGATGGTCAGCTTTCCCTGGTGGGCTCCCAGCACCAGCACCTTGCCCGCCTGATACGTCGAGACCACCAGCGAAATCCGCAGTTGTTGCAGGATCTCGGGCAGGTTCGCCGTGTGTTGAAACTGGACTGGAATCCGCCGTTCTTCCGGATCCTGGGTCTTCGAGGTCGCCGTCCCGCCAGCCATCAGTCCGCTCTCCCAAGCCTTGTCAAATGATCAACCAATCACCGCCCACCAGCAGGAGGGGGCATCCGACAGCCACGCGACACCGACCACCGGACTGCAATCCTGCCGATCCCGTGGACCGCGACTGGTTCACCTTACGCCTGTGCCAGAAGCGATGCAAGCAGCGTCCTTCAGGCAATTCGACCCCGGAGGGAGGACCGCCGCGGGAACCCACCCGCCTCGACGCTGGTGGGAATCACCCGTTGAGTGTTGGGGAGCGAATGGTCGTGGTACCGCTTCAGCGCGATTGTTTGGGCAGTGTGGGGTCGCTGTTCTGTCGGCGGCTGCGAACCTGCCGGCCCCGGCGTTCCCAGGCGAGGGCGGTGTCGTTTTCGTTCAGGCTGCGGTGCAGCTCGGCCAGTTCGTCGAACGTCTCCAGCCGGTCGGGTTCCCGGTCGAGCAGTCCCATCAGCCGGGTGATCTCGGTGCGCGTCCGCTTGATCGACTCGGCGAATTCGGTGTGGTAATCGGCCTTCTCGGTGTTTCCCAGGCCGCGATAGGCGTCTCCCAGCTTGCTGTGGGCCACCTGGTCGAACGGCTCTTCGTCGACCGCCTGCTGGAGGTCGCGCGCGGCGGCGGCGAATTGCCCCAGGTCGAGGCTGAGGATCGCCCGCAGCCGAATGGCCTCGCGGAACTTGTCGGCGCTCATCTGCGGAATCGCCCGTTCCAGCGACTGCATCGCCTCTTCAAACTTCCCCTCCATGCGGTACAGGTTGGCGTAGTGCACCAGCATGCGGGTTGACCCTGGGTCTTCTTCCTGCGCCAGTTTGTCGACCTCGATTCGGGCCTGCGTCGCATCGCCCGAGAACATCAGCGTTTCGATCAGGCGATGATGCAGCTCGCGGTGATCCTGCTCGGGCAATTCCTGCTGCAAACCCGCCTGCATCGCCTCGATCACCAGGTTCGTCGCCTGCTTGCGGGTCAGCAGGTCAATCAACATCCACCAGCGGGCTGGCTCGCGGGGATCACGCTCGGCCAGCTCCTGCATGCAGTCGACCTCTTCCACCGACTGTTTCAAATCGTGATGGATGGGAACCAGCACCTCCAGCGCGGCAATGCTCTCGCGTCCCTCCCGCTCCCGCAGCGGGTTGAGGGCCCGTAATGCCTCGGAAAACTTGCCCCGCGCCTGCGCCTGGCGGCCGAACGACAGCAGCAGATCACTGCGGCATTTGGCCGGGTCGACCCCGGCGAACAGCCCGGCTGCTTCGTCCCACTGCTCTTCCGAAACCAATATGGTCGCCAGAGCCAGTTCGGCATCGTCGAACTCCTCCTGCGATTGCCGCAGCGCCTCGCGCAGCAGGCTCTTGGCCTGGGCCGTGTCGGTCGAGACCACCTGCAGGGCGGTAGCCAGTTGGTCGGCCGGGGTGCTCGGGGCGGAGGGGGGCTGCCGGGTCAGATCACGGGCATACCACCAACCAGCCGCGAGAGGCAGCGCCACCAGCAGAAAGCCCCCGAGCCAGGCGTAGGTCCGCCGTGGCGAATTGGTCTCGGCGGTTGTCATTCCGCTCCCCGTCCTTCGATCAGCAGGTGCCGTTGTTGCGCCGTCAGCCCGACATAGCGTTCCGTCCCCCGTCCCAGCCACCGCACCTCGACATCGGCCGAGGCGGTTCCCGCCGGCAGGGGGAAACAGAGTTCGAGATCCGACTGCGAGAGATAGCCCACCCCTTGTGTCACCTGCCGGACCACCGGGCGCGAACCAGTCTTCAGGGTCACCGTGCTTCCCACCGCCTCGGGCGCTCCCTGAAGGGCTCGCAGACGGACCTTCACCCAGTTCGCCGCGGGGCGGCGGTTCTTGAGGATGGTCGCCGGCTGTCCCTGATGCGTGACAATCACATCCAGCGAACCATCCAGATCGAGATCCCCTGCGGCGACCCCCCGACCCACATGCTCGGTGCGGAAGTAGGCCCCCCCCTGGCGCGAGACGTTTTCAAACCGGGCCCCCGCGAGGTTGCGGAACAACTGCGGTTTTTGTTCGTAGGGGGCCTGACCCATGCTGTAGACGGCGTTTCCATTGCAGACGAACAGGTCGG
>CAIOTJ010000490.1 GCA_903861195.1 uncultured Planctomycetaceae bacterium | reverse complement strand
TTTCGGGACTCTGCCGGTCCCCCGGGAGCTGGGCGATGAACTCCGACAGGATGCGGATGGCGTTGACCATCTTCCCCTTGCCGATCGACGGATGGATGTTGATGCCCGTCACGGTCACCACCGCCAGGTCGGCCGAGAATGTCTCGGCATCAATCTGGCCCACTCCATCGCCATCGAGCGTATAGGCACAGATCGCCCCCAGTTGCTGCAGATCGAGATGGTCGACCCCGCGCCCCACCTCTTCATCGCAGGTGAAGCAGAGGCGGATCGGCCCGTGGGGAATGTCGGGATGGGCCATCAGATATTCGGCCGCCGCCATGATGGCCGCGACCCCCGCTTTGTCGTCGGCTCCCAACAGCGTGGTGCCGTCGGTGGTGATGATGGTCTTCCCCAGCAGCTCGTGCAGCCGGGGATTGTCGGCCACGCGGATCACCTGGCTGGTGTTGCCGGGAAGCACGAGGTCGCGGCCGTCGTAGTTCTCGTGCACCTGGGGCCGCACGTTCTTGCCGCTGGTCTCGGGAGACGTATCGACATGGGCGACCCAGGCGATGGTGGGGGCGGCATGGGGCACGGTCGAGGGAACGGTCGCCAGCACGACGCCGTGGGGTGAGAGGGTCACGTCGTCGAGTCCCAACTCGCGGCACTCGGCGACCAGCATTCCGCACAACTCCAGTTGCCCGGGCGTCGTCGGCACCGTCTGGCTGGCCTCATTGGCCTGGGTATCGATCTGGCAGTAACGAATGAACCGCTCGAGCAGCGACATGGGGATCGACGGGTGGGGGGGGTGACATGGGAGGCGATCGCCAGACGGCGACGAGAATTAAGGATTGTAATCAATCGCCCTCTGGAGGATATGGCCGGGGGAAATGGCGGGTGTCATGCCGCCGAAGCGTGTTGGCCCTTCTCAATCCCACCAAGAGTCAACGAGAAAACGATTCGGTGCGCGGTGAGAACTGGCTTTGACATCGTGCGTGCTGGATATGGCCTCGGTTCTTTGAGTGACCGACCTAGAGGTCTGTCACCACGAGAACCTCGGTCCGGACCGAGTTGGCGAGGAAACATTCGTGGTGGGCGGCGGCGTGGAGGTCGCGTACAGTTGCCAGGTCGGGCGGGACCCTGTCCCACTCGATCCGGGGACGCTGTGTGACGGTCCGCATCACCAACCGGCCCGCCTCGTTGGGCCCCATCTCGCCCACCGCATCGTCGAGATACCGGTTGACCCTCAGGCTCCGTTTCGCGGCGAGTGACAGAAACCACAGCATGTGGCAGCTCGACAGCGCCGCCACAAACGCCTCTTCGGGATCAACGGCGGCGGGGTCGGACCAAGGCACAGGCACAATCTGGGGCGAAGCCGACGCCGCCACCTCCGCCCCCCCATCAAACCGCCATCGATGCCCCCGGGAGTACTGGTTGTCGGTGAACTGGGCGGCGGCGCGTTGCCAATCAACGGTGGCCGTGTGAGTCATGGGTTCTTCTGGTGATCTGAGAACGAGGGGACGTTTCTATTCCTGTTGACTGGGCACCACTCAGATTTTCCGCCCCTCCCCGCACCACCGCCGCCACATCGCACGATACAACCCTTCCAGATTCCGTGTGAATGCCGCGCCGTCGCAGAGTCGCGTGCGCATCCGGTCGCGGAGGGTTTGGCGGAGGTTGGCGAGGGCTTCGGGATGGGTGGCGAGGCGTTGGCAGGCGGTGACGAATTCGTCCGGGGTCGAGGCGCACAGCTTGGGCAGTTCCAGCTGCCGCAGCACGCTGGTGGAGAGCCGGGCGGTGGGGCGGTCGCCCCGCAGGGTCACAATCGGCACCCCCATCCAGAGTGACTCACAGGTCATCGTGTGGCTGTTGAACGGGAAGGTGTCGAGGATCACGTCGGTCTCGTCGAACAGCCGCAGGTAGCTCGCCTCGTCACTGGTCGGGCACTGAATGTCGATTCGTTCCA
>CAIOTJ010000489.1 GCA_903861195.1 uncultured Planctomycetaceae bacterium | reverse complement strand
TCTCCATTCGTGCAGAGCACGTCCAGGTCGCCATCGTGGTCAAGATCGACGAGTTGAATGCCGCTGGAGCCCCAGGAGGGTTCTCCGGCCGAGAACAAGCGTTCGGTCCGGAACGAACCCGCTCCGTCATTGAGAAACGCCTCGACCACCTCGTGTTCCTGGCTGATCAGCGCTATGTAATCGAGATGCCCATCACCATTGAGGTCGACGGTCGGGACATGGATGGTGCCATGCCGGGAGTCGACTTCTTCGGGCGCGAATTTCGGCACCCGGGAGTTGCCGAGGTTTCGCAGGAGCAGCACCCGTCCCGCCTTTTGCCAGCCGAACTCGGCGACGACGAGATCGAGATCTCCATCGCCGTCAAAATCGCCCGGCTGCACATCGGCGACCCGACCCAGGTCGGCCTGCAGCACATGGGACTCGAACGCCGCATCTCCCGTCCGTCGTAGCCAGACCACGCGACCAGCCAGTTTGTCGGAGGGGGTGAAGGTCCCCAGATCGGCCACGACGAGATCGAGGGCTCCATCGGCGTCGAGATCGCAGACCTGCGCGTGGCTGGGGTGGTCGAGTTGCGCCACGGGTTGCCAGATCGGATCGGCCCGCAATCCCTGCCATTTCAGCACGTGGCCCGACTTCATGTCGCAGGCGAGCAGCCAGGGAGCGGCCCCGGGCGTCAGGGGGAGTTGGGTGAGGAACGAAACGGCCGGTTGAGCGCCCGGTTCGACCGAGTGAAAGACCTGCCGCTGGAACCGGGAACGCGCGGGGAGCGGAGTGACGGCCCCGGAAGGCAGGGGGATCTTGTCGGGGGCGGCATCGCGGAAAAACTTCGCGACGTCGAGGACCTTGGGGACCGCCAAATCGCTACGACCGGAATTCGCGTAAAACTTGAATCCCCGCCGGACTTCGTCCATCCACGCCGACTTGGGGAACGCGTCCGCCCCGGGCATCGCGTGGCAGTCGGCGCAGAAGCGTTCGATTTCGGTCCGTTGAACTGGCGTCAGTGGGCTGGTTCCTTCAGCGCCATACGCCGCCAGTTGGACGCTCGTCAAGATCCCCAGAGAGACGCAGCCGACGCACGCCAGTCGGGCCCAGCGGGAAACCGCACCGGGAGATGTCGGGCATGGGGCCGAGCGAGTCTCGGGAGGAACCACAGGCTGTGGTGGCGCGAGTGGGGTGATCACTGGGCGATCTCAGACGGCCGAATTCGGGGGGCCACGAGAGGTCGGTGATCGACCTGAGAACTGGCGGCAACCTGCTCGAATTCTAGGTGGCGTCGTGGAGAACGGCCAACTGGCCGCGTGAACGCAGGGGCCCACGGAAAGGACTTGCGGGTTGGAACAGAAATTCCACAGTGGCCGTTGGCCGCGGGTTCCGGCGTTCTGCCGGCCTCTCACACCCGGTTGCCTGGACCTAAAGACCGGGAAGAATCAGCCGGGGAGGGTGGGTAGAGAGCTCCCCGGCTGCGTCTGAGGCTCGGGCCAGATCGCCGGTTGGCTCAGGCCGCTTTGTCGTGGCGCGCCAGTTCGCCCAAGGACGAGGGAACGATTACGCCGGCCGACCACTCGGGCGTCTGCTCGGGCTGATGCAGGCGGATTTGGCCGTTCGTCTTGGTAAACAGCGGGGTGAGGAACATCACGCCCGCCGACAGCAGCACAGCGCCTCCGCACAGCAGGAGGGCGAATTGATCATCGGCAGCTTGAGCCAGCAGCATCGGCATGGTGGATCTCCTCACATCGCGACAGACAGAAAGCCCCGAGAAAGTTTTCGTCGTGGATCCGTGCGGGTCTGGAAGGCGTTCCTCGTGTGTGATTCAATCCGGTCAACCGTTGCGGGCGAACGGGAGAGCTGTCGTGGCTGGCAGTGTCGTTACGGCTGGCAAACTCACCCAGGAGCGCCGAGAGTGCGGAATTGGCACCAGACGCATCAATCCTCTGGTCTGCCAAGACCCAGCGTGTGGGACCAAGGCGAGTTCTCTGTTCTAGGCGGAGTTCCATCACCGAAGGCTGGTACCACCATCGATGGACCAGTTCCAACCGGGGAGGGGATGGGGATCGTTCCAGGCGCTGCCTGGGAACCTCGGGGGCCAAAGGTCGGTCTGGTTGGGGGACGCTCGCGCCGCAATGGAACGCAGTGGCGGTCTGCCGCGGACGGCCTGCGGATTCGGTGTTGGCCATCTCTGCTGGTGTCGGACCGATTGGGATGCGTTGCGTGCAGGCTCTGGGGCGATTGGCCAAAACGAAGGTTTCTGAGTTGAGTGTTGGTTGAGCGGACGATTGGTCAGTGGCGGAACCACCAGCGAATGTCTCGGTGGTGTCCGATTGGACCAGCCCGGGCAATTCTCATCCCCTCGCTTCGAACAAATTGCATCCGGAGGAGTCCCATCGCAAGAGTGGGCCGGAGAAAGACCGTCACCGAAATTCCAAAAGTCGGCTGGCGGCGTAGTTGCCAACAGGGTAGATTCAATCCTTAGTTCTGTACTGGTTTTCCGAAGATGACAGGAAGGATTGCGAACAATGCTGGGACATTCGATGTGGATTGCGGCGCAGCAGGGAGGCGTTCCCGATGGGGCGGCTGCCCTGGGCTTGGGAATGCTGTTGTTCAATCTGTTGGTGGTGGTTGGTGTGTTGGTGGGCATGTGGAAGGTGTTCGTCAAGGCGAACAAGCCGGGTTGGGCAGCCTTGGTCCCCATCTACAACCTGTTTGTTCTCGCCGAGGTGGGGGGTAAGCCCTCGTGGTGGGCGATCTTGTTGTTCGTTCCCTTGGTCAATCTGATTGTCTTTGTCGTCATCTGCATGGGAGTGGCGAAGAACTTTGGGAAAAACGAATTGTACGGGATCGGGCTGGCCCTGCTGGGCTTCATTTTCTTCCCGTTGCTGGGATTTGGGAACGCGCGGTACAGGAAGGTGGCCTGATCAGCCACAATCCTCTGAGGAAGATGTTTCCTGGAGGCTGCGAATCGACTGCGGCATGAAGTGACTGGGGTGGAGATTTGTATTCCACCCTCGGTCACACGCTGATACTTTTCTTCTTCCCGTCGGATTTGACGCCAGCGAGATTCCGGATCGACAAAGACGAGCGCGGGAACGGGCCGCAGCACGATCTGCAGACCGGTTCTCGGGGGGCATTGTGGGCAGGAATTACAGGAAGTTGAATTGCGGTTCAATCAGGGGTTTTGGCATGCCCTATTCGTCAGGGAGTTGGAGACACGAATTCAGTCCCGCCTGGTGGTGGCCCGGCCTCTCCCATTGTGGATCATGCGGATATTTTCCGGATCGTGAGGTTGACCAGCCGCGGAACCGGCTGGGGAATATTCGCTGGGGCTGAGTTGCCCGCGCTGGATGGTCGGTGCCAGTAACCTACTCAAGAAATCGCAGTCGGCAGTGTCATGCCCAGATGGGCGTGACGCTGCCGACTCGCGAAGTCCAGATTGGATAACGAGGGAATGCCGTGTCAGGCGCGACGGCGACGCCACATCCAGCATCCCACCAAGCCGGCGGCGGCCAGCACGAAGCTGCTCGGTTCAGGGCAGAGATGGGCAATTTCCTGCGCGGTCAACGCGGTGTCGTACAGACGCAGATTATCAACCGCAGTGTTGCGGGCACCGAAATGGGTCCAGGTGGGGTTGCCATTTCCCCCATTGTTGCGGCCGACTGTCAGGTTCGAGAGGTTGTAATCTCCCTTGCCGACGAGCGAGAGAGTCTGGATCAAACGATTGTCGACATAGTACTTGGCTTCGTCGGTCAGTCGATTCACCGACAGGGCCACACAATGCCACACGCCGTCGGTGATGTAGGCCTCTGGGTCATGGACGTTGGTTCCGATCGAACCACCGGGGTTGGAGTAGAGATAGGCCGAACTGGAATTGCCCGGCGAACTTGCCTCGTTGTAGTTGATGATGAGTCCGCTGCCCCCGGTGTTCAACACACCAAACAGGCGACCGTTATTGTGTCCCGGGCCACCGTCCGTGCTCTTGACCATCATAAACACTGTGAATGAGCCCGAACCGGGTGTGGATGTCCGGATCCCCAGGTTGGCAATCTGCGGATCGTTGGGCAGCAGCACGTAATCGGTGGCGAGGACGTTCCCCACCGGATTCTGGAAATGGATGGCTCCCGTGCCAGTTGCCCCCGCCACATACGACGCACCTCCGAACAACTGCGCATTGTGGCCGTTGCCCGTCTGATCCTGCACGTTTCCATCGAACCCGTATTGGGCGATCAATGCCGCCTGCGCGGACTGGGTGAAGATTCCCATCCCCAAAACGCACATCCAAACAAACGACTTGCTGACCAGTTGTCTCATGTTCAACCTCTCCTTCCAACGACAAGAACACCTTGGATCTCAGTTGAGATCTTGATCAGTTGAGATCTTTAACCGAGCACTTGCCCGAGGACGTGTTCGTCCCTGCTTCGGGCATCGAGACCTGATGGCCCCGGAGGGAAAATTTTTTAGGCGATGCTTTTAGAGAACACAAGGAAGTCTGAAATGGAGGTCAGTGTCGTATCAATTCAGAATCTGGAGTGTCATGTTCAGCGCGAAGTGCTGAACGCGGTGACTCGAAGAACAACGCGACTCATCAAGGCTTCCCCGTCAGAACATTCTCATGTGACCTCGTGACTCGACGACGGTTGAGAGCATTCTCTCATGCGGAGACGGCAACCAAATGTCCTTGCTGCTCGCCGACCTCTGGGGCCTGTCGTCAGCACCACCGGAATGAGGGCGGTGAATCCGATTCGCCAGTGACAACCGACACACTTGGGTTGCTGTCCCGGGAATCTTCCGCGTTGGCGGGAACCATGATGGCTGGGGAGCGCAGTTGGATGGGGGGCAAGTGCCTCGCAGGGGCCCCGCCAGCCTGCCCAGCGGGCAGGGTCCAGAAATGCCGCCAAAAGCTGTGTCGGGACTCACTCGATTCGAGAGGGATCTCCTCGGGAATAATACTCGGGTCGGCCCCGCACACTTGCTCGGAGGGAGCGGCCACCGTTGAAATCACCACGCGGACGCCGGCGGTCGGTCGGTCATCGTGGCGGATACCTGGCCGGAGACGAATTGGCGGTCGGCCATGTTGTTGTCCGGGTTCTGGGCTGAGGGCTGGTTGGATGATCATGTCGGGAAACGGCCTTCCTACCTCTCTCCTTGAGACCCCTGCCGCGATTCGTCACAATCAGCGGCTTCCCGGTGCCGGTCCATCACCGAATTTCCCCGAGACTTTGATGCCCGAACAGCAGATCCAGACCCACATCCTGCCCAACGGTCTCACCCTGTTGATCGAGCCGATGGCCGATGTGCAGTCGGCCGCCTTCTCGCTGATG
>CAIOTJ010000488.1 GCA_903861195.1 uncultured Planctomycetaceae bacterium | reverse complement strand
CTGAAGATCATGTGCATTCTTTTGGCGAGCGCCCCAAGTTCTTCTCCGCGCAGCCGCAGGCCGCTACACGCCGTCTTCTTCTTCGAAGAAGTCGTTCGAGACCTCTTTGAGCCTGTACGTCCCGATGGTGGAAACGCCGACGTCGTAGTCGATCATCAGTTGTGCGAGGTGCTGACCGTTGATGAGGACGACCCGCTTCCCTTCGATGCGATCGACGAAATCGATGGCGTCGCGGGAGAAGTTGGCGGTGGTGATGACCACCCCTTTCTTGGCGCGGATCATGTCCATGCTGCCGACGAACGCCTGGACGGTCGGCCGGCTCACCGTCCCCTGCCAGCGCTTCGCCTGGATGCAGACCACATCGAGGCCCAGCTTGTCTTCATTGATCACCCCGTCGATTCCGCCATCGTGCGAATAGTTCGTCACCCTCCCCTCGCCGTAGCCCATCGCCTGCAGCAGCTTGACGACGATGTGCTCGAAGAACTCCGGCGAACTCTCCTGCAGACGCCCCAGCAACTCCTCGGCGAGGGCTTTTTGCAGGGACTCGAAAGAGGTTTCAAATTGTTCGCGGGGAGTGACGGCGACTGGGGGCAACGTCGTGTCAGGAAGGGGTTTCACCGATCCATCGTCGATGATTTTCCCGATGAACTTCTGGTAACCGTCGAACTGCTCGAGAAAGCGATTATCGATCGAGGTCGGTTTCCGAGCCAGGACTTCCTTCCCTGCCGTGGAAATGCGCACGCGACCGCGCGTCGGATTGTCGATAAGTCCGGCATTCTTCAAGTACGTCTTCGCCCACCCGACCCGATTGCGAAACACGGTGGACTGACCACTGGGAAGCATCTGGTTCTGCTCCTCCTGCGTCAGCCCCAGTCGCACAGCCAGCAGCTCGTCCAACTCCCGGATTGAACGCTCCTGCCCATCAGCCAAACCCTCCAGCAAGGGGAGCATCAGAACCTGGTAGTCGGGAATCGGCATGGCGGTCGGTTTGGGTTCGGGTTCCAGCGGGAGACACCCTCCCGACAACAATCGCGTTCCGAGCGGTTGCGTCGGGAATCTTGGCCCATTCTATCGACTCGAGAACCGCCTGCCCTCTGGCGCGCCCCTGCTGGCTGCCAATTGCCGCCAACTCACCGCACGAAACAGTCCGTCTAAGGACCCGCGATGAAACAACTTGATCGATCCTTGTGTGATCCGATGCCCAATCTCTCTCAGTGTCTTGAAGACCATAGGCAAGATCCTGGCGAGCGCACTCAGCCGACGTGGTGGCCATGGTGATCGGGCTTCGACCATTGGGACAACGACTCTCGGCCCTCGCGACAAACCTCTCGGCAACCCACCGCCTACCTCGCAGAGGTTACTTCTCTCAGCCCCGGGTTGCCGCCTCAGCGGCTACCCGGGGTACGCGCGCCCCAACAGGCCCTGAACCCTGTAAGTGGTTCCTTTCGACGTGGGCTCGCTCAATGATCAAGCTGCAATCAGCAGACAGGGTTTGGAAAGCAATCCTTACAGGATAGGGCGCTTGGTGGGGATGGCGACCTGGGGTAGTCGCGTGCGCGACAACCCCAGGCTGAGGGAAGTATCCCCTACGGGGAAGTTTTTTGGGTAGGCGAGGTGGTTGCCGTTGGGAACTCGCGGCGGAATCACTCGATCGATCATTGGCGTGATCCGATCGGCAATCGCGCTGAGTATCCTGAAGATCATG
>CAIOTJ010000487.1 GCA_903861195.1 uncultured Planctomycetaceae bacterium | reverse complement strand
TAACCGGCTCGTGGTTCGCACGGTTGGCCCCCTCACCCGGCCTATCGGCCACCCTCTCCCCCACAGGGGCGAGAGACCCGCCGAGAGCCCGCGCGCCTCGGCACACGCTCGGTTCACCACCGTCCACACCCCGCGGCACCGCCGCGCGTCGCCCCCTCTCCCGCAAAACGATCTCCGGTCAACAGAACCCAGGTGGCCGCGGGAGAGGGCCGGGGTGAGGGCGACATGGCCGCGGGAGTTCACATGTGCGAGTCACCCCAAGGGCCCCGGCAGCCCAAACAAATCGCGGACCCGCAGGTTCAGCAGTGCCGTCCGTACCATCGGTTTCCCACCTGTCGCCCCAAGGGCCCACCGGCCCGTCGAGTCCCTGCCGGGCAGGTCGCTTCGTGACCAGACATTTTCGTCCGCCAGTCGCACAGTCCGCGCCCGTCCGGCACGGCACTTAGGAGCCAGACCGTGCGACGCGGCGTGCCTCTCCCCGGCTCACGGCATAGTCCCAATGTCCGAGTGGCCGCGGCTTGTCATTTCCATTCAGCCAATAGCAAGCATCGAACCGCACTTCCGTGGGGGTGTGCAGAATCCGGCGAAACTCCACGATCGCCACGTCCCGCTTGGGGCACTTGACGCTGAATCGCTGGTGTTTTCTGAGAAGCTGACTGATGGTGTCATCCGCCTTTTCAGAACCACGACGTCCATCAACCCGGGTCTGCACGATGGCCACACCACAGGTTGCCGTAACCTGAAACAACTTGCGGAAATCCCCCTCCCCGAATTGCGACCAGACCTTGTTGTTGTCCCACTCCCATTCGATGGCGAGATCCATCGGGGCCTTCGAGTCATCCAGGGGGACTTTCTCTTTGTGACACAGGGCCGCATCAAGCCGCCGCCCATTCTTCACGGGAAACTCATACCGCCTCGTGCCGTAGTGGTCTGTGAACCAGCTTTTGAGCGACTCGCTCCAAACACGCGAGATCAGCCAGTTCTTCTGCGATTTCCCCCGCGCCGGCGGAGCGGGGTCAAACGTCTGTTGAAACTGAGTCACAAATCGCGACAGGGTGCTGTGCATGAAATGCTCCTGGAGTTCGGTGGCGGGAACCGGTGATTGCAAAGTGAGCCCAGATCGCACACCACAGCAGTGCTGCGCGGAGATGCAGTCGAGGAGCCTGATAGTGTCGCACGGCAGGCGGGGGTGGACAAGAGAATGTTGTGGGAGCGAACACAGCGGTCCGCCCCCCCGCCGCCCGGGTTGTGTTGGCCGTAACCGGTTCGTGATTCGCACGGTTCACCCCCTCACCCGGCCTATCGGCCACCCTCTCCCCCACAGGGGCTTGGGACCCGGCGGGAGCCAGCGCGCCTCGGCACACCTCCTGATCACCCGCGCTCAGCCCACGTCCAATCCCCCACCCCATCTCCCAGACCCCACGCCCTACGCTCGAACCTCAACGCTCCACGCCCCACGGTCCACCCGTCACCCACCACCCGCCACCCCCCTCGGCCGTCCCATGTCCGCGCACACTCCCCCCACGTCGGTTTCTCTGGTATCCTCGGTCAGTCCATCCGATACCATCCGCTTCTTCAGATCACCCCGGCTGTCTGTTCCATGTCTCCCTCTCCCGAACCGTTGCGCGCTCTCAGCGTCCGGCAGCCGTGGGTCGAATTGATTCTGCGCGGACACAAGCGGGTTGAATACCGCTCGCAGGCCACCCACATTCGCGGCCGCGTGTATCTCTACGCGTCGCTCGCCAAGCCCGATCCCGCCGATGCCCAGGTCATCGCCTCCCTCGACGACCTCCCCCGCGGCCTCGTTGTGGGCACCGTCGAAATCATCGGGTGCGAACTCGGGAACGACGGCTACGAATGGCACCTCGCCCACCCCCAACGCCTCGATACCCCGCTCACCCCGGTCGAACAGCCCCAGGCGGTCTGGTTCTACCCCTTCGGTCCTCCGGTGGAACCGACCGACAACACCCCCGACGACCCTTCCGGCGAAGTGACCGACCAAGCCCCGGCCGCCGATGCCGAACTGCCGCTGGAAGACACGGCACTCCCCGACCAGCCCACGCAGACCCGCTTCGCCCCGGTGCTGGCCGTGTGCGACACCCCGCCGTTCACCCCGTATCACGCCAAATACCTCGCCTACGACCTCACCCGCCGGGTGGGGGCCGATCACGCCGACAAGCTGGCCCGGTCGCTGTGCAACGCCACGGTCGACCTCAATCCGCACCAGATCGACGCCGCCCTGTTCGCCTTCCGGTCCCCCCTGTCACGCGGGGCCATTCTGGCCGATGAGGTGGGGCTGGGCAAAACCATTGAAGCCGGGTTGGTCATCAGCCAGTTGTGGGCCGAGAACCGCCGCCGCATTCTGGTCATCGCCCCCGCCTCGCTCCGCAAGCAATGGAGCCGCGAACTGGCCGAGAAGTTCTTTTTGCCGTCGGTGTTGCTCGAAGCGAAGAGCTTTCGCGAACTGTCGCGCCGGCATCCCGCGCCGTTCATGGCGTCGCAGCAGGTGGTGATCTGCTCGTACGAGTTCGCCCGGCGTCGCTCCACCGAAGTCGCGGCTGTGCCGTGGGATCTGGTGATCATCGACGAAGCCCACCGGCTGCGCAACGTCTACAAGAAAGACAACAAGATCGCCCGCACCCTGCGCGACGCCCTCCGCGACCGCCCCAAGATTCTGCTCACCGCCACGCCGTTGCAGAACTCGCTGATGGAACTCTTCGGCCTCGCCACCTTCGTCGACGAGCATGTCTTCGGCAGCGAAGAATCGTTCCGCGAACGCTACGCCAAAAAGTCCGAAGAACTCTCCCCCGTGCTGCTGGCCGACCTGCGGGCCCGGCTCGCCCCCATCTGCCAGCGCACCCTCCGCAAGCAGGTGGTCGAGTACGTCCGCTACACCCGCCGCATCCCCATCACCGACGACTTCACCCCGTCGCGCGAGGAACAACGGCTGTACGAACAGGTCTCGGCCTACCTCCAACGGCAAACCCTGCACGCCCTCCCCAGCAGCCAGCGACAACTCATCGAACTGGTGCTGCGCAAGATTCTCGCCTCGTCGTCGTTTGCCATCGCCGCCACCCTCGGCACCATGATCGGCCGGCTCAACAAGCTCGAACAGACCACCGTCGCGGTCCCCGCCGCGAGGGAAAACACCCAAACGGCACCGGACGAGGCCGCGAACGCCGAGACCGTCGCCGACGTGCTGGGAGACGACTTCGAACAGGCCGTAACTGATTAGTTCCCAAACCACCCGTGGTGTGGTTGGGCAGCCCTGGACGCTGGATATCGTAGCCACGGATGGTATGAATAGGTCACTGGGGTGTGGACCGGTCATGGTGACGGTCATCCCCGGACTCGGAACGGATTC
>CAIOTJ010000486.1 GCA_903861195.1 uncultured Planctomycetaceae bacterium | reverse complement strand
CCGGGAAAGTCCGGTTCGAGACCGAAATCGAACCTCTGCTGAAGGCCCGCTGCCAGAAATGTCATGCGGGTGAGAATCCCCAGGGGGGACTGCGGCTGGAACGACGCTCCGATCTTTTGAAGGGGGGCGAGTCAGGGCCCGCGATACGGCTGGCTGCGGCCGAGTCGAGCCTGTTGTGGGAGAAACTGGCGTCGAACGAGATGCCGAAGGAGGGGGGGCCTCTGACGGCGACCGAAAAGGGGCTGTTGCGGCAGTGGATTAATGACGGAGCCCCGGGTGACGAGCCGGACCCCGCCCCGGGAGACACAGGGACCGGGGTGGGCACCGGAAAGGGCTCTCTGGATCACTGGTCGTTTCAGCCGCCGGCAAGGCCCGCTATTCCTGCGGTTCAGCAGATTGCTCTGGTTCGGAACCCGATTGATGCGTTTGTGCTGTCCGCCCTCGAGGCGAAGGGATTGACGCTGGCTGGAGAAGCGGGCCGCGCGGTCTTGGCCCGACGTCTGGCGTTCGACCTCACCGGACTGCCTCCCGACCCCACGCTCGTGCAGGCGTTCCTGGCGGATGATCGTCCCGAGGCGGTCGAGCAGCTGGTCGAAGCCTTGCTGGCCCATCCTGCCTACGGCGAACGCTGGGGACGGCACTGGCTGGACCTGGCCGGTTACGCTGACTCGGCCGGAGTCCTGGCGGAGGACCGGCCGATTCCGAACATGTACCGCTATCGGGATTACGTTGTCCGGGCGTTCAATTCCAACAAGCCTTACGACCGCTTCCTGCAGGAGCAACTGGCGGGTGACGAACTGAGCGACTACCACGGAGCGTTCGCCCGCGAGCCGCAGTTGCCGGACGGGGTGGTCGAAGCGGTGATCGCGACCGGCTTTCTGAGGTGCGCCCCCGATTCAAGCCGCCCCGATTTCAGCACCATTAAAAACGCCGATGCCCAATACTTCTATCCCACGCTCAATGACACCCTGCAGATTGTCTCGAGCGCGACTCTGGGCCTGACCGTGCAGTGTGCCCGCTGTCATTCGCACAAATACGATCCGATTCCGCAGGCGGAATTCTACCGGTTGCAGGCCATCTTCATGCCCGCCCTGCGTCCGAAACAATGGATTCCGCAGATGGACCGGAAAATCCTCGTAGCGACGGCGAGTCAGCAACAGGCGGCGGCTGAGCACAATGGCCGGCTGGATGCCGAGATCGCGAAAGCAAAGCAACGGCAAACGGACCTGCAAAAAGAGTTTGGCGAGCGGCTGTTTGACGAACGGCTGGCCAAACTGCCCGAGGTGCTGCGCGAAGATGTGAAACAAGCCCTGGCGCGGGAGCCGGACAAACGCACGGAAGTCGACAAGTACCTGGTGTCGAAGTTCGGTGCCGAGTTGCGTCCCGAGGCGGCTCAGTTGCCCAAACTTCTGTCGGAGACCTATCCGGAGTTCAAAACGGGGTTCGATGGGCAGACGGCGGCGATCGCCGCCCAGGAAAGCCAACGCCGACATTTCGACGAACTGCGGGCCCTGTACGACCTGCCTGGTCCAGTCACCACCCCGGTCTTGCGGCGCGGCGATCCGCTGGTTCCCGGCACTCCCGTGGAACCAGGGGTACCGGCAGCCCTGCGGACTCCCCGTGGATTCGAATGGCAGGCTCCCGCGGCCGAGGCCCCCACCTCGGGGCGCCGATTGGCGTTTGCCCGATGGCTGACACAACCCGAACATCCCTTGACGGCCCGGGTGTTTGTGAACCGTGCCTGGCTGCTGCATTTTGGAGAGGGGTTGGTCTCAACCCCGGAAGACTTTGGCTCCCTGGGGGCGGCCCCCAGCCATCCCGAATTGCTGGACTGGCTGGCGCGGGAGTTGGTCGACAGCGGCTGGGATGTAAAGCATCTCCACCGGTTGATTGTCTTGTCGAGTGTCTACCGCCAATCTTCGACCGTCACCGCTGACACGCTGACCCGGGGACAGGCGGTCGATCCCGACAACCGTCTGTTGTGGAGGCAGCGAATCCGTCGGCTGGAAGGGGAGAGCGTGCGCGACGCTCTGTTGGCGGTGGCCGGCCGTTTGGAACACACGATGTATGGTCCCGGGCTTGCGGTGGCGCGGCAGCCCGATGGCGAGGTCACCGTCGCCGACCCCAATGCCGATCGGCGACGTTCGATTTATTATCAGGTGCTGCGGTCGAACCCGTTGACCCTGCTGCAGTTGTTCGACACTCCGGTCATGGAGACGAACTGTGTGCGGCGTGGACGGTCGACGGTTGCGACTCAGGCGTTGACCCTGCTCAACAGCGAGTCCCTGGCAAGGATGGCCGAGGGATTCGCCCGGCGGACCCAGTCGGCCGATCTGGCGGCGGGAGTCACCCGGGCAGTCTGGCTGGCGTACTCGCGCGCTCCCGAACCCGACGAGTTGGCCGACTTGATGGCGTTTGTGGAAGGGCAACGGAGTGGGGTGCCGACACCGGGGGATTCGGCTCAGGGAATGGCGGGTTGGCTGGATCTGTGCCACATGCTGCTGGCCGCCAATGAGTTTGTGTACGTGGACTGAGTGATTGAACCCGGCCGGTCATGCGTGGCCGCCCGGTGCTGACAGCCCGCTGGGAGAGGTGCACTATGGCGATCGAATTCGTGGTTCCGATGAATCCGGGCGAGATTTCGCGCCGTGAACTGGTTCGTCGTCTGGGAGGGGGCCTGGGCGGGCTCGCCTTGTCGGGGCTGCTGTCAGGCTGGGAACAGCCGGCTCGGGGAGGGGAAGGGGAGCGACATTCGGTCGAGCCCCGGGCGGCCCATCATGAACCACGGGCGACGGCGGTGATCCAGCTGTTCATGCATGGCGGCCCCAGCCATGTCGATCTGTTGGATCCCAAGCCCGAGCTGTCGCGCCTCGACGGACAGTCTCCACCGGGCGAAGTGGCCGATGATGAAAACCGCACCACCTACCTGATGGGAAGCCCCTTTCCCTTCAGCAAGCACGGACAGAGTGGGCTGGAATTTTCGAGTGTGATGGCGGGTGTCGCCCGGCATGCCGACGAGATCGCCGTCGTCCGGTCGATGTTCACCGAGCATCGCAACCACGAGCAGGCCATCTGGATGGCCAACACCGGACTGATTGTCTCGGGGCGGCCGAATCTGGGATCGTGGGTCGCGTATGGGCTGGGGAGTGAGAACCGGAACCTGCCAGCCTATGTGGCGTTACCCGACCCGACCGGAGTGCCGACCGACGGCGCGCGAAACTGGTCGAGCGGCTGGTTACCGCCGTTGTACCAGGGCACTTCGATCCGTTCAGAGGGGCTGCCGGTCTTGCACCTGCAGCCCCGGCAGCCGCGTGGTGCCGCTGTGGAGGATTCGCGGCTGGGTCTGTTGAGGCGTTTGAATGAACGTCATCGCCAGCAGCGTCCGGCGGAACTGGAACTGGATGCCCGGATGGCCAGCTTCGAGCTGGCTGCACGCATGCAGCTGGCGGCGACGGATGCCCTGGACCTGTCGCAGGAGACGGCCGCCACGCAGGCCTTGTATGGGCTCGACAATGATGTCAGCCGCAGTTACGGACGACGCTGCCTGATGGCCCGCCGCCTGGTGGAGCGGGGGGTGCGTTTCGTGCAGTTGTTCATGCGCGGCCAGCCCTGGGACACACACAACAGCAACACCGAGGGGACGCGATCGTGCTGTGCCCAGACCGATCAGCCAGTGGCGGGGCTGCTGACCGACCTGAAGCAACGGGGTCTGCTCGACTCGACACTGGTGCTGTGGGGAGGGGAATTTGGGCGAACACCCGCGGCCGAGCAGCGGGACGGAAGCCGTTCCCGGGGGAACGAGGGACGGGACCATCATCCTTATGGCTTCAGTGTCTGGCTGGCGGGCGGAGGGATCCGCGGTGGGCAGGCCTACGGTGCGACCGACGACTTTGGCTACCGCGCGGTGGTCAATCGGACCTCGACAGCCGATCTGCATGCCACGATTCTGCATCAGCTGGGGCTTGATCATGAACGGTTGACCTACACTCATAACAGCCGGCAAGAACGTCTGACCGACGTCTACAAGGCCCGGATTCTTGATGAGCTGCTGCTGTGACCGGGAGGTGGCGGAGTCGAAGGTGGCCGCAGGGTTGGCCGCAGGGTTGGCCGAGGGGAGGTCCCGATGCCTCGGTGTGACTCATGCGGGATTGTGGCGGAGTATCCCGAGGGATTGGTGCGCCTGGGGGGACGCGGTTGGACACTGCGGCAATGGTGTCCTCTCTGTGCGGACCGCTGCCTGACCGGTTTGTGGGGACTGGCGCTCTGCGTGTCGGGCGCGGTCTGCCTGGCAGTACCGATCATCTGGCGGGAGTCGGGTGACTCGTGGTGGCTGCGCGGATGGTTGATCCTCGGATGTGTGCTGCCTGCGATGGTGTCGGCCACGGTGATTCATACCGTCGGGCATTTGTTGGGGGCCTGGCTGACGGGCTGTGAAGTCCAGAGGTTGCGGCTGGGTCGGTGGGGCGATCTGTGGGCCCGCTGGCGCCATGGATCGCTGGTGTGCGACCTGAAAACCATTCCGTTGGGAACCACATGGGAAATCTTCCCCAGAGGAGGTCTTGGCCTTTCCCAAAGGATGTCCGTGGTGTGGTTGTCGGGAGGAGCCGCCAACCTGGCCATGGCGGTCGTGTTTGCCCTCCTGGCCCAGAGCGCAGGCCCGCGGTTCACCCAGGGTCTCTGGGTCACTCTGGGGCTGGTCAATCTGCTGGCAGCCGGGGGTCTGTTTCCCCTGCGCTGGAGGGGAGGTTCGCGTTCACTCTGGGAAAGTGATGGCCAGCGCCTGGTCACGGCGTGGCGCCGGACCTCCGCGGACTGGGATCGCCAGCGCGAGACGCGGCTGTGGCTGCAGGCCGACGCGGCGCTCGAAAAACACGATCTGCGGGAAGCCGAGCGGCGATTTCGCGAGGGGATGCAGCAGGTCCCCGGCGATCCGCGGGGGACGCGAGGGCTGGCCCTGGTGGCGCTGCGGTCGGGACGCTGGATGGAAGCCCGGGCGCTACTTCAGGAAGCGGCGAGCCATTCGCCCCCGGAGGCCGAGCCCGGTCCTGGCACCGGATGGCTGCTCCCGTTTGTCGACCTGCTGCTGGCGCGGCCCGAGTTCAAATCGGAGGCGGATCGGCTCTCCGCCGCCGAGTACGCCCGGCACCCCTGGTGGCCCGAGATACAGGCGGTCCGTGGAGGGGCCCTGGTCTGGTCGGGTCGCATCGCGGAGGGATGGCGACTGCTGGGGTGGGCTGAACAGGGAACCCGCGGCCCGCAGCGGGCGATTCCGCTGCTGGTCCAGGCGATGGCCCGCTGGTATGTGGGGGAGCTGCCCGAAGCCCGTCGGGCCCTGGCGAGGGCGCAGCGATGTGATCCCTCGAACGAACTTCTTCCCCGGGTGGCCTACCAGTTGGGAGAACCTTCGCCCCAGATTGAACCAGCACCCGGCGCGGGTGCCTGATCGCCCGGGGGGGGCTGTCCACCTGTCGGAGCCACATTCCGGGGTTCGCTGTCCGCCCCAAGGCCGACGTATGGAATCAGGCGGGCCTCAGGCCAGGATGGGGAGCAGATCGGATCCCGCGTGCTGGTATTCGCGGGTGATGATCGTTCCCAGGAGCGTGGTTTGTGTGCAGTCGTAGACGTGCACATCGACAAATCCCCCGATCATCCGCGGATTTCCATCGAACACCACGATACGGTCGCACATGGTTCGGCCCACCAGTTGAGGATGGTCATCACAACCGGCCTGGGAACCCTGGCTGGACTGGGATTCCTGCAGAGCCCCCCCCACACGGGGGTCGTCGAGACCCTCTTTGCGAGCCGTCTTGCTGAGCCCTTCGACCAGAATGGGGAAGTCGCGGCCGATCAACCGGGAATTGTCTTCCTCGCTGATCTGGTTCTGGAGCGCGAGCATCTCGTGATTGCGGCGGCGCTTCACCTCTTCGGGAACATCGTCGGCCAACAACTCGTGGGCCTTGGTTCCCGGCCGTGGGCTGTATTTGAAAATGAAGCTGTTTTTGAATCGCGACTCCCGCAGCAGATCCATCGATTTCTGGAACGAGTCTTCGGACTCGCCGCAGAATCCGACGATGAAATCACTCGAGATGGCACATTCGGGAATGGTGTCACGAATGCGTCCCATCATCTCGCGGTACTCGCCGACGGTGTAGCCCCGTTTCATCCGTTTGAGCATCACATCACAGCCCGATTGAGCCGGAACATGCAGGTACTTCGACACTCTTGGGAGGTCGCGCACCGCCTGCAGCAGGTCGTCGGACATGTCGCGCGGAAAATCCGTGACGAACTTGATCCGCTGCAGCCCCTCAATGTCGTGGAGCGCGAGCAACAGGTCCGACATTCGCCATATCCGTCCGTCGACCGCGTACCGGTAGCTGTTGACCGTCTGGCCAAGCAGGGTGATCTCACGCACCCCCTCGCTGGCCAGTCGCCGGGCCTCGGACAGGATATCGGCCGGTGGACGGCTCTGCTCGGGGCCGCGAGTCATCGGGACCACGCAATAGGTGCAGAACTTGTCGCACCCAATCATGATGCGGACGAACGCCTGGAACGGCGATGGCCGCATCTCGGGATCCCGCAGGGGATCGTAACTCTGGAAGCTGTCGGAGACCTGTTGGCGAGTGGCGTCGCGGCGATCGAGACTGACGGCGAGGCGGTGCTGCCGGCCTTCACGGGACTGGTCGATCAATTCCGGAATCTGGGCGAGCTGTCCTGTGCCGACCACCAGATCGACATGCGGCGCGCGGCGGAAAATGAGCTCCTGGTCCTTCTGCGCCATACAGCCGATAACGCCGATGACCTGGCCTGGACGCTGGCGACGGCTGTGCTTCAGGCGACCCAACGCGCTGTAGATCTTGTGTTCGGCGTGCTCCCGCACCGAACAGGTGTTGAACAGGATGGTGTCGGCCTGTTCAACATCCGACGTCAACTGGTATCCCTGGTGGCGCAGCGCGGCGACAACGAGCTCGCTGTCCAGCATGTTCATCTGGCAGCCGACCGTTTCGATATACAGCAGGTGGTTGTGCTCAGACATCGGATTTTTCAGGGACGCGTCGGGACAGAGGGAAGTCCCAGCGAATCGGGCAAGATCCCCGCCCACAGTGGTCGGAAAGTGCGAGAGCCAAGCGGCCGGCGTCTCGAAAGACAGCGTTCAGCGGGTCGGAACTTCGCGGAACCGGGTGCGTGGCGGCACCGCGACGGGCACCGCCACGCCCACAGCGGCTCAAACCTTGACACGCTCGACGTATTCCCCGGTTCGGGTGTCGATCCGGACTGTTTCGCCCGTGTCAATAAAAGCGGGAACCTGGACTTCACCTCCGGTCTCGACCGTGGCGGCCTTGGTGATGTTCCCTGATGTATTGCCGCGGACCGCCGGCTCGGTGTAGGTGATCTTCACATTCACGTGCGAGGGAGGCTCGACCTCAATCACCCGGTCGTTGTGATAGGTGAGAGTGCAGATGGCCCCATCGAGCAGCCAGACATCCCGGCCGTCCATCAGGGACGTGGGGACGGTGTATTGCTCGAAGGACTCCTGATCCATAAACACAAGTGTGTCTTTCTCGCGGTAGAGAAACTGTCCTTCCCCTTTGCGAACATCCGCGGATTCCAATCCATCACCGCTCTTGAACGTGCGGTCAATGATGGTATTCTTCAGCAGGTTTCGCAGTCGGCACTTGTACAGCGCCTGGCCTTTGCCCGGCTTCACGAAGTTCACTTCGAGCATGTCGTACGGATCCCCGTCGAGCATGATCTTCAGACCCTTGCGAAAATCGCCGGCGTTGATGTTGGGCATCGGTGTGGTTCCCGCATCCGTTCCTGAGAGGACAGCAACTCCTGGACGATGTGGATCGCCCCTGTCTGGTTGCACGGTTGACAAGTTGACGTTCACCAAGCGGTGAACAGAACCCCAAGATAGCAGAGCCCCGGCGTTCGTGCCAACCCCACCTCCCACCGCTGAACATGTCCCAGAGCCAGTCCTGTCAACGAGTTGTGACGACCACACTGTTCTGGAGTGGAGTTGGCAACGTCAATTGTCCGCTGCGGTGCGCGACTCCTCCCGGCTGTTGAAACTGCTGGGATTACCCGGGTCTGTGTCGGCCGGTGCACAGGCCGCCGCCGCCGAGTTTCCGGTGCTGGTTCCCCACAGTTTCCTGTTCCGGATGCGCCGCGGCGATCCTGACGATCCGTTGTTGCGTCAGGTTCTGGCCCTCGAGGAAGAACAACTCGAATCCGCGGGATTCGGAGATGACCCCGTGGGTGACGACCTGGCACGGCAGGCCCCCGGAATGCTGCAGAAGTACCGCGGTCGGGTGTTGCTGATCACCACCGGAGCCTGCGCCGTCCACTGTCGCTACTGCTTCCGCCGGCATTTCCCCTACTCCGAGGCTCCGCATCGACCGGCCGACTGGCAGCCGGCCCTCGATCGGATTGCCGCCGACCCGACGATCCAGGAAGTGATCCTCAGTGGGGGAGACCCCTTGGTGCTGGCGGATGACCGGCTCGCTGCGCTGTGGGGACGACTGGAGCAGATTGCTCATCTCCGCCGGGTGCGACTGCATACCCGCCTGCCCATTGTGCTGCCGGCCCGCGTGACTTCCGAACTGCTCTCTCTGCTGACCACATCCCGGCTCCAGCCCGTGGTGGTGGTCCACTCCAACCATGCGCGGGAATTGGTGGCCGACTGTGCCGAGGCTTTGCTGCGGTTGTCCAGGGCCGGTGGGATCATGGTCTTCAACCAGGCAGTACTGTTGCAGGGGGTGAACGACACGGTGACCGCGCTGGAGGAACTGTCGGAATCCCTCCTCCGTCTCGGGGTCATTCCCTACTACCTGCACCAGCTGGACAAGGTGCGGGGAGGAGCCCACTTCGAGGTTGCCGTGAGCCGGGGTCTGCAACTGGTGGAAGCACTGCGCGGTCGGCTCCCTGGTTATGCAATCCCCCGCTATGTGCAGGAAGTCGCGGGTGAATCCTCCAAGCAGCCGTTGTTTGAATCGGACCGGCTGTCATGACGCGGGGCGAAATCGGGATGACCATCGACAAAATGACCAAGCCCCGGTCTGATCTTTCGACCAGCCGGGGCTTGGAAAACTTTCAACTCAGATCAGTGAGACTTGCAGTCTCGCAGATCACACTAGTTGCAGGCCGAAGCCCGGGGAGCACAGCAGCTCGGGTCAACCGGAGCCGCACAGTGAGGACCGGCGTAGGGGCCGACCGCACCCACGGCGGGAGCACAGCCGGTGGCAGCGGCCGCAGCCGGAGCACAGGCGACAGCCGAGGGAGCACAGCCGACGGCGGCGGGAGCCGCACAGTTGGCAGCGACGGCGGGGCCGCAGCCAGCACCGACACCGTTGCCCATCACGGCGGGAGCACAGCCGATCCCAGCGGGAGCGGCGCAGCTCGCGTCAACAATGGCGGGAGCACAGCTGGCGATCGCGGCGGGAGCCGCACAGGTCGCGGCGGGAGCACAGGTCGAGCCGCAGCTCGAGCCGCAGCCACGGTGACATCCACCGAGGCCACCGAGCAACCCGCAACCCTTGTTGCAGCGGGTGCGATGGCACCGCTGCTTCACGCACTTCGTGCGAGCCGGGCGGCACTTCGACCGCTGGCAGCAGCTCGGCGCGGGAGCGGCATACGAAGGAGCCGGGGCACAGCAGCTGGGCGCGGGAGCCGCACATCCGTGGCTGGCGGAGACTTCAGCAACTCCGGCACACACGAACAGAACGGCGGCAGAGAAAGTTGTCCACTTCATGTCTGGTACTACTCCTGGAAAGGCACATCTGGAACGGAGACTGTGGCGAACCCGAGAGACACAGGCAAACCGCACCGTAACCAACCGTTTGCAGGGCGGAAGCTTGGTTGCCGTTTCGGCTACCTGAATCTCACACCTATTTTTTCGTCCCCAGGGGCGGTGCCCCATCAAACGAAAGGGCTCTGTTTCGTGCCGGCCGCTGACGGTGGTACGGTTGTGTCGAAGGCTCCGCGCACCCGGGGGAGATGCAACAGTCAGATCCAGAAACCATTCGCCAGCCCGCAAGGTCAATGGCCCGGATCCCCTGGCGACACGTCCGCCGCCGAAAAGGGAGTTTGACGATGGAACGCATAGCGGACTCTGTGACGCTGTTCGCCCTCGTGCTTGTGGCCCTGGGGCCCCTGCGTCGTCTCAAAAACGCTCTCAAACAGACGGCGCTCAACATGGCCTGGCCCTGGTTTTGTGTGGCCTGGATCGCGTGGACCGCGGCTTTCGGGCTGAGACTGGCGGGTGAGACAACTGAAGGCGTGCGTCATGCCGCGTGGTATGTGGCGGCTGTCGGGAGCTTGGCACCGCTCGTCGCCGTGCTGGGGGGACGCTGGCCGACCTCCCGCGTGTGGAGCCTCTTCGTAGTCCTGCCACTGTTGTTGGTTCTGTTGTGGCCCGTGGCTGCCGCGTGGCTGGGAATGGCCCGCTGGGACCGCTTTGAACTGGAGCCCCCGATGCTGTTGGGGGGCCTGCTCGTGGCGGTGATGGGGTGGGGCAACTATGTCGGTTCCCGCTGGACCGTCGAGGCCCTGCTGGGGATGCTGGGAACGATGCTGCTGCTCTGCTCCCTGACGCCGGAAATCTCCCCGCCATCGTTACAGCCCGATCGCTGCGGGATGGGAGTGGCCTGGCTCTTGCTCCTGGCCAGTGCCATCGTGTGGAAAAGATCCCTTCAGAGGCCTCCCGTTGATCCCGGCGATGACCCGGTCTGGATCGATTTTCAAACGATGTTCGGCATGGTCTGGACTCGCCGGATTCAGGATCGGGTCAATGAACAGGCGCGGGAAAAATGCTGGCCGGTGCGCCTTGGCCCCCGGGGCTGGCTCGACATGACCGGGCAGCCGATCGGTCCGTCCGAGCCCCCCCCGGCCGACGGCGGTGAACATGGCGGGGAGAGTCCGGGGAGCGCCCCGCCCCCAGTGACAGAGGCCTGGGGATTCCTGCTGTGGCTGCTGCAGAAATTCGTCGAGCCCGGTTGGATGACCCGTCACGGGCTGAAACAGGGGTAATCTGTCCGCCGACGGTGCGGCTTCCGCTACATCTTTCGCGGCAACCGTCGGAGACCATCCAGCGGCGGTGACGGCCGTTCTCGCCACGTCGAATCTGCCGACTCCTGAGATGTGTTCCGGTCGACAGCCCTATGGCGAGGCCCCATTGGACCCCAAGGGGCATTTTGAGGAGTGCCGAATACGAGCAAGCGATTCGGTCGTTTTGGCCGCTGACCGGTTCGCGCGGCTTTCTCGCCGAGCGGGTGATCCCATGTCTTTATCGAAGAAACAGTTTGTACCGCCGGTTTGGCTGACTTTGAATTGGCAGCAGGTGCGAGGCGAGAAAATGCAAACGAGCCGCTCTTCGGAATTCGAAGAACGGCTCGTCGGAAATCTGTTGGGAAAGACGCGATAGCGGAACAGTCGATCGCGGATCGTGGTGCGCAGGCAATCTCAGGGGGTGGTGGCGAACCGTGCCGGCTCCGCGACAAATTGCTGCAGTGTGCTGTCCGAAGCGAACAAGTACAGGCGGCCCCGATACCACGTGGCATGGGAGAGAGAGCCAGGGATTCCCCGCTCCCCTTCCGCCATGTGGACGACATCCTGACCACCGACCGCGGGGACATACAGGCGGGGATTGGCTTCAAAGGTTCGTTTCGCCTCGGCTGAAGAGAACTGATATTCCCGGCCGCCAAAAAGCGAGGTGAATTCGGCCGAAGCCGGAACCAGCTCCCGTTCATCGCGCAACACGACCGGGCAATACCCCATCAGCCCGGTGCGGGAAGACCGGGCCGACGTAACCGAACGGCCCGACTTCGCGGGGGGGGCGTCGATGGATCGCTTGGCGCCGCTGCTCGTCGGAGGATTGCTGGACTGGGGGGTCGGCTGCCGGCGTTCGAGGGCTCGCGGGTCGAGCTTGCGGCCCGTGTAGGGAGAATCGAAAGCCGACTCGAATTCCTGGTCCACACCCAAATCTGTCGACTCAGCATCGGTTGCCTGGGCTGCCTTTTCGGACTCGGGGGAGTCGAGATCTGTCTCACCTTCCCCTTCGAGATCCAGCTCGTCTTCCGACTCGATCGACTCAGGAAAAGTCGAGACAATTTTCTGGGGGGGAGTTTCGATCCGCCGTGTGACGCTGGCGGTTGTCGCCGGTGCCGCAACCGGTTCGCGTGTGGTCCCTCCCTGTGGCGGGACGCGGCGCGCTTTGCTGAGGGGGGCGGGTTCTTCGGGCAGCTCCAAGCTGTCTCCGGTGTCAGCCGCACCCCGATCGAAGAACTCACCCGCTTCGTCTGGTGCCGGGGGTACTAGGGGTCCCGTCGGGGTCGAATCGGCCGGTGCCAAGGAAACAGGCTCACGGCGTTTGATCCCTTCGGTGGTCGACCGGGGAGCTGAGAGACCAGGCTTGGCGAGGTTGGGAGTTTTTCCGCCGTAAGCTTCGACCGGACGCTGCTTGATGGGGGTCAGATCGCGGGAGTTCAGCAGCTCGGAGTCTTTCTTTTTGGACTTGCTGCTGGTGGACCGGGGGCTGGAGGGAATTTCGGCCGGCGGCGTGTCGCGTCCCCGTCCCAGCAGGCGTCCGAACAGCCCCGGGCGCGAGTCTGAGGACCGGGGGGACGGGTTGGGGCTGGAGGCCGACATCCCGTCATCGTCGTCGAACCCCCCTTCGAATTCCGGATCGCTGGACTCACCGCGCGATCCCGGGGCGTAGGTGTCGACCGACGACCGGGCAGGGGCAGGGGCCGCAGCCGGCCGGTTGGCCCCGCGGCCAAACAGACGCCGGCCCAATTGGGCCTGGGCCTGCGAGCCCATGAACAGAGCTGATCCGCACGTGAGTGCGACCAGTGAGAGCCGCGAGAACAGCCAGACTCGGGACATGTTGGGAATCCCCTCCTGGGAATGTGGCAGGCCGCGGTCATGCGACCACGGCCCAGGAAACCCCGTTCTAACACTATCGGGATTCATCCCAGTGGGGGGTTGGCAGAACAGCGAGTCTGGAGTGTCCGGGAAGCAAAGAGGATTGTCTGCTTTGCCTGTCTGGCAGAGATTGCCTGACCGGGAAAGTCGTATTCTGGGGAACGTCGGTCCGACGGCTGAAACGGGGCGGGCCGGGACCGAGCAGACTGGACAATCCCCCCGGGGTTCGCGAGAACGGAGAACACTGGAGGTGTTCAGCAGGCGAATGTCTGGTGGACCGGCCAGGACGTGTGGGGAGCGTGTCCCCTGGAGAGAGTGCCATGTCGAGGGTGGAGCGAGACCTGTTGCAGTCGACCCCGGGAACGGGCGACCAGCCGCTGCATGTGGTGGTGCGCGAGAGTCGGGGCTGGCTGTCGCGGCTGTCGGGGTGGCTGTTCTGGCTGGTGCTTCTGGCGTCCCTGGGCTGGAACGGCTGGATGTACCAAAGCCACCGCGACTACTTCGCCAGAAGCGAACCTCCCAGCGAGCGGTTTCATTCGGGCGATCGGCTGGCTAATGAGAAGCTGGCGATCATCAAAGTGACCGGCACCATCATGACTCCGGTGACCGAACGGGTGTTGGAATCGATCCAACAAGCCAAAGAGGATGACCAGGTCAAGGGGGTGCTGCTGGCGGTCGACAGCCCCGGAGGCCTGGTTAGTGACAGTCATCAGATTTATCACCGGTTGAGGGAATTGACCGCCTTGAAGCCGGTGTTCGTCTCCCTGGGGAGTTTGGCGGCCTCGGGCGGATACTACATTTCGATGGGGGCGGGACCCGAAGCGCGAATTTTCGCCGAGCCGACCACCTGGACCGGTTCGATCGGTGTGATCATTCCCCACTACGAAGTGGCGGGACTGGCCGGACAACTGGGAATCGAAGCGGCGCCCCTGAAGACGGGCGAGTTCAAGGACGCGCTCAGTCCGTTCCGGAAGATGACCGAGCGTGACCGGGAGGTCTGGGAGAAGATTCTGGATCAGTCTTTTCAGCAGTTTCTCGAGGTGATCGACCTCAATCGCAGCAGGCTCGACCGGGATCAGGTGCGGACGCTGGCGACAGGCCAGATCTATACCGCGAAGGATGCGCTGGAAAACGGTCTGGTGGACGAAATGGGGTACGAAGAAGACGCGCTCGACGCCCTGCGGAAACAACTGGGGCTGACGCGGGCGCGGGTGGTCACCTACGAACACCGCCCTGGATTGCTCAGCGTTGCCTTGCGGTTTGTGAAGGCCACCGAACCGGTCTCTCCGTGGCAGTCGCTGGTGGACTCGGCCATTCCGCGAGCCATGTACCTGTCATCATGGCCGGCCCTCCCGCGAGCGGAATGAATCACTCGCGCCAACCAGAGCGGTTGAGTCGACCAGTCCAACGATCAGCCGGCGGGATCACAGATGAGCTGGATGAGCACCCGTCGGGGACGGCGTCCATCGGCTGATTCCGACTCTGGGGGAATACCAGGAGCTTTGTCCGCCGCGGAAAAAATTTCTTCCAGGCTCTGTGGATTTTCGAGCGGTCTCGCGCGGCCACCCAACTCAGTTCGTGCCTGCTCTTTTGCGAGTCTCGCGCGCTTGGCTTCGCTGGCCGGGACCTGATTCCAACGCCCCACCGGCCGGTTCGCATCGGACGTTTCCAGGGAACCGCTGGATATGGGGAGGGGAATCGAAGCCGGGGGCACCCACGCCATCGAGCCACGAGAGTGGGGCTGGCGCTCGGAGTTGCCGTCCCGGGCCTCTTCCCGCAGGCCGGCCGCAGAGGCGTTTTCGCCGGGGGACGGCTGCACTCCACGAATCACAACCTGCTTGGCCGGCAGTACGGCCGGGCTCCAGGTTTGCTCAAGGTTGTCGAGGAACTGTCCCAGGGAGGGACTCAATTCCGTCGAGAATTGATCGAGTTCGGTTCGAGCGACCGCGCGAATCTCCTCCTCCAGTTCGGTCTGTTCCAGATTTCGCAGCAGTTGCTCAATCGCTTGCACAATCGCTTCGCTCTCCCCCACCACCAGCAGTTGCATGGGGTCTGGCGGATCAGCGGAGAGGACCCCTCCGGAATCAGCGGCTCGGGCCGCGACCTGAGAAGGTCCCGGGGCCGCAGGGGTCCCTTCGGGCAACTGCGGTCCTTCCGGCACCTGGGTAATCCAATGTTCCCCAAACGCCCGTACGGTGAGGTTCATGGCCGCGCTTTCGGCATCGGAAATCGCCCCTCGCTGCGGAACCCGGATCCGAACAATCGCCAGTTTTTCTGGTGGAATCTCCTCGAGTTGGGAAGCCAGCGACGGGCGGACAGCCAATTCGACTTTGGCTGCCCCCGAGTCGATCTTCGCCGCAGACGCGGACGGCACCGGCGGTTGCGTGTCCCGAGCAGATTGGTTTGATGGAGCCAGCGGTTGCCAACGGCCTACGAAGACAATCAGACCCGTCAGAGAAGCGGCCAGACATCCCCAAAAGGGCATGGAGAACCGCCGGAAGCCCCCTTCGGACGTAGATTTGTCTGGCGCAGATTTGTCTGGCGCAGATTGGGATGGGGACCGGGGGACACTTGCGCTGTCGGGCAGGAGCGCGATGACCCGACTGGCAAATTCGGGGGGCATGGGCTCGACTGGCAACGACTGCAGCAGCTGCGAGAGACACTGGT
>CAIOTJ010000485.1 GCA_903861195.1 uncultured Planctomycetaceae bacterium | reverse complement strand
CGCGCTGCTGCCTTGTTGCCGCCCGGCAATTGTTCAGCCGTTGTAAGTAGGTTGAGCGTTGGTTGGGCCGGGCTCGAGGCCCAGCCATTTCCCTGCGAATCTCGATCAGCACCCGGCGCGGGCTGATGGCGATCTCACCGTTGGATTCGTCGTGTCGGACGGCGAGATCGGCGTGGGCCAGCAGGATCTGCAAGGCCAGCAGCGATCCCTCCAATTCACGATGGAGCAGTTTCACTGAACGACTGGAGAGTTTGAACTTGTTGAGGGTTCGCTTGTAGGTTCGGAACAGGCCTTCGTTTCTCCAGCGCCAGCGATAGAATTTCGCTGCAGTGGCCACCGGGAGTCGCTCGGGTTCAAGGATGTTGGTCAACAACCAGACGTCGGCTTTGTTGGGCCCCTTGGCTGTCACACGAATCAGCCGACACAGAAGGGGTGGCAGCATTCGCTTTTGGACTGTCTCTGGCCAGTAATAGATCCGGCCTTCCTGCCACTGCTCCAGGGGAATGTCGTCCAGTGAGTACAACCGGTTCTTGGACGACAATCGCAGCAGGAACGAATGGTTGTGATCGAGGATTGCACAGGCCAGTTCGAAGCCCATGTAGGCCGCATCGGTCACGATCAGTGCCTGCGCAGGCAGGAGCGGCAGCATTTGCCGCAGATGCAACCGTTCGTCGGCATTCCCCTTGCCAATTCGCCAGGACCACAGCAATCCCAGACCCAGGTGCACAAAGGCTGTGACCCAGGCGGAGGGGGGAGAGCCCTCCTGGCAATGTTTGCCGAGTCGGGCCTCCAATTCCGCCGCACGTGGGCATTCCAGCGGTGAGCCGTCACATCCAAACGGTTGGTGACCGTCGACCATCAGTCGCTGGGAATAACGCCGCAGAATTGCCTGACGAACCCCCTCGGCCAGAGTTCGCAACTGTCGGAGAGGAATTCGTGACAGGGCTTTTTGAAATCCCACCAGAGTCTTGCCCGGACGCCGTCGGCCGTCATGGGACATCACGTAAAATCCGCGGGCTGACTCGAAGCGTTCAAACTCCGAATCCCCGGCCGACCAGGTCATTGCCAGCAGCACCAGCACCACAGGTTGCAAATCCCAGCGTGGCGGACAGCGCCGTCGGGGCACCGCTTGGCGGGCTTGCTTCCAAACCTGTGGCGTGAGAAACTCGCGCAACAACTGGATCAGTGTTTGCGGGTGCTGCAGTTTTTGCAGCTTCCGTGCTGCTTTCATCGCCGTTCTTCCATGAGGGGGTTGGGTGGTACCACCCCATCATTGCGGAGAACGGCGAGTTTTGCATCCGGTACCCCACCCACGGATCATTCGTAACCACTTTATTGAACAGTGCTTACAGCTCACCGGGTGGTCGAAGCGTTACCGACATTGGGTGGCCCCCCTCTTGTTTCCTCTTGTTGTTCTCTTGTTGCCCGTGTGCCGACCTCCCCCCCGCACCTTCCACCCCCTCACCCGGGTGGGTCTGATTTCGGCGCTCAGGTGGGTCCGTTTTACACGATCGTTTCCACGCTCCCTCGTGTGTCTCGGCTGCGATCGGGATTTCGAGTTGTGTACAATAGGCGCTCTGAACTTGTCCGGCACTGGCACACCGCTGAAGTCGGGTGCGGGCCGAGACGCGCTTCGCTAGATCTGCGACGTTGGTCCGCTTTTGTCCTGGATTCCGCCGCGCTGGATCGGCGGAAGTGGTTTTCGTTGAAGCCGGGGCCGTGCTGCAGCGGAGGAACCGGGGACGAGCGAGTCGTCAGGGATCTGGCCGCGGATCAGCCGGGGGTTTGACCCCACCACGGCCGCTTCACCCCATCAGGATTGTCTGTTCAGGGACCACCACCCATGCGTTACCCCCGGGAAAAGATTCAGGAGGCGATCCTCCATCCGGACATCAAGATTCGGGAACGGGCCGTCAGCTATTTCGCCCTGGCCTACTCGCCCGATCCGTCGCTGATGCCGACGGTGATCCAGGCGATCGAGAAGTATGGTCGGACGGACGAGGCCACCCGATTGATTGAAATCGCGCAGCGGCTGCGACAGACGCCGGAGACCATTTCCTGGTTGATTGACGAACTCAATTCCGAGCAGACCGACAATTCCCTGCAATACGCCGACAGCCTGTCGATGATGCTGGCGCAGGCCGACGCCGTGTTGCTGAGGCCCCGGCAGTCGGACATTTGGAAGGCGCGCAATTTCCCGGAGGAAGGTCAGCCGGAACTGGCCAACCGTCTGGAAATGCTGGACTGGGATCTGGCCGAGTGCTGGAAGGAGTTGGAGGTTTTCTGCGACGACGCCCAGGACGAGCACAGCTTCTTGGACATCGATCTGGATTACGCCAGGGTGGTGGTCGAGGCATTGGCGCGGTTCGGCCAGGAATGTGAGCCGAAAGTGCTGCAATGGTTGAGTGTGGTGCCGGATGACCCCCAATTTCCGCTAATGCGATGGCTCGAGCCGCTGGTGGTGAGTTTGGCCGGTCAAGTCCGGCTCGAGTCGACCGTTCCCATTCTGGTCGGCAAACTGCGCGAAAACACGGACGATCTGCTCAACGACGAGTGTGTCGAGGCTCTCGTCAGGATCGGCACCCCCGCGGTGCTGCACGCGATCGCCGAAGCTTACCCGCGCAGCGAACCGGAATGGCGCATGTACCCGATCCATTGCCTCAGGAACATTCGGTCCGAGCTGGCGGTGGAGATCATCCGCGAACTTTACGGGCAGGAGGCCGACGAGTTCATTCGCATGGAGCTCGCCGAGGCTCTGTTGCGACAATTCGAATTGGACGGGATCGACGTGGCGCGACAACTGATTGTGGAAGGAGAAATGGATTTCCTTGCCCGTGGGCTGCGGCATGAACTGCTCGAAACCTGTCGGCTCTCTGGCGTGCGATTTCCCGAATACGAAGATTGGGTGGCGGCCGAGGAGCTGGAAGCCGCGGAATTCGAACGGGAGATGAAGGCGCTGGAGGCGGATGCAACGCGAATGGCGCGGGACGCGGCGGAAACGCTGGCCAGGAAGCCGATGGCCCACCTGCCCCCGCCGCAACCGCCGTGGGAATCCGGGGAGCCGGCGGAACCGTCTTGGCCCGCCCCGCGCCAGAAGATCGGCCGCAATGATCGCTGTCCCTGTGGAAGTGGCAAAAAGTTCAAAGCGTGCTGTCTGCGCAAGTAAGGGTGCTCGCCAAAATCAGGCACATGATTTTCAGGACATTCAACACGATTGTTCATTGGAATACGGAAATGATCGATCGAGTGATTTCGTCGCGGGTCGTTAAGTTCAGCCGTCGGCTTGCTCTTCCCCTTCCGCATCACCCAAACCCCGCCAGTCGTCTCAACGACCACTCCAGCGCCAGCAGGCCGAGGAGGGTGGCGAGGATCCAGGAGCGGTCCCAGAGGGGCTGTTGGCTGACGAGGGACTCGCCCGTGGTGGCGGGGAGTTGCCGGAGCAGGTCGGCCAGTTGGGCTGGAGTGTCCAGGACCTGGCCGCCGGTCAGCCGGGCCAGAGTGTGGAGTGTTTCCGGACGGGATTGGGGCCGTGCCAATTCGTGCAGGTCGGGCAGAATCTGGATCGGGACCGAGACCCGCCCGATCTCTCGCCCCGCCTGGCTCGCCACAACGTCGATCGTCCGTCGCATCAGCGTCGCCGAACTCTCCTCCGCACCCGCGTCCCGCCGGCCCACCGCTTCTTCCGCCAGCTCGGCAAGTTCCTGCGAGTCGAGGGTGCCGGTGTATCCCTGGCCCGACCGATTCGCCACGAAGAGAATCGGCAGAGGGTTCCCCGCCCCCCCGCCGGCTGGCCCGCCCGGGGCCGGTCGGCTCAGCTCGGCCCGTACGTCGTAGTCTGTCGTTTCCTCGGCCTGCTCATTGAAGGTGCGGGCGGTGATGACAACCGGTTGGCCGGCCCGGTAGAGCACCCGGTCGGTCTCGGCCAGCACCCGGCGACTTCCCGCCTGCGAATTCTCGCACAGCCACTGGACCAGATTGCGCCAGAACCGGCGGAAGTAGCGGTTGTCTCCCTCGCCCCAGAGCCGTTCAAAGTCGCGGCCCCAGTCGGCCGTCGTGTCGGGCGAGAAGGCGAACGTGCGCCCTTTGCCGTACGACTGCACGGCAAAAATCGGCATTGCGGCCCCGAGGTTGGGAATGGGCTCGACCGAAGTCGCCAGGACCGTGGCGGCGGGCTTAAGCCGCTCGATGTAGTTCGTGCCATAAAACGGGGGCATGCGACGCAGAATCTCCCGGTTGGCTTCTGGGTCGTCGACGATCCGCCAGATGGGATGCGAAAGTGCCTCGTCCGGGACCCGCACATGGAACCGGAACCAGGTCGACCCCCGCCCCAGCGGCCCTCCCTGCATGTCGACGGGAATGAGCTGATCCCAGATGGTGCGATCCCAGCCCCCCGCTCCAAAACTGGTGTTCCCCCCCACCATCACAAACCCCCCGCCGCGCTCCGACACCAGTTCCGAGACCCAGGCCAGGTTCTGCTGGGTGAAGGCCCCCTGGGAAATGTCGCTGCAGATCACGCAGTCGAACTTCAGCAGTTCCTCCCGCGTGGTGGGAAAGCCCCGCTGCCGGTCGTTCACACGTACCAGCCGCGGCCGCTGCACGTACTGATCGTCGGCCACCAAAGAAACGCACTCGATGTCTTTGTCTTCCTGCAGGGCGTCGTGGACCCAGTGATACTCATTGCCGGGGGTCCCCTCCATGTAGAGCACGCGCAGCGGGCGGCGTCCCGTTCCCAGTTGGAAGGGGATCCGGTTGTTGCGTTCGGTCGCCTCCCCCGGCTGCACCGGTGCTTCGAGCACCAGGTTCGCGGTTTCGGCACTGGCCTCGACAAGCAGTTCGAACGGCTGGGGGCTCTCGGCCAGGGTCAGCGGCAGTGTGGCGAGCGCCGCCGCCTGGGGGCGGTCGGCCGGCCGCACAGTCAGCACCAGCCGCTCTCCGGCATACCCGGTCCCCCGCACCACACCGCGAATGGTCGCCTTCGTCCCGGCATCGACCCGCGGGGGAATCACCAGGTCTTCAATACTCACGTCTCCCCGGATACGGCGATCTCCCACCGGATACACATGCACGGGAACCTGCAGTGCGGCCAGCAGCTTCGCCGCGTTTTCGAGGGCGGGTTCATCATCGATCGCTCCGTCGGAAAAGACGACGACGCAGCGGGGAGCCTCGCGGGAAAAGCGGGCGGGAAGCTGCTCGAGGGCCGCGGCCAGCCGGCTGCCATCGTCGGTCGGCTGCAGTTGACCCAGATCGGGCAGGGGAGCCAGTGAGGTGCCGAAGCGGAACATCTGGAGACGCGGGGGATCGGAGGCGGTCCGCAGCAGACGGTCGGTCTCGCCAATCGCCTGCTGCACCCGGCTCGCCCGGCTGGCGGGAGACTCCAGAGCCATGCTGCGTGAGCTGTCGAGCAGGTATTGAACCTGTGCAGGCTGGGCGGGAAGGCGGTGTTCCTGCCGGCGGACCGGGTTCAGAAGAATCCACAGCAGCATCCCCAGCACCAGCACCCTGGGAATGAACAGCGTCCACCGGCGCAGCGGATGGGAGATCGCCAACCGGCGGGCGAGAACGATCAAGCCCAGACCACTGGCGCCGAGGGCGAAGACGATCCAGGCAGGGTGGGGGCTCGACCAGTCAAACATGCAAAAACACAGGGGCCAGTGTGATCTCGAACTGCCTCAGCGCCGCGTGCCGAGGGGAACCGCGGCCGAGAGCCGTTGGCTGGGGGCACGCCACCGACAGAGTTCCGGAAGCGAATTGAACCAACGTGCCATGGGGGAACAGGTCAGCGCAGATCGTCCGACAGGGTCTTGTAGTACTTTTCCACCAGCGGTTTGTACTCGGCCGGGACCGGCTGATCGGAATCGAGCAGGGCACTGGAGAGAATCGCCTCCTGGATCTTGCTCTGCAGCACGCGGGCGACTTCACGGGCTCCCTCCAGATCATGCCGCGCGATCCACGGCAGATGTCCCTGGGGAATATCGCCTGTGCTGTTCGGCTCGCGGGGATTGCGCCGCGCCGCCCCCGGTTTCGTGGGCCGGGTCTGCTGGGATGAAGAGGCCTTCGATCCCCCCGAAGCGGCTGCTGGTTCGGAGTTGATTCCCGCAGGCTGCTCGGCCTGAGCGAGAGCCTCGGCGAGACGGCGATCTGCTTGGGCCATGCGGTCGAGGCGTTCCGACAGTCTCTGCCACTTCTGCTGCAGTTCGGCTGTCCGGGCGTCGTCCTGGCGTTCGGCCTGCTGCAGCAGTTGGGCCAGTTGCTCTTCGAGGGCGAGCAGTTCCTGCAATTGCGGCTGGGCGAACTCTCCCCGGGCGGTTCCCAGGGCCCGCTCCAGTTGGTGCAGGTCATCCCGTGCCGCGGCGGCGGACCGGGCGGCCTCGGACGCGCGTCCCGCGGTCAGTTCGCTCGCGGCCTGCCGCATGTCTCCCGCGATGTTCGCCGGCGGGCTCTGGGTAGTCGCGTTGTCGAGCTGGCGGCGAATGGCGGGCGATTCCGCCGAGGCCTCGCGCCGCAGGGTGGCCAGCAGATCGGCCAGCAGCTCCATCCGGGTGGCCAGTTGTTCCTGGGTACGGGCGGTGTCGGCGGCAGGTCGACGCTGCGTTTCGCCAGCGGTTCCCCGGTTCCCGGGCACTGCGGGCGTTGTGCCGTTCGGTGGACGCGGGTTCCCGGCCGTACCCCCGGCACGCGGGCTGTTGGGGTCGGTCTCTCTGCTGGCGGGTGTTCCCGATGGAGAGGATGTCCCCGATTGGGCGGCTGCCGACTCGCCTGGGGGGGATGCCTGCGAAGACTTGTCGGACGATTGACGAGGGGAAGATTTCAACGTTGACTGAGTTGAGGATTCCGCAGCCCCCAGTTCCCGGGCCAGATCGTGCTGCGCCTGGGCGAGTTCCCGTGTCTGACGGTGGGCCTCGTCGAGCCGTTCTCCAAAATCGCCCGAGGCCAACGCCGCCAGATGATCGGCCAGCGCCTCGATGTGCCGGGCCGAGTCTTCGGCCGACCGCTCGGCCGCCGCTCCCGCACCCGCCTCCAGTTGCTCGAGTCCCTGCTGCATGGCCCGGTCGGCATGGTCCGCCTGATGGGGAGCCGCTTTTCCCGCGGCCTGCAGCCCATCCAACTGCCGTTTCAGCTCGGCCAATTCCTGCCGCAGGGCCGACTGCGCCCGGGCCAGTTCCTCGGCCGAAGGACGCTTCTCCCCCGGAGCAGACTCTGGTTTCGAGGGAGATCCCGGAGGGGTGGGGTCAGCCTGTTCCGAACCGGCGGTGGAGGGGGAGGGTTCGGCCGGATTCACGGCGTCCGCAGTGTTCGGACTCTGGCGTTCACTCGGATTCTGGTTGGGACTCGGACCTTGGTTGGGACTCGGACCTTGGTTGGGACTCGGACTCTGGCTCGAAGCGGCAGATGCCGCCGGGTTGGAAGGTTGTCCTGAGTTGGATTGGGGGGAGGAGGGGGACGACGCCCCGGGAGAGAGGCATGCTTGCCGCGCCTGTTCCCCCCATTGGCGCTCGCGCTGGGCCAGTTTCTGGAGTTGGGTGCGGGCCTCGGCCAGTTGGCGTTCCGGGGTGTTCGGCGGCGGCTCGGGCTTCCGCAGCTTCTGGTGGAAGTCGCGATCGAACTTCTGCCAGGCGCTGGCCTGTGAGCTGTTGGAATTCTTCAGCATTTGGCGGAGGTTTTCCCGGGCCTGCATCAGGTGGGCGAGGGCTTGCCGTTCCGCATCGACCGCGGCGGTCAGTTCGTGACGGGCGAACGCGTCGACGGCCGTGCCCATCGCGGTCTCGGCCGCGTCGAGGGTGGGGACCGGGCCAAACTGAGCCGCGAGAGCCTGGGCGAACTCACGCGTTCTCTGCCGCAGGTCGGCCTCGCCGCGCCGCAGGGTCTCGGCGGTCTCGGCCGATACCGACTGATCGTCCCGCGCGGCAAACGCCGCCACGAGGTTCTTCCGCTGGCGGTGCACCAACTCTTCGAGCGAAGCCGAGCTGCCATTGCACGCCCCGCCGCCCCCTTGGGCTGTCGAGAGTTGGTAGTCGACCTTGTAGGGACGGATGTCGATGAACCGCAGTTCGGTCGTGGTGCGGCGGGGCTGGCCGAAATAGTTGTCTTCGGCATAGGCGTAGTACGAGAAGGAATCGCGGAAGGTGACCGGCAGATCTTCCAGCAGCAGCGTCGCCAGCGCCCGCAACGTCTCGGTCGAGCCATCGCCAGAGCCTTCCCACAGCGTTTGCAGCTCGCCGTCATTGACCTGGTACTGAATGCCGACGGCGTGCAGCCCGAGATCGTCCGACGCTTCCGCGATGACGGGGACCTCGGTGGTGGGGGTGACAATCAGTTCCTCCCGCGGCGCCACCAGGCGGACGTCGGGTTTGCGGTCGGCCTGCACCCGAATGCGGAGGGTGAGGGGTTCCAGCGACATCCCGTCGGCGGTGCGCGCCGACACGCCGTAAGACGCATTCGCCCGCAGGTCGGCCAGGGAACCGACCAGGTTGTGGTCCACGATCGCCAGGGGAATGGCGGCGGAGCGATCTGCGTCGGCGGCATTGGGTGCGTTCGGTTCGGCCAGCGGGATCAGCGTGGCCTCGAACGCCGTGCGGTTCAGCGCGAGTTGAAAGTCGACCTGCGAGCCTTCGAGTACCCGCAGCTCGAGTCCGGTGACCGACTCGGCCGGGCGGCCGGTGTAGGTGGGGGGGGAAATCTGGGCCGTGGCCCGTTCGAGCTTGAGCGGCTGCAGCACGGTGATCCGACCGCGGGGCAACTCGCGGGGGCCGGCGAGCACCTCGATTTCGAGATCGTGTTCCAACTGCTCGAAACGGGCTGTCAAGGT
>CAIOTJ010000484.1 GCA_903861195.1 uncultured Planctomycetaceae bacterium | reverse complement strand
CCCACCGCCGCCACCGCCGCCGAGGCCACCCTGGCCGCCGCCGCCCCCCTGGCCGCCGAAGCCGGCACCGCCGCTGGCCGACTGGAAGGTATCCACCCGGGTCACGGCACTGAACAGCGGAGACAGGCTCAGCCGCACATACCGCCGGTCAGCCGAGATCACCGCCAGCACCGTCAGGCTGATGCCGTCCGGCAGCATGGTGATCACCGGCTGGAAGCCAACCGAACCGAAGCCCACCACGGGAATCACATTGGTCACGAAGGGAATCTGCCGCTGGTCCGAGACCGTGGCGATCTGGCCGTTGAACAGGGTTACCTTCGGAGCGTACATGATGTTCGTCCGCTGGTCTCCCTGGGCCGCGTTGATCAGGAAGAACGTTTCGATGTCCGAGAGGATGGCCATGCCCATCGTCATCCCGGCACTCGCCTGGAAGCCGCCGAACTGGGGCACACCCACCGCGAACGAACCCTGTTGGAAGGGAATGTCGAGGCTGGGGTTGAAGGTGCCGGTGGGCAACAGCCCCACGACCGCCCCATAGCGTCCGTACGAATCGCGGTTGATCAGGTCACGCGGCAGGTTCTGGGTGAAGGGACCGGTTCCCGTCGATCCCGCCTGAGCGGCCTGACCGGCCTGGCCCCCCTGCTGGCCTCCCTGGCCCTGCGTTCCCGCCTGGGCGAGCCCCACGGTTTGACCGATGCCGTAAGGAGGCAGCGGCTGTCCGAAGGTGTTGGGCAGGCTGCCGTTGCCGAAGCAGTCGTTGAGGTTGAAGTCGAAGTCAATGCCGATCCGCTCGAAGAAGCTGTCCGACACCGTGATGAACCGGCATTCGACCGTCACCTGCAGGTCTTGCAGGCGGCGCAGCTGCCGCAGCAGGTCGGCGATCTCCTCGTGCACCGACTGGGTCTGGCGAATCACCAGGCTCAGCGTGGTGTTGAAGGGCCGCATCTGGCCCACCCCACCCAGGCTTTCCCAGGTGCTGGGGGCGACGGTGGTCTGGATCAGGTCGATGAGTTCCGTGAAGTCGGCAACCACCCCACCCCCTTCCAGTTCCGCCTTGCCGCGTCCCGCGCCTCCCAGTCCCGAGGTTCCCCCGGGGACTTCATCAATCTGGGCGAAACCCTGGCCGCTCTTGCTGGCCAGACGGGTTTGCGAATTCGAGGGGACGCTCTGCAGGCCCATGCCGGCCGGCGTGGACCCCGAGACCGCGTTCCGCTTGTTCGACCGCCCAATGAAGTCGGGCGAGGTGAAGTTCTGAACGGGAATGACCAGGTCGGCCACCGAGTAGGTCCGGGGGACCAATTCTCCCTGCTGTCGGGTGCTGCTGGTGATTTTCAACACGCCGTCAACCACCACATACCCCAGCCGCAACGGATCGAGCAGGTGCTTGAGGGCCGACTTCATCTGGACCCCCTCCAGGTGAATGCTCACCGTGGTGCTGGGGGTGACTCCCTCTTCTTCGAGTCCCTCGGGATCGAGGTGGACGTTGATCTCGGCCAGGGTCTGCAGGTGCTTGACCACGGTCGACAAAGGAGCATCTTCGAAGTTCAGCGAAACTTCACGCTTCAGGCTCTGCTGGACTTTCAGCTCGGCTTCCGAGGGGAAGTAGTTGCTGGCGTTGTCTTTGTACTTCGAACGCAGCTGGGTGATCTTCTTGAACTTCGGAATGTCGTAGGCGATGTCGGTCGTGAAGGGATGATCGGTGATCGTCTTCTCGAGGTCGTCGAGCTGCTTGTTCCACTCGTCGGCCAGCCGTTCCTTCAGCCAGTCGTTGTGGGCCGCCCGGGCACCAAACCGCGACTTCAGCACCATCAGCTCGGCCACTTCCTCGCCGGGCTTGAGCTGCTGGGCCTGCTTGGCCACCACTTCCGCCTCTTCAAACCGCTTCTCACGCATCAGCTCGTTGAATCCGTCGACCTTCTCGGCGAACTCCTTCTCGACCGAGATCTTGAAGTCGCGTTCCCGCTTGACGGTGCTCAGCACCTCTTCGGTCCGCTGCTCGAGGTCGATCCGCGGGCCGTTCACCTTGCGGGCGTAGTCGACCTGCTGCCGCGACGCCGCCAGCGACTTCAACAGGGGAGCACTGGCCTTGGCGTCCAGGTTCGCTCCCTCGACCGCCTCCTGGGCCGACTGCAGAATCTGCATCGCCCCGTCCGGATCGGTCTCGGCCAGCTTTTCGGCCTTGTACTTCGCGTTCCGCACATCGGTCCGCAGTTTGTCGTAGGCCGCCTGGCGACGGTCGGCCGCGTCGGCCACCGCGCTCTCTTCCGAGCTTTCCTCCGCGGTGGCGGGGGCCGCCGACTGGCGTTCCACCACCTTGGTGGCTCCGTGTGTCGACAGAAACTCGCGGATCTCGGTCGTCTCGCGGGGCGACAGCTTCTGCCCCGACTTGTACGCCTTCATGTACAGCTCGTAGGCCGCGTCGCGATCGCCGTTTCGCAAGGCCTGCTTCCCGTCCCGGTACCACTGCAGTGCCGAGGGGGAGGCCGGAGACGGCGGAACCGCCCGGGGCTCTTCCACCGCTTCGACCGGCACGTCCGTGATCTCATCGGCGGGCAAGGACGGGTCATCCTCAACAGCCCCCGCCGGCAGGTCGTCGGTCAGGCCCAGAGGCTCTTCCACTTCCTCGCCGGTGCTCTCTTCCGCCACCTCGCGGGGCAGTGCGGGAACTTCCTCCGATTCGGCCGGCAGAGTGTCAGCCGCGAGCTCCTCTTCGGCCGGTTCTTCTTCCATCACCGCTTCGTCGGCGGCGACGGGGGTCTCCTCTTCTTCAGCGGGAAACGCCGGGGCAACGTCCTCGTCGGCCGGCTGCGTCCTGGGAGCCACGCCGGCCTTCACCCGCGTCTCCGGGGCACGGGCCGGCTTCTTGAGGGCCTGCGGTGCGGCGGCCTCGTCGTTCGATTCCAGCGCTTCCAAGAGCGCAGCTTCGTCGACGGCCGGCAGACTGGCGTCGTCTTCACCGGCGGACGAACCGCGGGCGACCGCCACGCGGCTCGCCATCAACCGCTTCGCCAGCGCCAGCTTGCTCTGCAGCGGGCCTTCCCCCTGCAGTCCGGCGGCATCCGCCAGCCGCACGTATCGTTCGGCATTCGCCCCGTCCCCTTCCTCGGCCACCTGGCGGGCCCGCTTCAGGAAGTAGGCCACCCGCTGCCGGCGGGCCGCCTCGGACTGGCTGTCCTTCTTCCAGGCCTGCTCAATCTGCCGGTTCTCGGCGATGTCTTCGAGCAGCTTGTCGGCACTGTCGCCAAACAGGGGGGCCCGCATCCCGGACTGCTGGCAGGCGCGGGCGAGGCTTTCCGCCTCGGTCAGCCGGCCGGAATTGAATTCCTGGCGGGCTTCGGCCAGTTGTTGCTTGGGATTGACCCGCTGCCGGCTTGGAGCCGGGCTCTGGCCCCGGGCGGTCACCGTCTCGCGGGACCGGGCGGCCGGTTTGTCGGCCGCCAGGGTGGTCACGCCGCACCACGTTGTGGTCGACAGCGCTCCTAACCAGGCGATGAAATGGCATGTCCTGCGCAAGGTTGCGTCCTCCTTCATGACGGAACCGGGAGATCGCGAATCGTGCTCGGGGATATGTGAGCCGAACCGCGAACGAGAGGGGAGAGGGGGGGAAGTGAGATGGAGCAGGGAGAGGGGAATCGAGAGACCGGAGTGAGCCGCCACGACACGTCTCAAGGAAGTGTCACCGCGGTCGTCCGCCGGGTTCAAGTCTGTTCTTGTGGTTGTCTGTCGGGAGTCTGAGAGGATCGTACGAAAGTCACACCAGGAACCCGCGGTCCCACCCAGCAGGGACCGCGGATTCCGCCCGGTGTTACAGCTCGACTCCCAACAGTTCCTCTTCTTCTTCCTGAATGATGATGCGGGGAGTCACCATCATCATCAGGCTTTGGGCTTCACGACCGACACCGGTGTTCTTGAACAGCCGGCTGATGTAGGGAATCTTGTTGAGAATGGGCACACCGGCCATCACGCGGCCTTCCTTAAGTCGCTTCACACCACCCAGGAGGATGGTGCCGCCGTCGGGTACGCTGACGGTCGTCTGCACCTGAGTGAAGCCGAAGATGGGCTGCTGCACGGTCACCGCGGCGCCACCGCCACCCTGGCCACCCTGGCCACCCTGACCACCCTGGCCGCCGCCAAGACCACCCTGGCCGCCGCCGAGGCCGCCCTGGCCACCACCCTGGCCGCCACCCAGGCCGCCGATGCCGCCGAAGCCGCCGCCGACGCCGCCGCCACCTTGGCCACCGCCGCCGAAGCCGCCGCCGCCGCCGCCACCCAGGCCACCCTGGCCACCCTGGCCGCCGGCCTGACCACCCGCACCACCGCCGCCACCCAGGAACGAGAACGGTTCACCGGGATCGACCACACTGAACAGCGGAGCCAGGCTCAGCCGCACATACCGCCGGTCGGCAGAAATCACCGCCAGCACCGTCAGGCTGATGCCGTCGGGCAGGGTCTGGATGATCGGCTGGTAACCGACCGAGCCGAAGCCCACGATCGGCTGCTGGCCAATCACATAGGGCCGTTGGGTCTGGTCCGAGACCTGGGCAATCTGTCCGTTGAACAACGTCACCTTCGGGGCGAACAGCAGGTTCGACCGGCGGTCCCCCTGGGCGGCGTTGATCAGGAAGAAGGTTTCGATGTCGCTCAGCACCGCCAGGCCCACGCTCAGCCCCGCATCGGCCGAAAACCCGCCGAACTGCGGCACACCGATCGGGAACGAACCCTGGCGGAAGGGAATGTCAAGATCCTGGGTAAACTGTCCCTGCGGCGTCAGGCCCACGATCGAGCCGTACCGCCCATACCGGTCGCGGTTGATCAGGTCACGCTGCGGGCCGGGATTGAAGGGAGCATTCCCCCCAGCCGCCCCCGCCTGGGCCTGCTGCCCCGCCTGACCACCCTGCTGGCCCCCCTGACCCTGGCCTCCCGCCTGGGCTGTCGCGATCGACGTTCCAATCCCATAGGGGGGCAGTGGCGAACCAAACGCGTTGGGCAGCACGCCGTTGCCGACGTTGTCCTGCAGGTTGAAGTCGAAGTCGATGCCAATCCGCTCGAAGAAGTTGTCGCTCACGGTGATGAACCGCACCTCGACCGTCACCTGCAGATCCTGCAGCCGCCGCAACTGCTTCAGCAGATCGCCAATCTCTTCGTGCACCGCCTGCGTCTGGCGAATCACCAGGCTGAGGGTCGTGTTGAAGGGGCGCATCGAGCCCACACCACCCAGCGCTTCCCAGGTGCTGGGAGCGACCGTCGACTGGATCAGGTCCATCAGCTCGGTGAAGTCGGCCACCTGGGCACCCCCCGACAGCGAATCGCCGTCCTTGCCGGGAAGTCCCGGGAACGATCCTTCGGCTCCATTGTCGATCTGGGCGAACGCCTGACCCCCCTTGCGGGAGCGGTTGGCCGTTGTGAAACCCTGGGGGGCAGCCCCAAACCCACCCGGAGTCAACTGGTTGGGGTTCGCGTTCCGGAAGTGATCCGGAGCATTGTGATTCTTGACCGCCACCACCAGGTCGGCCACCGAGTAGGTCCGCGTCTGCAGTTCGCCCTGCTGACGGGTCCGGCTGGTGATCTTCAACACGTCGTCGCCGACCGTCCACGCCAGGTGCAGCGGCTCGAGAATGAACTTCAGGGCGGTCTTCAGCTTCACCCCGTCGAGGTCAATCGTCACGGGCGTACTGGGGGTCACCCCCTCTTCGTCCAGCCCGGCTGGATCGAGCAGAATGTTCACGTCCGCGAACTGCTGCAGAAACTTGACCACCTCGATGAGGGGCTTGTCGGTGAAGTGCAGCGAGATGTCTTTCTGCAGACTCTCCTGGATCTTCTTCTCTTCCTGCGACGGCTCGTAATTGCTGGGGTTGTCTTTGTACTTGGCCCGGCGTTCGGACAGGGCCCGCCAGGTCTTGGCGCTGGGCATCGCAATGTCGGGAGTGAACGGGTTCTTGGCGATCGTCTCTTCGACGTCGTCCATCTGCTTCCCGAACTCCTCTTCCTTCCGCTCCTTCAGCCACGAGTTGAAGTGATTCCGGGCCGCCAGCTTCGACTTCACCACCATCAGCTCCGACACTTCGTCGCCCGGCTTGAGCTGTTGGGCCTGCTTGGCCACCACCTCGGCCTCTTCGAACCGCTTCTCGCGGATCAACTGGTTGAACTCGTCCACCTTCTCGGCGAACTCCTTCTCGACCATCGTCTTGACCCCCCGCTCGCGGCGGATGGCCGACTTCACTTCTTCATTCCGCTTCTCGAGGTCGCGCCCCGGTTCGGAGATCTTCTTCGTGTACTCGATTCCCTGCCGCGAACTGGCCAGGCCCTTCAGCAAAGCCGCCGCCGCCTGCGATTCCAGTCCCGCCGCCTGGACCTTCGCTTCGGCGTCATCCAGCACCTTCAACGCCCCTTCGGGATCGGTCTGGGCCAGCTTTTCGGCTTTGTACCGGGCGTTGCGCACTTCGGTCTTCAGCTTGTTCATCTCGGCTTCGTGACGCTCGACCACCTCGGTGGCCGGGTCGGCCTCCTCGTCGCCGGTGCCGGACTCACCCGAGACCAGTTGAATCTTCTTCTTGCTACCCCGGGACGTCGTCTTGCTGGCCCCATAGGTCGACAGAAACTCGCGGATCTCGGTCTTCTGCCGGGCGTTCAGGGGCTGCCCCGATCGATAGGCCCGCAGGTAGAGCGCGTAGGCTTCGTCTTTGTCTCCCGCCCGCAGGGCTTCCTTCCCCTGCCGATACAACTCATCAGCCGTGAGGGTGGTCGGGCTGTCCGATCCCTCCCCGAACGAGGGGGCCGAATCGCCGTCAGCCGGGTCATCCCCAGTCGCGGCCATAGGCTCGTCCTCGGCGGTCGACTCCGCGGCCAGTGCCTCGTCGTCGACCGAGGCTTCTTCGCCAATCGCCTCGTCGCCGGCCGCCTCGTCGGCACTCTCCTCGTCTTCTGAGGTTGCGTTCGCCGCGGCCTTGCTGGCGATCTGCGTCAGAATGAGGCGGGCGTCGCCCAGGACGCTGGCCGAGACGTCTTCAATCTCGCCCACCCGCTCCGCCATCTCGCGGGCGTGCTCGAGATCTCCCGCCTTGTAAGCGACGCGGGCCTCCGCCAGCAGCTCGAGAGCTTCGTGGTCGGGAGTGGGAGCCTCGTCCCCCTCGTCCTCCACCTCGGCCCGGGCCGCTGGTTTCGGCGTGCCCCGTGGGGGAGCAGCCTCCTCCCCCGCCAGGCTCAGTCCCGGGGTGGCCGCACAGACGACCCCCGCCCAAGCCAGCATTTCATAGAGACGGCGCAACATCGTGTTCCTCCCGGGAACGCAGGGGAGCATGTCTGGCTCGCATAGCGGTCGAAATCGCTCGGCCGACGGGAACATAGAAACCTCGACTCTAAAACCGGGTGAGGGGGGGATGGGGACGATCGGTGGTGGAGTGGTGACCCGACGGGAAACCGCCGGTTCCCAGCCCGGATGCACCGGTCGGACCGGCGACCAGGTCCAGCATTGAGAGATGCCGGGGGCCTGGAAAGCAGAGGGGTGCCTGGATGGGACTGGGGGAAATGAGGAGAGGGCGGGTAGATACTTTGTATTCCGAACAAGAGTCAATACGTTTTGTTGTCAAAAAAACCCGTTTTGTGCCGTTTTTACAACGTGTTGCCGTCTCCCAGACAAGAGCTTCTGGCAGTCCCGGTAGATCGGGAGAACTGCGGTCGTCGCGAAACTGCGCCGCTTGCCAACTCACGCCTGCAACCATTCGCTTGCCTCGGAACCCCGGTCCCCCCGTGTTCCACAAATCCCCAGACCAATCGCCCGCCGGTCCGGTTTTCTCCGGTCCCATCCGTCAGGCAATTCCGCCAGGCAATTCCGCCAGGCCGCGACCACGTGCCTGCCCGATGATCCCTCGTCCCCCATCAAACTGGCCGAGCCCGACGACCGCCCGGGGCACACCCCATCTCCCGCACCATGCCGTCCCCCACGCCGCCTTCCTCACCCAGGTCGCGGTCCTTACCGATTGCCGGGACCCTGGGGGCCGGGTCTGGTGTTGCCGACGGCCCGATCCCCGTTTCCCTCACATCAACCAGCGTGTATGCTTGTGTCTTATGGCGTGGTGTGAGGTGCGGTTCCTTCTGGATGGTGGAGTGGCGGCATGCAGACTCTCGAGATGAATCGACGGCAAGCCCTGATCGCGGGGGGGCTGGGGACGCTGACCATGGGGACCCCAGGTCTGGTGATGGGGGCCGACAAGCTCGATGCCTCGGGCCGGGCTGTTCCCGCCGACAAGTCGTGCATCTTCATTCTCTTGTGCGGCGGGCCGAGCCATGTCGACACATGGGACATGAAGCCCGAGGCACCCCTCGAATACCGCGGGCCGTATCAGCCCATCGCCACCAAGGTGCCGGGGATGCTGATCAATGAGATGCACACCCGACTCGCCCCCCTGTCGGACCACTTTACGCTGATCAACTCGATGGCCCATCCCAACGCCATCAGCAACCACTTCGACGCGATGCACAACCTGCTGAGCGGACAGTCCGAAAAGCGGGTGCAGGAAGGGGTCCCCGACAGCCAGCCGTACATTGGCTCATTCATCGCCAAGCACAAGCCCAGCACCCGCAACTTCGTCTCGAACGCCTGGCTCATCAAGTGCGTTGGGCCGCCGGTGTTTTGTGCTCCCAATCTTGGCATCGGTGGCTACCTCGGCTCGGCCTACGCCCCGGTCTTCGTGGGCGGGGCCGACAACCACCCCGCGATGCCCGACTTCAAGCCCCCCTCGATCTACGACGCCTACGACGAACTCCGTTTCGAGGAACGCAAGACGCTGGTCAGCCGGTTGGAGTCGAACCGTCTCGATCGCGACCAGCGGGTCAAAGACTGGTCCGACCTGCGCGAGAAGACCTACGACGCACTGACGCGCAACGAGGGACGCGAGGCGTTCGAACTCAGCCGCGAACCGGTGACGATCCGCGAACGCTACGGCATGAACCCGCTCGGTCAGAACCTGCTGTTGGCGAGGCGGATGGTCGAATCGGGAGTGCGGATTGTCACCGTGAATGGCTGGGCCGGGCAGGCCGAGCACGACAAGGCCGGTCCTCCCAGCAGCAGTTGGGACATGCACGGCGGCAACATGGGTATGGGGAACGCCTTCGGCAACGGGTCGTACGGGATGGGGTTCTGCCTCCCCCGGCTCGATCAGGCGCTGGCGGGACTGTTCAGCGACCTCGTGGAGCGCGACCTGCTGAAGAGCACGCTGGTGGTGGTGACGGGAGAATTTGGCCGGACGCCGTATGTGCTGAAAGAGACCCCTCCCGGACGGCAGCATTGGCCGCAGTGCTTCTCGGCCATTCTGGCGGGGGCGGGAATCGCCGGGGGGCGGGTGTACGGCAAGTCGAACAAATACGGCGAGTACCCGACCAGCAAGCCAGTGCATCCCGAGAACCTCGCCGCGACGATCTACCACGCGCTCGACATTCCCATCAACAACCCGCAAGACGCCAGCGGCATCTCGCGCACGCTGACGACGGGAAAGCCGATTATGGAGTTGTTTGGCTGAGCCCGGTACGGTCGTTCCCGGCACGGCTGGGCAGCGATTGACCGTTTCGGCAAACTGCTGAGAGGCGGGTGAAATTCGAACCCGCAGTAGGTCCGTCGAGCACTCCATTGCGCACTCCGTCGCGAGACCCGCTGGCCTCTGTATCGAGTGGGCTGTGCCCGCCTGACCCGAGGGAGCGGCGTTCGACGGACCCACCCGCAACCGATCGATCGCAGCGTCTGGTCCCGCCTGCCGTCCGCAATGGTGAACGAAGCTTCGCGGCAAGCGGCGTTCGACGGGCCAACGACGTGGCTGGCTCCGCTGAGATCACCGAATCGGCGTTGCAGCAGGCGGTTCCCGCTCCCGGACATCGAATCTGGGGTGTCTGAACACGACCTGCGCACAGTCCCTGGAGCTGCTGGAGTGGACCGGCCGCCAAGCGCACCCCGGGAAAGTGGGGCGGATCCCGGCTGAGAAACCTCCGATCCTGCAACAATTGGGGGTTGCGGGAGAGGGTTGGCTAAAGCTGGTCGCGAGCTTTCCACACCCAGTGCGGGGGCCTGCGGCGGGCGATCGGTCGACCCGTCTCGCTGGAGGCCGAGGCGGCCAAATGCGGACAACGCTGGATCCAGGGCATCGCCCTCAGCCGGGAAATCTTCGGCCAGACCTCGCGCGATCGTCCTCCCGAGGCGAACTGAAGCGTTGAGCCGGGCGAGGGGCCTTTTT
>CAIOTJ010000483.1 GCA_903861195.1 uncultured Planctomycetaceae bacterium | reverse complement strand
CGAGGGTGGGGGCGGCCCAGGCCCGGGGCAGCACGGGGGCGGCCAGGCTGGCCAGGGCGGCCGCCGAGGCGGTCTGCAGAAAATTGCGGCGGTCGAGACCACCGGGTGTGCGAGACAAAGCAGGGCGAGGCATGGAAGAACGCTCCGGGGGAGAGAGAAACGAGCGGCACAGGGGGGGTTCGCCAGGGCGCGGATCCGATCGGGACCGAGACTCTGGATGAAGAGATGCTACCCCGCCGTATCGCACGGGGCAAATCGCAGGGGGCAAATCGCACGGGGGGCCGCAATCAGACCGGCGATCGGTCTCCCGACAACGCATTCGCCCGAATTCGCAAGGTCGGATACAATTGGCCGTGCAGTTCATGTTCAGGAAACCGCAGAAAGACAGCCCCGGCATGGCGTTGACGTCGAGTCCCATTGAAGAGGTGTTGCAGGCCCTGAGAGAGGGCCGGGTCGTGATCGTGGTCGATGATGCCGACCGCGAAAACGAGGGAGACTTTGTCTGCGCGGCCGAGTCCATCACCCCGGAAACGGTCAATTTCCTGCTGGAAATTGGGCGGGGACTGCTGTGTGCCCCGGTGTCGCAAGAGGTGGCCGACCGGTTGCAGTTGTCGGCAATGGTGCCGGCCGACCAGAACACCGCGCACCTGGGAACGGCCTTCCTCATTCCGGTCGACCACAAAGATGCCGGGACCGGGGTGAGCCTGGAAAACCGGGCCCTCACCCTGCGGCGGCTGGCTGATCCCAAGGCGCAGTCGAGCGAATTTCTGCGGCCGGGGCACATTCCTCCCCTGGCGGCCAAGCCAGGAGGGGTGCTGCGCCGGGCGGGCCACACCGAAGCGACCATCGACCTTTTGAAAATGGCGGGCCTCCAACCGGTGGGGGTGCTGATTGAGATCCTCAGTCGGCACGGCACCCGGATGGCCAACGATGCCGACCTGCAGGCGCTGGCGCAGGAATATTCGTTGCCGATCATCACCATTGAAGAGCTGATTCGACACCGGCGGTTGAGTGAGCGGCTGATCCGGCGGGAGGTCGAGACCCGGCTGCCGTCGAAATACGGCGAGCTGAAGGTGATTGCCTACCGGGTCGAGCATGAAGAGCAGGTTCCGCTGGCGATTGTGCTGGGAGACCTCGCCTCGCAACCGGCTCCGCTGGTGCGGATGCATTCGTCGTGTTTCACGGGAGATCTGCTGGCGTCGCTGCGGTGCGACTGCGGCGACCAGTTGCATCTGGCGCTGTCGATGATCTCGCGGGAGGGGGCGGGGGCGCTGGTGTACCTGCCGCAGGAGGGGCGGGGCATCGGGCTGATTCCCAAGCTGAAGGCCTATGTTCTGCAGGACGAGGGATTCGACACCGTCGAGGCGAATCACAAGCTGGGCTTCAAGGCCGACATGCGGGATTACATGGTGGGGCTGCAGATCCTGAAAGACCTGGGGCTGTCGCGGATCCGGCTGCTGACGAACAACCCCAAGAAGACCAACGCGTTTGTCTATTCGGGCGTGAACCTGACGGTGGTCGAACAGATTCCGATCATCGCTCCGCCGGAGCGGGAACGGGCCGAGTACATGGCGACGAAACGCGACAAGATGGGACACCGTTTGCCGGAAGACCTGAACACCGGCACCGCGAGTCCCCCTCGATCGGACACTGGCCGCCCCCCCTCCTGATCGGGACACCGCCCGTTTCGGCTCCTCTTCCCGCCCCGAGATCCTTCTTCACTCCTGAACATGTCCCAGACCGTTGTCCAGAGATTGCAGGCCGAACTCGACGCGTTGTGGCTGGTCGATCCGCATACGCACATCAATCCGCACAGCGCCCCCTCGCGGACGCTGGCCGACATCCTGGGATATCATTACTACACCGAGCTGGCCCACTCGGCAGGAATTCCCCGGGAACACATCGAAGAACCGGGATTGTCGCCGCGGGACAAGGTCGGGCGGATCGTGCCGGGACTGGCGGCCATTGAAAACACGGTCCAGTATTCCTGGCTGCTGGAGATCTGCCGGGATTTTTTCGGTTTTCAGGAAGAGCGGATCACCGAATCGAACTGGGAGAGGCTGTACGACCAGAGCCTGACGGTGCTGTCGGCCCCGGGATGGGAGCGCGAAGTTCTCGGGCGGAGCCGTCTGAGCGGGGTCTTCCTCACCAACGATTTCGACGATCCGCTGCAAGATTTCGACACGACCTTCTACATTCCCTGCCTGCGGACCGACGATCTGGTCTTCCGGCTGGGGCAGCCTGAGACCAGAGGGCGTTTCCAAAAGGTG
>CAIOTJ010000482.1 GCA_903861195.1 uncultured Planctomycetaceae bacterium | reverse complement strand
GGGGAGCCGAGTTGTTCGCCGCGATGGATTCCAATCAGGACGGCTATCTCGATTTCGCCGAACTGATGGGACGACCAATGGGAGGTCCTGGTGAGGGTCGACCTGGTGAGGGTCGACCTGGTGAGGGTCGACCTGGTGAGGGTCGACCGGGTGAGGGTCGACCGGGTGAGGGGCGACCGGGTGAGGGGCGACCGGAACGTCCCGGGCAGGCCGAACGACCCGAGCGGCCCCGTCGCCCCGAGGGAGATAATGCCCCGGCTCAGGCGGCACCGGACACGACATCACGTCCTGCCAAGCCCGAGGCGGCCAGTCCTGAGGCGGCCCCCCCGCGGGAGGCTCCTCGTGGCGGAACCGATGATGACACGCCCCGTCGCCCTTTGCGACGCTTTGATGCCGACGGAGATGGCCGCCTGTCGAAAGAAGAGGCCAAGGGTCGGCTCAAGGAGAATTTCGACCGGCTCGATACCAACCGCGACGGCTATCTCGACGGCGAAGAGATCCGCAAGGCGTTGCGGGAACTGGGGGGTCAATTGCGGCCCACGTCAAATCGTCCGGCCGGGAAAGATGCCTGAGTCTCCTTCCCCGCATCACCCGCCATAAACACCCTCCCACGGCCAGTCTCGTCAGCGCGAGACTGGCCGTGGTGTTTGTCACCCGGAGGATTTCACCGACTGCCGACCGGAGGCTGGCTGGTCAGTTGGACGAGCGCCTCACGGACCTGCGCGATTTGTTCTGGCGTGACGGTCAGGTACCGATGCCGGCCCGACTCGGCGGCCGCGAATTGCGTCACCTCGGCGTCATCCACCGTGATGGTGCCGGCGGGCGACAGACCAAAGTAGCCCCGGTTCGGCCGGACCGCGTACAGCACCGCCGTCAGATCCCACGTCTCCCGGTCATAAGGCATCTTCTGGTACAAACCGTAAGCCTCGGCCAACGGATGATGGGTCACGTAACGGTAGTCTTGTTCAATGCTGACCGCCGGGTACTTGATCGCCCGGCCGATCTCGAAGCCGCTGGTCACAATGGGAGTGGGCCAGTCGGCATACACTTTGCGGGCGGCCGGGAGGTCGATGAAGACGTTGTATTCCTTGTGTCGGCCTTCGGCGGTGAACATGCCCGCCATCATCACCAGCTCACGGCACTTCGCCTTCACGAGGTCGACGCCGTTCAGCGGCGAGACTTTATCGGCTCCCGATTCCAGCAGACGGGCGAGATTGGTCGAAAAGCCCACGACCACAATGGTCACGGAACCATCCTGGGCGCGGGCGAGAGTCTCGCGCAGTACCTGCACGGCGTCGGGCGCGTCGGTGCCCGAGCGCAGATCGTGCGGATAACGGAGTTTTCCATCGTCCATTGCCAGAGAGGGAACACGGATGTACGCGCTGTCTTCCGGTGTCTTGCCATTCTTGACCACCCCAATCGGGGTACTTCCCCGACCGTAAAACGTGTTCACGAGGTCGACGTAGGGGCCGGCATATTCGTGGTCTTTGCTGACTGTAACCGCCAACAGACGGCACTCGCCGCGGGACTGCAGGGCATGGATCACCCCCAGGGCCAGGGCGTCATCGATATCGTTCCCCATGTCGGTGTCGAAGATCAGGTCGACCGGGGCCAGCGGCGAGACGGGGGGGGCCTTGGGGAACGCCCCTCCCTTCGCGTCGTGCTGCAGCTCGGTGTACTTCGCCACCAGCTCTTCGACCGCGTTGTTGCTTTCGTCGACATCGAGTTCCAGCCAGTTCCCCTCCACTCCCGGTTTGGCGACGCGAATTCCTGCGGCCAGCCGGCCACGATGATCGCCCCCCACCCGATCGGCGGCCAACAGCGCGGCCATCAGCCGATCGGCCAGCGATCCCTCGGTTTCCTCATAAGCCCGCCCCATCGAGGTGATCACATCGCGCCCTGACAGAGTGTTCCCCTGGCAGGCATAGAAGCGGCCGGTCATCCCTCCCCAATAGCGGCTGTCTCCGGGGGCCGCGGTGGGGTTGAGATTGGCCGCCCGCCCTTTCATGTCGATGATGGCCAACTGCCGCAGGTCGCGCTGCTTGTCTTTCTCAATCAACTCTTGCAGGACCAGCTCGGGGGCTTTTCCCGCCGCGAGTTTCTCGAGGGCCAGCGGGCCGAACGCGGGATTGTGATAGTGCTGAGTGCAGAAGGCTCCGACTCCAGCCTTCACATACGGAACGACTTTCCCGACCGCCGGGTACTTGCTGGCCACCGCCGCCCCCACCACTCCGGTCGCGGGGTCGACCGCCACAATCGAGAAGGTTGCAATCTTGGTGGGGATCTCGGGTTGAGGATTGGCAGGTTGGCCGGCGGATGAGCGGGCCTCGGAGCCAGTCGCAGCGCGATCCTCACCCATCACAACCCTTCCCGACAAACACCACACCAGGGGAACCCAAAGCAGCAGGCCGCGCACGATCATGGCAGTCACTCAGCAGACGACAAGGGGGGGAATAGCCGGGGAATGCAGCCGCACTCCACGTCCCTCGCGGTATATGCCACCCCGGATGACATTGCAAACAAGCTGCCGCAGCCCAATGCCCGATCTTCGCGTGGATCCAGGGGGGGCGGGCCCACGCCGTCTCCTGCACCGCGCCTGAGGACGACCGGAATTCTCCAAACTGTCCCGGCTCGTCTCGACCCATCGATCGGGTGTGATATGATCCCGCAGGCAGTACTACTCCTGGGTTGCCCAACTTTCCAGTGGAGTCTGCCGACCGGTTCTTCTTCCCCTCCTGAATGAGCTGTGCCATGTTGCAGATCATGGATCGGCTGCCAAATCGCGGCTGCCAGGGAGTCTCGCGCCGCTCGTTTCTGGGAATTGGCACGGCGGGGCTGGGAGCTCTCGGCGTTACGGGCCTGGGTTTGCCGTGGCTGCTCGCGCAACGAGCCGCTCACGCCTCGGCCCCCGGCGTGCTGCGGGATCGGTCGGTGGTGTTGCTGTTCCTGCAGGGGGGGCCGCCCCACCTGGAATTCTTCGACCCCAAGCCGCACGCCCCCGTCGAAATCCGTAGTGTGACCGGAGAGATCCAGACCCGTCACCCGGGCATCCTCTTCGGCGGGACATTTCCCCGACTGGCGGCGCTGGCCGATCGGTTTAGCGTCGTCCGCTCGTATGGCTCGGGCAACGCCGACCATACCTACGGCCGGGTGGTCAGCGGGGGTGAGACGAATGGTCCGTCGGCCGGTGCGATCTACGCCCGCGTCCGGGGCAACACCCATCCCGAAACCGGAATTCCCACCAACGTGCTGGTGCTGCCCGAAGGGGTGCGGGAAGGACTGAAACTTCAGAGCAATTTTGAGACGGGAGCGCTCCCCACGCTGACCCAGGCCGGTACCCTGGGCAGCGACTGCGTCGCCTTCAACCCCAGCGGTGGAGGACAGCTGAAACAGGATATGGAACTGCGATTGCCAGCCGAACGCCTGGGGGACCGGCGGTCGCTGCTGGCGGGTCTCGACGCCTTACGACGCCGGGCCGATCGTCCCGGCCAGATGGACGCGCTCTCGTTCTACCAACAGCAGGCGTTCGAGGTCATTACCCGCGGGGTGGCCCAGGCGTTCGACTGGCAGCGGGAAGACCCGCAGACCATCGCCCGGTACGACACCACGGGGCTGTTCCCGATGGAAGAACTGACCCGCTGGAACGACATGCGCCGGGCCTCGAACCTGCTGGGGCACCAGTTGCTGCTGGCCCGTCGGCTGTGTGAGGCCGGCTGCGGATTCGTGACCGTCTCGGACTGCGGCTGGGATTATCACGCCAACGGCAACAGCCCCAAGAACATGGCGGGGATCTACCCCATGGGGGGTCAGGTCGATCATGCCGTCGCCACCTTCATCGAAGATGTTCTCGCCCGCGGACTGGAACAGAAGATTCTGTTGGTTGTGACCGGCGAGATGGGCCGCACCCCGCGGCTCAACGGAAATGGCGGACGCGATCATTACGGCGAGCTGACCCCGCTGCTGCTGTTTGGCGGGGGATTGACCATGGGACAGGTGGTCGGGCAGTCGGATGGCCAGGCGGCGAAGGCGACCTCCGAGCCGTTCCGTCCGGGGCATCTGCTGGCCACTATCTTGAACGTGCTGTTCGACCTGGGCCGGCTGAGGCTCGAACCCAATGTTCCCCGCGACCTCCTGAAACGGGCCGAGGCCCACCCGCCCATCGCGTCGCTGGGTTTGGAGTAACACATGGTTTCGACACGGTTCACCCCCCTGCTCTGGCTCGTGTTGGGCCTCGTTTGTTCCCGGGCTGCGGCCCAAGACCGGCCGCCTCGCGGCGATGCGCGAGTCCGCGAGCCGCGCGGCGCGTTGTTGATCGCTGGCGGTGGGGTGCGAAACGACAACGAGGAAGTCTGGAAGCGGCTGATTCAACTCGCCTCAACTTATGCGCAACAGCAAGGTGAACCGGCCAACCAGCCTCCCCGGATTGCCGTGTTTCCCACGGCCGCTTGGGATCCCAAGTCCATTGGGGAGCGGGCGGCGGCCAGCCTGAGACTGCATGGCGCCGACGCCTTCGTGGTTCCGATTGCCCTGCTCAACAGCCCGATCGATCCCATGGTGGCGGTCCGCGATCCCGGGATCCTCCGCCAGATCCAGAACGCGCATGGCGTCTACTTCACGGGTGGACAACAGGCGCGAATTGTGCAGGTGCTGATGACGGCGGATCAGCAGCAGACCCCCGCGTTGAAGGCGATCTGGGACCTGTACGATGCCGGCGGAGTGGTTGCCGGCAGCAGCGCCGGGGCGGCCGTCATGAGCCAGGTCATGTGCCGCGAAATGGGAAGGCAGCTCAACGTCCTCGAGCAGGGGATTACTGCCGGAAAAGAAACCTCACACGGCCTCGGATTCCTTCCCTCCGATTGGTTCGTTGACCAGCACTTCCTGATTCGCGGGCGGTTGGCCCGGGCCCTGGTGGTTTCGAGACACCACCAATTGCCCCACGGCCTCGGAATTGATGAAAACACCGCACTCGTGGTGCGGCAAAACGAGACCGAGGTGATCGGCTACAAGGGGGCGATCTGGTTTGATCTGTCGCAGGCCAGCAGCCAGGCCGACGAGCCGGGGTTCAACATTCGCAATGTCCGGTTGAGCTATCTCGACCGCGGGGATCGCCTGCACATGCGGACCCTCGAGCTGACTCCCGCTCCAGAAAAGCGGGCCGAGCCGGTGATTGATCCGAACAGCCCGCAATTCGACCCCACGAATGACGAGCCGATCTTCAGCACCGAGATCCTGGGCAACACGACTTTTCTGGATCTGATGCGGCGATTGATGAACAACCGGAACGATCATGCGATTGGGCTGGCGTTTGACGCCCAGGCGGCCCGCAAGGGACCGGTTCCCGCCTATGAATTCCGGCTGTACCGAGACCGCGACACCCGGGCCTGGCCCCCCGGCGTCCTGGAAGACTACACGATCTCGAACGTGCACCTCGATGTGCGCCGGGTCGAGTTCGCGGGAATCAGCTACCGCTGACACAAGGGGACGCCGCTCGTTGCCGCTGCGCGGGTCTGTGTCGCGACGGCGGGCCCAGGCTGGCTGCGAGGCGATCACAACCACCACGACATCTGTCTCGATGTGGGCATCGCCCCGGCTTTGCCCAAGCTCCGCCGCGGCGGAGCTTCCCGCCAGCCTCGTCTAGCGGGCCGAATAGATCGTCTGCCCCCCCTTGATGGTCTCTACCACCTTGAGGTCGACCAGGCCCAACACGGGGATCTTCAGGGGATTACGGTCCAGAACCACAAAGTCGGCCACTTTCCCCACCTCGATCGAGCCCCGCTGCTGTTCTTCGAAATGCTGGTACGCCGGCCACAGGGTGATCGATTTCAGCGCCACGTCGACCGGCACGCATTGTCCGGCCCCCAGAATGTCGCCGCTGCGGGTACGCCGGGTCACCACCGACGACAGAATCCGGATCGCGCTGGGCAAGGCCACCGGGGCGTCGTGGTGCTGCGAGAAGATCATTCGTCGACGCAGGGCCGAAGCGGCGGGGCTGATCCGCTCGGCCCGTTCGGCACCCAACACCGAGTCGCGGTGCCAGTCTCCCCAATAGAAGCAGTGCATCCCAAAAAACGAGGGGACAATGCCCAGTTCCTGCATGCGGTCGAGTTGATCTTCCCGCACCGTGTGGCAATGGATCATCACATCGCGACGGCCGGGATCCCGCCCATGTCGTTCCTGCGCAGCCCGTACGCCGGCAATCATCAGATCGCTGGCGGAATCCCCACTGCAGTGGATCAGGAATTGCCACCCCTTCTCGTAGCACAGGTTGATTTTGTGGAGCACCTCGTTATCGGTCAGGGTGGGAAAGCCCCGATACGCTGCATTCCGACTGTGCGGGGGGACCAGATACGGCTGTGAGAGGTAGGCGGTCTTCCCCTGGGGCGACCCGTCGAAATTCAGCTTCACTCCGCCAATCCGGTAGCCATTCTTCAGCGTGCGGGAATGCCAGGGACCATCCAGGCCATACGGTGTGTCGCTCGCCGTGAGGTCGGGATACGACACAACGTCGATCAGCATCTTCCCTCCTTCCGCCAGCCGGGCCCACGTCTTGTCGACTGGAGGCACCGCCCGTCCCTCCTGGGCCAGCGTGTAGCCATTCGCGGCGTAGAGCTTTTGTCCTGCCGTCGCCAGACCGTCGAGCTCCGCCTCGCCCAGAATCGGCAGCAATTTGGGAATTGCGTTGAAATTGGCGGTCTCTTCGAGCACTCCGTTGGGGGTCCGTCCGTCTTCCTCGCGGCGAATCGCCCCGCCAGGGGGATCCTGCGAATCGGAGGTGATTCCGGCCAACTCGAGCCCCTTGGAGTTTACCACGCAGAGGTGTCCCGACTGGTGAATGATCAGCACGGGGATGTCCCGCGAGACGGCGTCCAGGTCGTGCCGGGTGGGATGCCGCTGCTCGGCCAGCTGGGCGTCGTCATACCCAAACCCAAGCACGAGCCCGTATTTCTTCGCGGTGTCCGACGCAGCCCACGTCTTGAGTTCCGCCTGCAGCGTCGCGATATCGTTGACGTGATAATCGGGGGCAGACAACAGGTTCGCCGAGACCGCCTGCATTCCCACCGAGAAACAGTGCCCATGGCCATCCACAAACCCCGGCAACAGGGTGCGCCCCTCGAGATCGACCTGTTTGGTGGCCGCTCCCCGCCAGGCCAGCACCTCGGCCCGGGGGCCAACCGCGACAATCTTCCCATCCCGCACCGCGACCGCCTCGGCCGTCGGCTGGCGGTCATTGATGGTGATGACATCGCCGCCGAAATAGATGACATCCGCCGGTTCCGCTCCTGCCGCCACCGCCAGTGTCACACACGACCACCCGCACATCCACACCAACCAACGCAACATCACAGCTCCTCGCAGAGATCGCTTCCGTGGCCTCCGGTAGTCCGGAACCATTACTTGATTGTCACCAAACCCCATTCCACAGACCAGCCACCTGACGACAGACTCCCATTCCTCGCCGAAGGGGCGACAGCGGAAGCTACCGATTTGCTTCGTCCCCGAAACACCTCGGTGCGAGGGCGACTGAGTCAGGCAGGTCACGATCGGCGTATTCCTCAGCTGGGAACATGCTGGCCCGGGACTTGCGCCAACCCGGTGGGCCTCACGGGCGGCCCCGGTTGAAGTTTGGCTGACGACTGTTCGACGTTGTTACGACAGTTTCCAGCGGGCCTTGAGGCGCTTGGCGATCGGTTTTTCGAAGTACCGCACGCTGAGCAGGGCCAGACCGATGACCAGCAGCACGGTGAATACTACCCGCAGCACCTCGAGGGAGGAGCTGACCGTCTGTGGATCGGTGGTGAATCGTTCCACGAGAGATTTCAACAGCGGCGACACCAGGCCGAACAACATCATCGAGGGGAAAATCAACGGCCCCTGGAAGATAAAGATGCCAAAGCTCGCCTCGCCCAGGGTCTCGCACCAGGGATGCGACAGCAGGCGGGCGACAATCCCCCGGTTCTGCGCCAGCTCGTACAGCAACACCGCGTAGATCGGGCACATGAAGCCATGGCGAAGAATGAAATTCGGCGGCTTCTGACCCAGCCCGAACCAGCGCGAAAAGACCGCGTCGGGAGTGATCGAAATCAACAGGATGACCAGCGCGGCCAGATCCCCCAGTCCGGGTTTCCAGCCAGTGCGGTCCCCCGGCTGCACCCACGACATGTCGTAACGGGTGATCTGGAACAGCCGGCAGAGAATGATCGCCATCACAAAGTGCGGCAGCCAGAACAGCGGCGTCCGCATCACGAGTTCGCTCCAGAAACCGAAACCGGGGACGGCGGTATCGCCGCTGGCCAGATAGATGACGGTGGGGATGAGATTCAGCAGCGGCATCAGCCAGAACAGAATCCACAGCGTGGTACGAGACTGCCGCCGCAGAAACGAAACGACCGGCGGGAACATGAGGTAGAAGAAGGCGACCGCCGAGAGGGCCCAGGTGGCGAAGTTCCAACTGAGGGCCGCCTCGGGACACCAGGCCTGCACCAAAAACACGCTGAGCAGACCGCTGACCACCCCGAAGACCGGCTTGCTGACGGGGATCTTCCACAGGCTGCTGGATGGCATGAACGACAGAAAGCCAATCGTCGTGGGGATCAGAAACACCAACATGGTGAGGTGCAACGGATAGAGCCGGGCGATGCGATTGAGCCAGAACTCGCGGTTCGACACGGTTTGCCGCCCGTCGCGGTCGAGGTAGAGATAGGCCAGCACAAACCCCGACAGCATGAAGAACAGGCCGGTCGAGAGATAGCCCCGCTGGAAGTGCCGCGCGAGCGGTTTGGGAAGCACTGCATACAGCCCCCGGTTCAGCATCTCTTCGGCCATCGCTTCGGGCGAAGTTGTTTCAGCCGCACGAGGTGCCTCCTCCCCGGTCGATGACACCGGCTCCCCAGGTCGGTCGGCGGGGGTGGCCCGTTCGCTCGCCGCCACATCGGCCAACGACTCGCTGGCGGCCCTCACCTCCTCGTCAACGGCCCCCGCGGCCGGCGTCGCGGTCTGCATCCGCTGCATCATCTGCTGCAGCTCTTCCAGCGAGGGCATGGCCGCGATGTGGAAGATGAAAATGTGCAGAGCGGCGAAGAACCGCAGCCCGGTGAGCGGTGTCAGTCGGCGGGAGACCCCGGTCGGTCTCGGGCCCGCTGTCTGGGGATTCGGTGAAGACGCGGAAACGACGGATGCCAAAGTTGGGGTGGACACAGCGCGAGGCTCTCCCGGGCAAATCAGACTTTCGAAGGACAGAGTTGGGCTTGCAGCGAACGATCGGGCCCGCAGTGTGATCGGTGGATCACCAAACCGGCAAGCGAGTTACCTGCCGAAGAAACCCGAAATCACAGGCCGCAGGCTCGGCGTGACCGCCCGCGTTGGCCGCGATCGGGCACCGCTCCGATCCGGGACCACCCCCGCAGCCCGCGCAGATGTTAGTCGCCCGGGGGGCGGTTCAACCGCCGTGGCGGGGCGGCATTCATCATTTCTTCACACCCGGAGAACGCTTTCGCCCTCCCGCGGAACCTGCCATGATTTGCCGCAACAGCGCCCGTTTCCTCCCCGTGGGGAAGGCGGCTGCCGTTCGGTTAGGAACCTCTCTTCACAACGCGTGGCACAATGTCGGACGAATTGTTTTCCGTGGCGGGTCAGGTGGTGCTGGTCTCCGGGGCCAGTCGGGGAATCGGGCGGGCGATTGCCGCCGGTTTCGCCGAGCGAGGGGCGAAAGTCATCATCACCGGGCGTGAGCAGGAGACGCTGACCGCCACCGCCGACGAGATCGCGGGACCGGCCGGACCGGTCGACACAGTCGTCTGCGACGTCGCCAGCCTGCCCGACATCGAACAGCTGATCCCCACAGTGATGGGCCGGCATGGGCGGATCGACACTCTCGTGAATGTTGCGGGAGTCAACCTGCGGAAGCGGAGCGAGAACTTTACCGCCGAGGAATACGACCGCATTCTGAACATCAACCTGCGGGGCCTCTACTTTCTCTCGCAGGCGGTGGGTAAGACGATGATCGAACGGCAGCAGGGTTCGATCATCAATATCGACTCGCTGAACACCTACGCCCCCCTCAAGGGAGTGCTGCCGTATGCCATCAGCAAGGCGGGAGTCAGCATGATGACTCGCGGAATGGCCTCGGAGTGGGGCCCGCATGGGGTGCGGGTCAACGCCCTCGCGCCGGGGTTCATCCTGACCGATATGACCAACAAGCTGTGGTCGATTCCCAAGATGCAGGAATGGGGTTACGCCAACACGCCGCTGCGGCGGCTGGGAAAGACCGAGGACATGATCGGGACCGTGATCTACCTCGCCTCGAAAGCGTCGGAGTTCATGACGGGGCAGGTGCTCTACGTCGACGGAGGAATGTCGGCTGGACTGCAGTGGCCGATCGACCTCGCCTAAGCGGCTGTTTCGACCGTCCCTCCGGCCAGTTCTGAGCCAGCCTTTTGCCGCGGGTGCCTCCCGGTGTCGAACGAAGCCTCCCGACGGGTGCGGTTCCCCTGCCCCACCTGTCATGAACTGCTCGAATTCGAGGCGGGAGAGCTCCCCCGGCGCGAGCGGTGCACGTTTTGTGAAAGGGAGGTGCACATTCCCTCGCGGGCGCACCTGGCGGTGATCACCCCCACCACCAGGCTCAGATCGCCCGACGAGATTGGCGATTACCAGATCGCTCCACCTGCCGAGCCCGAGGCGGCCTACCGTCCGGCGGCCCTCACCGCACCGGCCGAACGCCGCGCCTCTCCCGGGTTCAATACGTCGCTGGCCTGCCCCCACTGTGGGCAGCCGGTGGGAACCCGCCTGGAAGACCGGCCGAAGAGAGTCTCTTGCCCCCACTGCGGCGGAGATTTGTTCGTCCCCGCCAATCCCCGCGGCCGGGGTCCGGTGGGTGACGAGACCGTCCCTCTCCCAGCTGGGCCAATCCCCTCCCCGACCACAGCGACCGGCGCCGGCGACTCCCCACCTGCAAATCCCCCCCCGATGGTCGCCGATCCCCCTCCCGACCAGGTGCGTCCGGTCTTCGGCACACGCAAAACACGTCCGCGAGCCGAGCGCGCGGTCGAAAACTCGGCCTTCTCACCACCCCCTCCGACCGAGCCCACGCCCCGAGTTCCCCGGCGAACGGTCTTCGACCAGATGGCGGTGGTCCGGACCGAGTCGCTGCCCACCCCTCCCGAGTGGACTTTCTTCTCGGGGGTCTTCTCGTTCCCCTTTCAGCACCACAGTCTTTCCCGGTGGCTGTATCAGGTGGTGGGATTCACCGCGCTGCTGCTGGTGGTGGCCACAATTGTGGCGGTCTCGGCCCAGTACGGTGCCGGACGGTTCGGAATGGTCTTGGCATTTTTCGTCTTGCCAATGATCTGGATTGGAATCTGGTCGTTCTCGTTCGCCGCGGCGAATTTTCTGTGCATTGTGGAGGGGACGGCGGCGGGAGCGAATGAGATTCGCGAGTGGCCCGAGCCAAGTTGGCGCGACTGGGTCCCCAAAATGGTCTATCTGGGTTGGATTGCGTCCATTCCCCTGGTGCTGTCGTCGGCACTCGCGGGACTGGTTCCCGAGGACGGGCCGCCGCGGATGCTGGTGGCGGCGGGGCTCTTCTGCGTGATCTATCCGATCTGCCTGATGTCGGCCCTGGAGGCCAACTCTCCCTTCGCGATGTTCACCTGGCCGATTGTCAGATCGCTGTACCGCAACCTCCGTGATTGGCTGGCATTTTTCGCGATCACCCTGCTGGTGACGCTGCCGTTTGTGGCAATTCCAGTGGCTTGGCTCACATCGCGGCTGGGGGATTGGAGCCCCTACCTGATGGCGGCCGTCACGGGGCCGCTCGCCGCGACGACCCTGTTCGTCGTGGCCCGGCTGTTCGGGCGGCTGGCGTGGAAGATCTCGGGCATCGACCGGAAATGGGCCCGCCGGCGGCGACTCACCACGCCAGACGATCGCCCACGAATTTTCCCGGGCTGAAACACGTTCCGCCCGATGGCGGCCGCGCTATGGCTTCGCGGCCTCGGCCGCTTCGGCCGCCTCCGCCTCAAACGCCTTGATGGCCGCCTCGACCAACTTTGGATCGCGCTGCTTCAGTTGGCCGAGACACCGCTCGGCGGTGGCCACATGAGGAAGCACGACCTCGGTTTTCTGACCGCCGCGCACCTGCGTCTCGACCCGATCCAGCGTCGCGGCGGCGACATAGCGGGCGATGCAGCGACGGGTGGAGGCGGCCTCAAACCCGGTGGTTCCGTATTTCTCAACCAGTTCTTCCAGCAGCGACCAGTCTTTCCAGCGGGCCAGCGTGGTGATGACCAGCTCGCCATGGGCCGGGTGCACGTACAGTGGCCTCAACGCCGCCTGCAGACTCTGGTCGGGAATCGCGCGGTTGCCGTTGTTTTGGCACCAGATCACCGCCTTGAGGGCGTCTCCCAGCTCGTTCGTCGCGTCGGCATCGGTCGGCTTCGCGAGGTAGCGGTCGACCACCACCGACAACCCGCGTTCTCCCGTCAACTGGAGGTAGCCGAAGATCAGCCCCTGCAGCCCCAGCCGCAGGTTCTTCGACTCGGCCTGCACCTGCTCCTCCAATCGCTCGGCATCACCATCGTCGCCGCAAAAGCCCAGCAGGACCCAATAAGCTCCCTTGCGCACAGCCGGCGTGCGGGAAGACTGCAGCCAGCGGCGAATCCGATCGGGGCCCAGTTCCGCGGCGGCGCCGGCGATGTCGTCGGTCGGGGCATTGACGATCTCGGCATGCGCGTCGTTGGCGATCAGTACGTCGGCATGTTCCAGAAACTGGAAGTAATACAACAGCCGCTCGGCCCACTCGGCATCCGGATCGGGGGCTTCAATGGCGTACTTCCAGCACGCCTCGGTGATTTCCAGCGGCTCGCCCCAGCGGATCTTCTGGCCCTCTTCAACATCTGCGGTCAGCAGCCTCAGCGCTCCCTTCTCCCCGCCATGAAACCCCGGAAGCGAGATGGTCTTGCCAACCGGCACGACGTCGGTCGAGCCCTCGACCACGTCGACCACCTCGAAGACCGAGACGGCCCCCTGATTTCCCTTCTCGGCCCGGGCCGAGACCCAGCGCGCCAGCAGCGCAACATCAGCCTGGCTAATCCGATCGGCCAGGGTCAACGTCGGCTGGCCGCAGATTTCACAGGCGCGGGTCGGAGCCACCATCGCGCCCATGGTCGCCAGCAGCAACGCCCAGCCCGCGATATCAGACCATCCAAATCGTCTCGCAGGTGATGCCACCGTGGTTTCAGCCCCCCCCTGTCGTCGAGGCGCGAGGGCCGGACGCCCGAATGTTCGTGTGACCTTCGTCACCGCCGCCTGAAAATCGCTTCGCATCCCGAAATCCTCCCTGATCGGTTCTCGCCGTGGCTTCTCGCGCGGGGGACACTACGGGACACAACAGTCCGGTGTCTCGCCCCCGCTGGCATCACTCGGGGAAAAACAACCGCTCCACCTCAGCCACTCGCTTGGGGTCTTTTTCCCGCAAGGTCTCAACATGCCGTCGACCAGCCACCACATGTGGAAGCGACTCGGGATCGGCCCCCTCGGGCACATCCCGCAGACTCGCCAACTGGTAGCGGATGATCGCCCGCTTGATCGTGGGCAGGTTGTACTCTTTCGCCCCGTACAGGGCCATCAGCCGGTCCTGGACGCTCCAGTCTTTCCAGCGGGCCAGGTCATTGATGACGATGTCGCACACCGCGGGACGCTCGACCAGCCCCCGGACCACTTGCAGCACCTGCTCGCGAGGGACCCGGTCGCCGCCGTAACTCCACAGAAACCGCAGCGCCTGCATCGCCGCATAGGTCTCGGGAAACGGCGCGTCGGGATCGGCGATCTTTTTCTGCTGAATGAAGGGCAGTCCCTTTCCGGCGGTCAGGTAAAGATAGCCTCCCATGACCCCATCGATTCCCAGACGGATCTCGTCGACATTCGGCTCGATCAACCGCTTGAGGAAGGCCTCATCCTCGGCGGTCCCACACAACCCCAGCATCAGTCCATACAGCCCCTTCCGGGCTCCGGGAATGCGTTCGTTGGTGAGCCAATCCCGCAAGTTGGCGGCACTGAAGCTGCTGGCGGCGGCCTTCACATCCTTGAACTCGGCCGAGGCAAATTCGCGGAACGCATCTTCCGCCAACAGCTCATCCTGATGCTCCAGATAGCCCGCGTAGAAATCCAGGCGCTGGGGGAGGGGACGATCGGCCGCCGGGGCCTTTTCGAGATAGGGAATCGCACTGCCCGTGGCCGTTGTGCGGTAGGTCCACGACAGCTTGCCGTCGCTGACCGTGCCAAACCAGATTTCAATCGCCCCCTTGGGACCAGGGCGTTCCAGGGGAACAATCGCCGCTTCGCCCTTGGCGGGTCCCAGCGGATGCTTTTTCAGCACGCGGGTGATTTCAAACCGCGTGTGCTTTTTCTCGGAGTTCTCGATCGGAACCAACTCGACCCAGGTGGCGACCACGACCACCTGGGCACTGGCCATCTGCTCGCCCAGTGACGGAGCGAGCGACTGGGGACAGAAGGGACAGCCCGACGCCGTCGACCCCACCACACCCGCGCACAGGGCCGCCAGCAGCAGCCCCCTCACAACACCCCCCAGGCCACTGCGGAGTCCAGGTGCACGTTGTCGGGTTGTGGGGCCACGCAGAGCCACGGTGGGATCAAGCGACATGGGAAGCACTTCCGAGGTCAGGTCTCAGTCGAGCGAGAAGAACTTTTCCGCCTCGGCGACCAGTTTGGGATCGCGCTTCCGCAAGGTCTCCAGGTGAGCCTTGGCCGATTCGATATGCGGCGGGGTCTTTTCGCTCCCTCCCTGCGGCACATCGCGAATGCTGGCGAGCATAAACCGCACAATCGACCGCTTCACGGCGGGCACGTTGAAGGCGTCTTCGCCGTAGAGCTCCATCAGGCGGCTCTGCAGCTCCCAATCCTTCATCCGGCCGAGATCGCCGATGGTCAGATCGGCCATCTCGGGACGTTTCTCGAGAAGGACCCTCAGCGAAGCCCGCAGCCGCTCGGCGGGAATCTTCCCCGCCCCGTACGAATTCAGAAACAAGATCGCCTGCCGGGCGGCATAGGTCTCACTGAAGGGAACCTTGGGATCCTTGATCTTGGTCTCTTCGAGCAGCTCCAGTCCTTGCTCCCCAGTCAGCAGCAGGTAGCCCCCCATCACCCCGTCGATTCCCAGCCGGTAGTCGTCTGACTTCTCGACAATCTTCTCCTTCATCACCGTGGCGTCTTCCGCCGTGCCACACAGCCCCAGCATCAGGCCGTACAGCCCCAACCGCCCCGCCGAGGTCTTGGAATCAGCCACCCATTTCCTCAGTTTTTCCCGGGGCATCTTGTCGGCCAGGGTGGTGATGTCTTTGTAGGGGGCGTTCGCGAATTCCTGATAGGCGTCCCCGGCAATTGTGGGATCGGCGGCTTCCAGAAACTTCAAAAAATACGGCAGCCGCTTGTCTCCCGCCGTCTCGGGCGATGGTGCCTGGATCATGTATTGGTAAAGCGCCTCGGTCACCTCAAGAGGGTTCCCCCACTCGATGACGCCCGAGGGAGTCTGGCTGCCCAACAGCAGCGAGAGGTCTCCCGCCTTCCCCTCCCGGAAACGCTCCAGGACGATCTTCTTCCCCTTCTCGAGCTTCGGGGCCGCCGCGGCCTTCGGTTTCTCTCCGGGAACGGTTCCCTCAATGTCGAACTTCGACTTTTTCAGCGAGGCCTCAGACGTCTTGCCCGGCTGGCGGGCGATCTCGACAATCGCATAGGTGGTTGAGCCAATCGACTCTTTGGTTGGCTTCTCGGCATCCACCCACTGGACCAGCACCCCCGCGTCCGACTTGGCCAACTGCTCGGCCAGGGTCAGCGAAGGAGAGGCACAGAACGGGCAGGCCACCACCGAAGTCGACACCCCCCAGCCCAACCCCCCCGCCAGCACAACCAGGCTGAGCAGCACCCGTCCCGCCCCCCGAGACAACCACCGCACCCCAGACAGATGGATCATCGCCAAAACTCCTCAGAAGAGGTCGCACACACCAGTTCGAGTGAATTCTCGTATGATAGTCGATTTCCGTCCAGCACCCAACTGCGGGAGCAGCCATTTTTTGCCCTCCGCCGGGCCGTTTGAGTCGGGAATGCCCGGGATGGTGACCTCAGACTGGCTTCCCGTCAGATCGTATGGGTCAGCGAGATCGAACCGATCAGTGAGGTCGAACAGGACGTCCCGGAGAGGCAAGCGAATGCGGTTGAGTCAACAGCCCGTACATTTCGGGCCGCCGGTCAGCCAGACGATCGATCTCGTGCTTGTCAGGAACCCGGATGATATGCTTCCGCCGGGCCCGGCCCAGATCCATGTCGGCGTAGAGTATGTCTTCCGAGGTGGTTTTCGACTCTGCCAGCGTCTGACCGTTGGTGTCGCAGATCTTGCTCATGCCGATGAACGGGAAGCCCCGCTCGGTGCCGACGCGATTGACGGCGATGAAATAGACCGCATTTTCCAACGCCCGGGCGTTGATCACACTGCAGGCGGTACACTCGGCTCCCGGGGGCCAGTTGGTGGGCAGGGCAATCAGGTCGGCACCCAACAGGGCCAGCGACCGCGAGGCCTCGGGAAACGCCGCGTCGTAACAGATCAGCATCCCCACCCGCAGGTCCCCCGCGGAATGCACCGCAAACGGGCGGTCGCCATACGAAGTGAACATGTCGATCCCCAGGTAGGGAAGATGCACCTTGCGGTAGCTCCCCACCACACCGGTCGGGCCCACCAGAACCGCCGCGTTGAACACCCGCGAGCCATCCCGTTCCAGCATTCCGAAGAGGGCGTGGGCCCCCAACTCACGGCAGACCTTGGTGACCGATTCGGTGGCAGGGCCGGGGATGGTTTCGGCAAAGGGGAGTGCCTCCTCCAGGCTGCTGAAGCAGTAACCCGGAACGGCACACTCGGGAAAAACGGTCAGCTCCGCCCCTTGTTTGGTGGTCTCGGCGAGGCCGCTGGCGATGCGGGCCAGATTGCGCTGGGGATTCTGCAACACCACATCCATCTGCACGCCGGCGATTCGCATGGCGACTTTGGTCTCCAATCGGGACAGGTGCTCCGCGCCGGAAGCTCATCCAGAGATTGTCCGGGGGGGCCAGAGGGGATCTGTCTGGACTTTAACGTCCCCCCGGGGGACTGTCTTCCCCGGTTCCCATCACCAGTCCCACGAGGAGACCGGCAGTTCGAATTGGGGTTCGCCAGCCCTCGGGGGATTTTTCAGGAGGGGGCCGCAGAGGAGGGATCCCCGGAGTGGTAGTCGACCCGTGTTTGCCCTGCCTGCCAGGCGAGCAATACCTCCCGATGCCAGGGACTCACTGGCTGCCGGGCCAGCTCCCCCAGCGAGACTTCCCGCGCGGGATAACCGCGTGGCTGGAGTTCAGCGCCGGTCGGGGCCGGACCAACCAGAAAAAACCAGGCGATTGGCAGCCCCTCGACCCAGAGTTCGACCTGCTTGTTCAACTCGCGTGGGGTCCAGCTCAGCTCCTCTCCCAATTCGCGACAAAGGCACTCCTCCGGGGTCTCGTCTCCTTCACGCCGTCCACCGAAGCAGGTCCAGAGCCCGGGGGCCAACCGGGCCGTGGGCGGCCGCTCCTCCAGCCAGATGCTGCCAATGTGGGGGGCGGGAATGATCGCGCACGCGTAGTCGGGCCAGGTGGGGGTCACAGAAGGTCACTGGGAAGCATTCGAAACCAATCCGGACGGAGACCCGAGACCAAGGAATGGCTGCCGCTCAACCGACGGAACCGAGTCGGCCGTTCCTCAAGGGCCCAGCTTAGAACCGTGTGGTGGACACTGCAAGAATCCGCGCGGGCGAGAATGTCCCCGGGCATCGCCACAGAACCGGGGGAACAACGTCGACCGGTGCGGCCGGAATCTGGGCATCGGCTGCGCCAGCATTTTTTTGAAAACGCGTGTTGAGATGCTCTTTTGAGGCAGGGACTCATTTCCGTCGGTCGGTGTTCGAATCGGTTCGGGCGACGTCTGTGGAGGTCGGCGAGAACCGGAAATCGACTCGGTGCCGGGTCAGCCCGAAATATTTCCCGGATTCTCTCTTGCCAATTTACGTAACGCCGTTACACTAGTCCATCAGTTCAACCTGTTCGCAATACTACTCGACGTGAAGTTCAGGAGGCTCACACAATGTGCGCGAAGTCGGCGAAATCTGGCAAGGCGGGCAAGGTGGCGGAAAACGCCGAGGCCAAGCTGCTGGAAAACGCAGTGGGGCAGATCGAGAAGACGTTTGGCAAAGGCGCCATCATGCGGCTGTCAGACGCCGCCAACACGCATGCCATCACGGGCATTCCCACCGGGGCCTTGTCAGTCGATCTGGCGCTGGGTGGGATTGGTATGCCCCGCGGGCGAATCATTGAGATGTTCGGGCCTGAATCCAGCGGCAAAACCACGCTGGCCCTGCATGTCCTCGCGAATGCCCAGAAGGCGGGGGGTATTGCCGCGTTCATCGATGCCGAGCATGCGCTCGACCCCGCCTGGGCCAAACGGCTGGGGGTCGACCTGGAAGACCTGCTGGTCAGCCAGCCATCCTACGGCGAAGAGGCGCTGCAGATTGCCGAAATGCTGATCAAGTCGAACGCCGTCGACTGCATCGTGGTCGATTCGGTGGCCGCCCTGGTCCCCAAGGCCGAACTGGATGGCGACATTGGCGACTCGCACGTGGGCCTGCAGGCCCGCATGATGAGCCAGGCGATGCGCAAGCTGACGGGGGCAATTGCCAAGTCGAAGACCTGTGTGATCTTCATCAACCAGATTCGCGAAAAGATCGGGGTGATGTTTGGCAGCCCGGAAACAACCCCCGGCGGGCGGGCCCTGAAGTTCTACAGCTCGGTCCGGGTCGACGTCCGGAAGATCAGCACGCTCAAGGATGGCGAGAACACCATCGGCATTCGCATGCGGGTCAAGATTGTCAAGAACAAGGTCGCCCCGCCGTTCCGGCAGGCCGAGTTCGACATGTTGGCCGAGGAAGGGATCAGTCTCGAAGGGGACGTAATTGACCTGGCGCTGGAGGACCGGGTCATCGACCGGACGGGGTCTTGGCTCTCCTATGGCGAAGTGAAGCTGGGGCAGGGTCGCGACAAAGCTCGCGTCTTCCTCAAAGAGAACCCCCACATCCTCGACGAAATCCGCGACAAGGTACTCGCGGCCCGCAGCACCAACGCGGGAGCGGCGGGTGAAGGAAGCCCCGATCCCGAGGAAGAGGAAGAGCCCGAAGAGTAGCCGCTCCCGCCAGGCGGCCTCTCCCCCTCCGTGGCTGTGGCGACCGAGGGGAATCTGTCGCTCCTGGCCCCTCTCCCCCCCCGCCTCCCTGCCGCGGCCAGCGGTTCCGGCAGAGGGGCGGACGCCTGGTTTGCTGAATCAGTCACCACTCGTCAGGCACGCGGGCCAAGATCGAGATCCCCTCCCCGCCTTTCCGGCGATTGCCAGTGCGACCAATGTCCAACCCGGGCAACCCACACGTTGGCACCGTTCTCGCTCGAACGGCCGCAGGTCAAAGAGTCTTGTCATCAGAGATCGGTGTGCAGAGCCATCGGTTTTGGCCCATCATGGTGATGCCCATCATGGTGATGCCCATCATGGTGATGCCCATCATGGTGATGCCCATCATGGTGATGCCCATCATGGTGATGAATGGACGAGTGCCAGATTGGGCCAGTCCACTTCGGCGAAGCCATGCACCGCGATAATCTGCGCTGTCGAACCCCGGCCACATTCCGAGACCCGCGCCCGCACTCCGCTGCCCCGCACCTGACGCAGCACAAGTCCCCAACTGAAGTGGTCAGGGTGGCCATCCCTCAGAGGCACGAGGCCCGCCGAATCCAGGACCGGGAACCAGCCAACTGGTCTTCGCGAACCAACCCCTGGGACCGGGCCGTGTTGACAGTTGCCAACCCCGGAAAAAACAATGCAGAGAAGGCGTCCGGGTTGTGCGTCGTCGGTCGACGGCGTGCCCCTCCACCGGAGGGGGCCTGGACTACAGCGGCGC
>CAIOTJ010000481.1 GCA_903861195.1 uncultured Planctomycetaceae bacterium | reverse complement strand
TCCCCCTCGCGGGACCGGGGGCCCCACCGGTGGCGGGGTTGGGGGTGGGGTTGGGCACTGCGGCTTCCCGCACCGGGTATTCGCGCACAATCCGCCAGTTGGCCGCTGGCACCCCCGCCGGGGGGGCCAGCGGCTCTGGCAGCGGCACACCAAACGGCAGTTCGACAGGCTTCGGTTCACCCATCCAGCTTATGTAGTGATCGTCTCGAAAGTTGAACTTCACCGGCCACGACTGTTCGCAGAGCAGCACCCGCACCAGAGGATCGTCGCGGCGCTGGGCTACCGTCCTCAGCCGGACCGTCTCCACCACCGCCTGAAAGCCCATTCCCGCACGATCCAGATCGGCCCGCGTCAGATCACCGCGCACTCCTTCGTGGAACTGCGACCACGGCGAGGGGTGCAGCAGCACGTACTCTCCCGACGCCGTCTGCCCCAGCGCCACCCGCCGCACCGACCGGCTGGCGAACCCCGGAAACATGTCCCAGGTCAACAGATACGCCAGGAAGCCCGGGGGGGTGGCTTCGACGCAGAGTGCCGCGAAGTACCCGGCCGACAGCCCCAGGTACCCCACCACGCCGACCAGCCCGCCCCACACCCGAAACCGGCTGACCCACGTTCGCAGTCCTGCCCCCGCTCCGCGACCAGCCCCAGCAGAGGAATTCTCGTGGTTCGCGGGCATGGGAAACCAAGCGGTCAGGAGGAACGGCGCTGCAGCTCGAACAGCGACTGGGTCTTCACCACCGCGCAGTTGTCGGGAAAGGTGTGGAAGCTGTGCACCACCAGCCGCTGCGGCTGCAGATCGGTCACAATCATGCTCAACGGGGCCGGCACCATCCGCCCCGCCTGCGGAAACTGGTGGGCCACCTTCGCCCGCGGAAGATCGGCCTGCAGTTCCTCATGCAGATGCAGGAAGATCTCGGGCGCGACTTTCTCCACCTGGTAGCTCACGTGATACAAGAGCCCCGAGGTGTCTTCGATCGAATCGTTCCGCTGCCCCTTCAGTCGCCGCGAGAGCAGTTGCCCTGCCTTGGGCAACGGAGTCTCGGCACTGGTCGTCACCTCGCACAGCATCCCCTGGGGATAGCGGAACGTGACCACATGTCCCGCATGGCACACCCCCAGCCGGGCCGACCACAGCTCTTGTCCCACGGTGGTCTCGGCACACACCGAGACCAGCTCGGGGTGCACCGGGCGGTTGTAGAGCCGGAACAGCAACGTTCCGACATCGGGACGGGAGACGTGGACAGGCATGGCGAAAACGGAACCTCGAACGGGCGAACGCCCGGCATCAGACCAAACTCCATTATACGGGTCCGAATCACCCCTCTGCCACCGGACCCGCCTGCGTGCGGCCGCGCGGGTTCACAAAACTGGCCTCCCTTCCTAGAAATACAGGTTGATCTTTCCCAGCCTCCGGGCAACTCCACCGCGGGGATGTGCCATGTCTGCCAATCACAACGTTTCCTCCCTGCCTTCGATTGGCGAGCCCTTCGAACAGGCCCCCCCGGCTCAGCGGCCAAACCGTCGTCCCCGGCTTTGGCCGGCGCTGTTCATTCTGGGGATGCTGGCCCTCTTCCTGATCCTCACCATCAGCCCCTCGATCAACAACCAGACCCGGTTTGGATTCATGATGGGGGGTCCCTTCCTGGGACTGCTGCTCTTCGCAATCTGGCTGTGGTGCTTCAGCCGGTTGCCCTGGCAGGCGCGTCTGCTCATTCTGCCCCTCACCGCGCTGGGGGCGGTTGCGGCGGCCCTGGTCATGCACTCCAGCATGGGGGTCCCGTTATGGATTTACGGCGTGCCCCTGGCGCTGGCCGCCATCACCTATGGACTCTACCGACGGCAGCAGGCGACGTGGCGCGGCATGGTCGGTTCGGCGGTCGGCCTGGCGTCGGTGGTCTGGGCCCTGCTGCCGTTTGGTCGCCTGGAGGGCTTCACGGGCGACTACGCCCCCGAACTGCGCTGGCGCTGGGCCGCCTCGACCGAGGGACGGCGTTCGTCCGCCGCCGCCCCTCAGCCGACCGCCGGGAACCAAGACCACCCCACGCTGGCGGCGGGTCCCACTGATTGGCCCCGGTTTCGGGGCCCCGCCCTCGACAGCCGCGTGACCTGGAAAACGGGTGTCACCAATTGGACTCAGGCCCCTCCCCGCGAACTGTGGAGAAACAGCCTGGGCCCCGCCTGGAGTTCCTGGGCCTGTGTGGCGGGCCGGCTGTTCACCCAGGAGCAGCAGGGAGAGCACGAGGTGGTCTGCTGTCTCGACGCGGCCACCGGCCGCCTCATCTGGCAGACGCAGATCGACGGCCGGTTCAGCGATGTGGTCGCCGGTCCCGGTCCCCGGTCGACCCCCACCTTCGACGACGGCCGCCTCTTCACCCTCGGGGCGCGGGCGATGCTGCTCGCGCACGATGCCGCCACGGGGGCCGAACTGTGGCGACACGACCTGATGCAGGAACTCGATGCCCAGTTGCCCGTCTGGGGCTTTTCGGGGTCACCCATCGTGATGGGGGAGGCCGTCATCGTCTACGCCGGCGGCAAGGGGGACCACGGCCTGTGCGCCTGGAACAAGCAGACGGGCGAACCGCTCTGGTCGCGGGCCCAGCAGGGAATGAACTTCAGCACCGCCCAGCCCGTGACGATCGACGGCGTCGAGCAGGTGCTCTTCGCGGCCCCCGAGGGGCTCGAATCGCTCGATCCCGCCACCGGCCAACTGCTCTGGAGCCACAAGCCCACCGGCTGGCATGTACCGGGCAAATGCCAGCCCCAGCAGATTGCCCCCAACAGCGTGGTGGTCCCCCTGGGCGACGGAGTGGGACTGGCCCGGCTTGATGTGACCCTTGCCGAAGGAAACTGGCAGGTGTCCGAGCGCTGGAGCAGCAAGGCGCTCAAACCCTCGTTCAACGACTTCGTGTTTCACGCAGGCTTCCTGTATGGATTCGACCAGAACATCCTGGCGTGCATCTCGGCCGAAGATGGAACCAAGCGGTGGAAGAATGGCCGGTTCGGTTTTGGGCAACTGCTGCTGCTGGAGGCCGACGATCGGCTCATTGTCACCTCGGAAGGGGGCGACCTGATCCTGCTGGAAACCAATCCCGACCGGCTGGTCGAACTCGGCCGGGTCACCGCCTCCCCCGAGAAAACCTGGAACCACTCGATCGTCGCCGGCCAGACCCTCTACTTCCGCAATGGCGCCGAAATGGTCGCCTACCAACTCGCCCCCGCCGCAACCGCCGTCGCGACGGCCACCGGTGAAGACTCCCCCGCAGCCCCCGCCACTCCCGCAGGCACATCACCCGAAACCAGCTCGCCCCCGGAATAGCCCGTCCGCGGCCCGGTCCGCTCCAGCCACACCCCCGCCGCACCACGGACATCCGGTCCGCGATGTCGAACCCGCCAGCGACCTCCCAAAGTCAAGGTCTCAGAACCACCGCCGCGGGAGCGCAGACCTCTGTGTCCGCCCCGCTGCGTGCGGTTCAAGATGACCCCCACCGCGGGGCAGCCAAACACCGTGGATCGGCATTAAAAGCGGCCTGAAGTCACTCTCTCCCCCGGAAATCCGTTTTGTAATGTCCCAGTCAAAGGCCGGCCCCAAACCGTGGTGACAAACCTATTGGTTTGTCAGTTCAAGGATCACGCGCAGCACCGAACCACAATTCCCAACCAAACTCCGCCAAGAACCCCCGACACCTTTTGTCGCTTCCTGACATCCTGCACCACGCGGCAGAATCGTGTGACCTGCCCCACACAGCCGAGCGGCTTTCGCGGCGCACGCGCCGAGCGGGCTCACACCCAGCCGCTACCGAACGGCACGAACCGCCAGTGCCAATTCCTTGGCGGCCGTCAGCAACTCGACATACGACGGGGCGGGAATAGTTGCAGCTGCGAGAAGACGATGAGCGTCCCGTCTTCGATGACCAGCGACAGCCCGGGATTCCGATGCAGCGTCTGCCGGAGCGGCACGGTGATCATCCGCTGGGCGGCCGCGGGATCCGCACTCCCCACATGAAACCGCTTGGTGAACTCCGGGGCCGCCGCCAGTTTGACTTGCTGAAACGCCCCGAACACCTGACTGAGCAAACGATCGGCCACCCCCATCGGAAACACGCACAAATCGGGCAGGTCCGGCACCAGGTCAGGAAACACCACCAGCGACTCATCGGCCTCAAAGGAAACCGCTCCGTAGTCGTAGGCATAGAAGTAGTCGAGCGCAAAGTGCCTTACGGTCCCGTCGACGGAAGACAACACGTTTCTTCCTTTGGCGGACGTCGGATTCTGCATGAAGCTGATCGACCTCAGCAGCTCCAGCACGGGCTGTGCGGCCTGCAGGGCGAATTCGTAGTGCTCTTCTTCTGCGATTCGGGCCAGATCGACACCGCGCCGCGCCTGCTTGCGGGCTCCCCGCACCAACAAGGCGATCGCGACACCGGCGACCGACCACAACGGCGCACTCAAACCAATCGGAGACGACAGGTTGCTGTTCTTCGTGATCTGGTAGACCACCGCCGCCACGATCACCGCGGCCACGGGAAACAACACAATTCCCAAGAGCCCCAACCAAAACAGCCGGTTGAGAGACCGGAATTTCCTCAGCGCGGCCTGCAGTGATTCCGACGAACCCACGATTCCATCTTCCCGAAGAGTGAGACAGCCAGCCCAAGAAACCGCACCACCCGCCGACCGACCTGGTGGAAAATGACAGCATCCCGTTTGCTTTTGCAGCATAATCGTGCTCCCTCACGGCTGCCAGTGTCCCTGTCCCCATCACACGGCCGCAGACCGAGTGAGCAGCGCAGCGGATAGGAGAACCGCCGTGGTGACAAACCTATTGGTTTGTCAGTCCAAAAATCACGCTTGCCCGCGGACCTTCATTCCAACCAGCCCCGCGCGCACACACCATCGGGTCAACACCTTGCGGCCCTGAAGGGGCGTCAGCGGGTAGCCGGTGGTTCCGTGCGCAGCGGCACCCCCGGACCAAGCCCCCCATGGCGCTGATCCCCGATGGGTCTTCCAGACGACTGGACGACAACGTCGTGAGCAACCAATCGAAAATGAAGCGTCCCGCAGGTGAGAACCGCCGTGGTGACAAACCTATTGGTTTGTCAGTCCAAAAATCACGCGCAGCACTGAGCCGCAATTCCCAGCCAAACACTGGCAGAAACCCCCGACACCTTTGGTCGCTTCCTGCCATCCTGCACCAGGCGGCAGTCCCGTGTGACCCATCCCACACAGCCGGGCGGCTTATGCGGCGCAGGCGTCAAGCTGAAATACCGCTGGCTCACACCCCGTCGTTGAGGCCCCGCGACGCAAAGGATGGATCGGCACATATCGCGAGGCTACGACAACACACACCGACTGTTCCGAGAGTAACCCGCTGGATTGCGGCCCCAGCTCCGAGTCGATTCCGGTTATTCCGCTGCCCATGAGGATCGGGAAGCTCCTCTTTCGGCAACAGCTTATGTTGGGATGGCAGCAGAAGAGTCTCACGCGCCCGGTCGACGGCTTGACGGCGCGCATCCCGCACAGAGGACGATGGGAAGGCGAATAACAACGGTTGCTCGCAACCGGCCATCAGAACGGTCGTTCCCAGCGAGACAAATCCTCTTCCCAGGTCCCCCACCCACGCAGCGGTTGATCCCGCAGCCCAACACGTACTCCTGCGCCGGCAACGATCTTCTGGGCCTCTTGCAAACAGCCTCCGAGGCGCAGGCTGGGTGCTGTGTCGCCGTGCAAGAACGGTTCAATCCTCTTCGGACAGCTCGCCAGCAGACTCCCGCTTCGATTCCTGCAACGTGATTTCCCGCACCTCCTGCGAGTCGCTGAAGATCGCCTGGATGCGCAGGGTTCCCCCCATGGCTTCAACGACTCGCCGCAACGACGAGACCTTCACATCGTCCCGACGCTCGAGCTTCGAATAGGTCGCCTGACGCACCTGCAGCTGTTCCGATAAAACTTCCTGAGACAGGCCCCGTTCATGCCGCAGTTCGGAAATGGTCGCGGGTCGCGGGCGCGTGCTGCGTCGGTCGAAAACCAGTGAGGCGACTCGGTGGAACGCCGCCTGCTCCGTCTCGTACCACTCGTTGGGGGCGCTGAACAGTCCCTCACTCGCCGCACAATCGTCGCGGAAAGAGGAAATTCCAAATCCCAGCTTCGGTTTCCACTCGACACCAACCTCGAATTCGTCCAGCCGCAAAGTCAGAAACTGGAAGCCCTGCGGATCATCCGACTTCCGCATTTCAATCTCGGCCTGCGGGAATTGGATTCTCAGATCGCGGCTCAGTTGATCGACGGGTGACATCGGTGTGACTTTCATTGCGGTTGCGTGCCATACCGGAACGCTAGAGATTGCCGCTGGCCAGCCTCGGACAAAACTCGATCAGCGTTCGGCCATCCGCGCCAGCCTTGGAAAAGTGGACTTCGAGCGCTCCGTTCCGACGACGTTTCGACCGAATCTCAATCGCTCCATTCGCCGCGATGTAAGTCATGTGCCGCAGGTTGTCGAAACGCAGCACATCGCACCCTTCAACATGCGACATTCGATCTGTCTGGGGAGGAAACATCCGATCCAGGGTCAGCCAACGTTCCGGCTCATTCGGCAAACCACTCAGGGCCGATGGAGAAGTCTGGTCGTTCAGCTACGACTTCGCCCTCAACCGCACCCTCACCCAGACCGACCCGCGCGGCAACACGACCACCTTCACCTATGACGTGAAGGGGAACCGCCTGACCGAGACCGATCCCCTCGGGTTCACCACCCAGTTCGCGTACACCCCCAGGGGACAACTCTCCAAAATCACCCAGCCCGATCCGGTCACCGGTGCGGCTGGCGTCGGACCGGTCACCTCCTTCACCTACACGGCCCGCAATCTGCCACTGGCGATCACCTATCCCAGCCTGGCCAAGCGGCAGTTGACCTACGACACCTCCGACAACCTGCTGACCGGCACCGACGAACTGGGGCGGAAGACAACCTTCACCTACGACACTCTCAACCGCCTGACCAGCACGACCCTTCCCGATCCGGACGGCACGGGGCCATTGCTGGCGCCCCTCTCACGGATCGTCTACAACCCCATCGGCCTGGTCAGCCAGACCATCGATCCCCTCAATCAAGCCACGCAGTACAGCTACGATCCACAGCGCAACTGGCTGTTGCAGGTGACCTCCCCCGATCCCGACGGCACCACCGGTCCCGATGTGGCCCCCGTGGTGACCTTCACGTACGACGTGGCGGGACGGCGGTTGACGCAGACCGACCTACTGGGAGCGGTCACGAAGTGGGAGTACGACGCAGAGAGTCGGGTGACCCGGGTCACGCTTTCTGATCCCGATGGAACCGGGACCGATCCCGCGCCGCAACAGACCCTCGACTACGACCGGGCCGGGCGGCTGATCGCCGCCACCGATCCCCTCGGACGGATCACCCGGTATGCCTATGACCCGCTCGGCCGGTTGACGACCGAGACCTCGCCGTTGGGGAACCTCATCCGCCGCACCTACGACCTCGCCGGGAATCTGGTCTCCCAGACCCTGCCCGATCCCGATGGCAGCGGGCCACTCTCGTCCCCCGTGTGGTCCTTTGCCTACGATCGGCTCAATCGGGTCGTCTCGCAGACCGATCCCCGGGGGAATGTCACCCAGGCGCAGTACGACCCTCTCGGCCGGATGGTGGCGGTCACGCAGCCCGATCCCG
>CAIOTJ010000480.1 GCA_903861195.1 uncultured Planctomycetaceae bacterium | reverse complement strand
GATCTCCAATACGCACCGCTATGTCGACAACGGCCGTTACACGGTCTCAATAACTTTGACCGACGGGGTTTCGACGGTTTCCGACAGTTTTGTGGTGACGGTCGCCAATGCCGCGCCGGTCCTGGGAACGATTGCGGGACGGGCGGCCGCAGTTCGCGGTCAGTTGGTTGGTTACAGTCTGCCATTTTCAGATGCGGGGATCGCCGACACACATACGGCCTCAATCAACTGGGGCGATGGAACATCGTCGATCGGGACCGTGGCGCAATCGCCGGGGGCTGGAACAGTTTCGGGTTCTCATGTTTACACCACCTTCGGGACCTACACGATCTCCATCCGGGTGACGGATGATGACGGGGCCTTCACCACCCAGACCAAGAGCGTCTCGATCAGTGTCGCCAATCTGCAGCCGAATGACGTCGATCCGACCCGATCCGACCTGTACGTCGGCGGGACAACAGGCAACGACACGATTGCACTCGCCCAGCTCGCGGCGAATACGACGGTGACCATCAATGCCGTCTCGGTCGGGTCATTTGTTCCCACGGGACGAATCGTCGTCTTCGGGCAGGCGGGCCACGACGCAATCTCCATCAGTCGCGCCATCACGCTCGACGCGTGGCTCTACGGGAACGACGGCAATGACACCCTGAGCGGCGGGGGGGGTAACGACATCCTGACCGGTGCTGCCGGGAATGATGTCTACAGATTCGACCTCGACGACACCCTGGGAGCCGACACGCTCGATGAAGCGGGCGGCGGCACCGACACGCTCGACTTCACTCCGACGACCACTGTCGGAGCCGCTGTCGATCTGTCGTTGGCGACGGTGCAGACTGTCGCCGCCGGTCGCCTGACGCTCGTGCTCGGCTCAGCCACAACGTTCGAGAACATCACCGGCGGTGCCGGGAATGACACGCTCACCGGCAATACGCTGGTGAATGTGCTGGCCGGTGGAGCGGGTGACGACATGCTCTCCGGCGGTGCCGGCAACGATAACTATCTGTTTCACGCCGACTCGCCGCTGGGAACCGATACTCTCGTCGAAACGGCCACCGGTGGGACCGATCTGGTCGACTTCACCGGAACCTCGGCCGGCGTCACGCTCGACCTCTCGCTGTCAGCCATACAGATCGTCAACAGCAATCTGGCTCTCATCCTGCAAACTGACACCGGCTTCGAAAACGTCACTGGGGGTGAGGGAGCGGATACACTCGTGGGGAACAGCCTCATCAACATCTTGACCGGGGGGCAGGGGAACGACAGCCTCTACGGCGCCGGAAACAACGACAGTCTGATTGGCGGCCTCGGGGATGACACGCTGGCGGGCGGGACGGGTCACGACAACTTTGTCTACAACGCCGCAACTCCTCTCGGGAGCGACACGCTGGTCGAAGAGTCGGGGGACGGGGTCGATCTGATCACCTTCGCGACGACCACCACCAAGGCGGTCGCCCTGAATCTTGGCCTGAACACGTCTCAAACCGTTGTCGCCGGCAACCTGAATCTCACGCTGAATGCCACGGATACATTTGAAAACATCACCGGCGGCTCGCTGGCCGACACATTGACCGGCAATGCGCTCGGTAATGTGCTGATTGGCGGCCCTGGCAATGACACCCTGGCGGGTGCCGCGGGGGATGACGTCTACAGCTACACGGTCAATTCCACCCTGGGAACCGACACGCTGCTGGAATTGGTTGGTGAGGGAACCGACACACTCGACTTCTCGCTGACCACCAGTCTCGCGATCGCCATGAATCTTGGGGTAAGCACTGCGCAGGTGGTGAACGCCAACCTGAGCCTGGTCTTGAATGCCGGCGATTCCTTTGAAAACGCAACCGGCGGTGCGCTGAACGACACGCTGACAGGCAATTCCCTCGCCAATCGGTTGGTCGGGAACGCCGGTCTCGACACGTTGATTGGTGGAACCGGGAATGACACCCTGGATGGGGGTCTGGGGAACGACAGTCTGCTGGGAGGACCCGACAACGACACCTACCTGCT
>CAIOTJ010000479.1 GCA_903861195.1 uncultured Planctomycetaceae bacterium | reverse complement strand
GCCGACAATTGGCCGAGGTGACGAAAATCCTGGCGTCGGCGGGAGTGGAGGTTCCGACGGCGTCGCCACCCAAGGGACCTGCGGACGGAGCCACTTCAGGCCGAACAACGTCGCCCCCCACCACCGGGGCGTCCAGGTCGAGCGCCACCCCCCCGCGCACCACCGCCCTGCGGACCGCCGCCGAACAAACGGCTCCCCGGAACCGGGGAACGCAGGCGGCGACCGTACAACGTCTCTTCCAGGAACTGGAAGCCGTGGACGGCCAATCGGCCCCCGCGCCCGACGCTGTGGCTGAGGAAGGGGCCGAGGAAGCTGCTGACGTTCCGGCCACCACCCAATCCCGCCGCCGTCCAGTCCCGTTGCAAGCGGCCCCCGTCCAACCCGCCGGTCACGTCACCCCCTCCCCGGTTCGCAAGCCGACCGCCAAGGCGAGTCAATCGCCGGTCAAGGCAGCTCCTGGCGCCAGTTCGCTGCGCCAGGGGAAGGGGACGGTTGGGCCGGGACACGCGCTGGGTCGGTAACAGGGGCGGGCGATCCTCTGGCGGCCAGTCATCACTGTGGAGACTGGCCGATTGAACAATTGCGTGGTTGCGATTGGTTTCGACCAGCGAACACCATCCTCGGGACCTCGGGGCGAACCGAATCACGGCCGTGTGATCGTTGGCAGCGATATCGGCCTGATGATCCGGTGAGGGGGCTCGCCAAAATCAATCACTTGCTTTTGAGGACATTCATCGCGATTGCTCATTGGATCAAGAGAATGATCGATCCGGTGATTCCGCCGTGAGTTCGTCCAGTTGACTGCGGGCACCCCAAAACCGGCCACTCGGGGGCGCCCCAAAACCCGCCAGCGGATGGGTTTGAAAAGGGGTGGGTTTGGACTGGTTGATGGTTGATTGAGGCACCCTTTTCCCGGGGGGCGCCTGTGGCTGGTTTTGGGGGCCCGCTGACAGCCCTCCTAAACACTTCCCCGTAGGGGATACTTCCCTCAGCCTGGGGTTGTCGCGCAGGCGACTACCCCAGGTAGCCCCCCCCATGACGGTCTCTATCCTGTAAGGATTGCTTTCCACACCCTGTGTTATGGTTGCGGGTCAATCATGAAGCGAGTCCACCCCGAAAGGAACCACTTTCAGGGTTCAGGTCCTGTTGGGGAGCGCGTTGCCCGGGTCGCCGCCGAGGCGGCAACCCGGGGCTGAGAGAGGTCACCTCTGCGAGGCCGGCGGTGGGGTGGCGAGAGATTTGTGCCGAAGACCAATCGTTATTGTCCCTGCCGTCCCAGCCCGATCACCATGGACGCCACGTGGGCCGAGTGCGCTCGCCAGGATCATGCGTGTTGTTTTCAAGACACTCAGCGCGATTGGGCATCGGACCACACAAGCGATCGATCCCGTGATTCAGTCGCAGGTCCTTGAGTCCGACGACGAAGCCCGGTCTGACAAACCGGGAATGGGGTGACACGCTCCACGATGGCACGCGAAGCGGTTCACCGCCCGGCAACGGCTTGTGCGGCTCGTGCGGCTCGTGTCGACTCAGAGGGGGGGCGAAACCGCTCCTCATCAGGGGTAGAGCGATTTGATAAAGCTGCTGTCGGTCGGGGAGAGTTTGATATTGCTGTTTGTCGGACCGAGGCCATCGGCAAACAGCGCCTCGTCGAAGTCGTAGAGCATGATCGACTTCGGATCGAACTTCGAGAACAGCATCCCCTTGGGGGAGTATTTTTGCAGGACATTGTGGTCAATGTCCTCCTTCGACCAGAAGTTGGGCGAACCCGAAAAATAGCGATAGACGGCCTCTTTGTTCCAAACCCGGGTGAATTTGGGGGCCTGATGCTCGTGAATGCAGCCCAGGGCGTGGCCGAATTCGTGCAGGACCACCCGGGAGTACTCGCGGTCGTCGGTCGTTTCGGTCAGCCACCCGTAGTTCATCGTGGGTTGGTGGGCCGGGAAGTAGGCGCGATTCAAGGCATCGCGGCCCACCGCCGACCACGAGCCGTCATTGGCCATAAACGCAATGCGGATCTCGGCTTCCCCCGAGGCGACAAACTTGAACTTGATGTTGGCGTGCCGCGACCATTCGTGGGCAATCGTTTCGACCTTTTTCTTGACCTTGGGCGAGCCTTCCAG
>CAIOTJ010000478.1 GCA_903861195.1 uncultured Planctomycetaceae bacterium | reverse complement strand
TGGAGGCCGGTTGGTGTTTGGCGACGCGGCAATCGCACACGGAGGTCGATCGGCCGTCGTTGCAGGCGGAGCCGTGGGCGGTTGGTTCGGCCGGATCGATATCGGACAGTGGTTGGTACCGACCCCGTGGAATGACCTGCGACCTTGTCAGGAGATCAAATTCGAAGGCCGATCACCCGCATGATCCCAAGCGACCATCGCGGTTGTGTGGGACCACACCGGGGCCGTCTTCACACGACAGGCTCCCGTCACCGCTCGCGTTCAACCCGCGTTGCCGCTTCGTTCTCGAATCACGGGTTGGCACGCGACGTTCCTGATCCAGTTTGCCTCTATGCCGGCTTGTTCCGCGGATTGGTGTTGCTCTGTTCTTCGCGCATCCAATACCAGGCCAGGAGCAACGCCCCGCCGGTGATCGCCATGTCGGCCACGTTGAAGATCCCGGTCCGCACGGGACCCAGCCCCAGGTTCAGGAAGTCGGTCACCTTCCCGGCATTGGTGACCCGGTCGATCATGTTGCCGATCCCCCCGGCGAGAATCCCCGCCCCTGCAATGAACCGTCCCAGCGGCATCCGCCAGTGCCAGACCAGCACTCCGGCCAGGCCCACCAGAAAGACTCCATTGAGCACCGTCAGCAGCCAGAAGCGGGCGCTCTCGGACCACGTCCCGGCCATCCCCAGAAACGCGCCGGTGTTGTAGGCGAGCTGGAGGCGGAACGTATCGTTGAGATACGTCCAGGGTTCGACCGGCAAGTGCCGCACCGCCAGGACCTTGGTCCACTGATCGATCCCGACGGTCACCAGAGTGATCACTCCAAACCATCCCCAGCGCGAGGCCGCGGTGGGAACTTGTGACGCGGCCCCAGAGGCCGGACCGGTGGTGACGGTGGTCGCGGGAGCGGGCATGGTGCGGGAAGAGTCCGTCGGGGAACCGCTCACAGGGGCGTTCGCGGTGGAGATGGTTGGCATCGGGTCGCGGTCCAGCAGTCGTTGGTTGGTGAAAAGAGAACCCGGGGGTTCCGGTGGCATCCAGGCCTCGTCCCCCCGGGGGTTAGCCGGTTCCCTTGTCTCGAAATACGAAGTACACCGCACCCACCAGACACAGGGCGGCCCAGAGGAAGTCGCGCCGCAGCGGCTGGCCCATGTACAGCACCGAGAACGGCACAAACACCGACAGCGTGATCACTTCCTGCAGAATCTTCAGTTGCGCCAGCGAGAGCTGCTGGTAACCAATCCGGTTGGCTGGCACCTGCAGCAGGTACTCGAACAGGGCGATACCCCAACTCACGATCGCCGCGATCCACCACGGTTTCGCCTTCAGGTCACGCAGGTGGGCGTACCAGGCGAATGTCATGAAGACATTCGACAAGAGCAGCAGACCAATTGTCTGCAGCACCGCGGGCATCGTCCGGTTCCTTCCTGTTCCGCCAGCCTGTGAATGTTTGCTGCGGGTGTGCCACCCGAGTCGACTCAGGTTCTACCACAAACCGGCCCCTTGGGTTGAGACGAGTTTGGCACCGGATTTTGCGGGATGAAACGAACCTCGCTGACTCGCCATTGCAATTGCTGTCTTGATTTCCGGGATCCATCCCGGGGCTCAATCTGCGGGAGTGGTTTGCGGGGGTCGGTCCACCGCGAGTCGACCCGCGCGGGCGTTAACGCGGAAGCCCCAGCAACCAGCCATAGACCGTGTCGCCAAGCTGCCGATAACCGGCCGGGTCGGGATGGACCCCGTTGTTCTGAAACACCCCCTGTTCTTCCGTTTGGGCGTTGAAGGGGGCGCGGGCGGTGGGGTAGTTGTGGCGGCAATCGAGCCCCGCCTGGGTGGGCAACAGACGGACCCGGCCCCCCGGCCACGCCCCGTAGTGGGCCGTCATCCGTTCCACCAGCCGATGCTGGTTCCGGCGGTACTGCCAACGGGTCTGAGCCGAACCGTAATTGGCCCCAAACGCGTCCTGGCTGGCGGCGGGAGGGACCGGCAGCAGCACGCCGATGTGGGCCTGGGGAGCCGCCCGTTCGCATTCCCGTACCAGCAGGTCGAAGTGCCGCAGCATGCGGTCGATGCTGGCCTCGATCGTCGCCTCAGTATCGGGATAAATGTCGTTGGGGCCGAGGAACAGACAGACCACATCCGGAGTCCGCCCCTCATTCACATCGGCGAAATACCGGGTGAAATCGAGAGCGGGTTTGCCCTCGCCGTTGGGGTAGAGGAACGGACTGGCGCGGCCCGCAGAATCGCCGGCACGGGGTGTTCCCTGGGCATGGGTGGCGAACCGGACCGCCGTCCAGCCCCCATAGCCCTCGTGGCGGACCTCGGGGGGGGCTCCGGCGGGAGTGTGCGAGCCCATGAGCCGGATTCGCGGTTGTTGCTCCCCCCGGGCCCGGTCCAACACCTGCCGGGGATAGAGCGACGCATGCGTCAGGCTGTCGCCAATGAACAACACCGTCAGCTCGCGGCCGGCACCCGCCTCGGCAGGCCGCACCCGCAGCGTGCCCCGGGCCCGACCCAGCAACGCCTGCTGTTCATCCCGCACGTCCAGCACGAAGGGATGGTCTCCCACGTCGGCGGCGGTCGGTGTGAAAGACCAGCGCTGGGCCCATTGCCGTCCTTTGGCACATTGCACATCGAAGGCGTACTGGTCGGGTTGGGGGGTGAGAACCAGATTGTCGAAGTACAGGTTGGTCTCCACACCGACGACCGCGTCCAGCACCGGCGGCATCTGCAGCCGCAGGCGTCCGGGAAAGTCGACCGGCGCGGGCAGCGTGTCGGCCACAAGGTCGTGACGAATGTGCTTGGTCAGCGCCGGCACGGTGACCGGCAGCTGCGCCGCCACCAGGGCCGCCATCACCCGGGCTCCCACCCGGCTGAAGTGGGTGCGGTCGTCGGCCGAGGGGGAATACGGTGCCGTGGCGGCATCTCCCAGGGCTCCGAACAGTGCCAGACTCTGCGCATGCAGGTCGATCAGGGGAACCTGTTCTTCACGAGAGACCACCTGCATCGCCTCGACCCAGGGGCCCAGCGAGCTGACCGCCTTGTCGGATTCGAAGGTTCGGCGTGCGACGGGGGTCACCAGCACCGGCTGGATCTGTTTCTCGCGGGCTTCGCGCACATAGGCCCGCAGGTGATCCCGGAACTCGGTCTGGGGATCGGTCGAGCGATCTCCCTTCCCGGGCTGGTCGTTGTGTCCGAACTGGATGAAGACATACGTCGGCCGGGCGTCGAGCACCGGCGCCCAACGTTCTTCCGCCCGGAAGCTTTTGGAGCTGCGTCCCGAGACCGCCAGGTTCGAGACGGTCACCCGGTCATCGAGGAATTCGGGCAGCACCTGTCCCCACCCCGTCAGCGTGGGGCGGTCAGCCGGGGGCTGGTCGTAACGGGCCACGGTGGAATCGCCAATCAGCGTGATCGACACCGTCCCGGGCGGAGAAGGCTCGGCCGCGTGCGTCAACGCCGAATGCAGAGAACATCCCATCATCAGGCTGACAAACGCGAGGTGACAGATCTTCAGCCAACCTCTTCGTGTGTCTCTCATGCGATGGTTCCTCGAGAAGTGTGGGGAGCGATTGGTGTGCATCGCAAATCGGGATGCAATTCACCCGTTCGTTTCCCTGGAGCTCGACGTGGCGAGTGCCAGGGCGTAGGCGAGGGAATTGAGACGGGTCTCGACCGTATCGGACCGGGACATGAAGACGACCGGACAGCCGGCACCGGCGAGCACCCCGCCAAACTGACAGCGGGCGGTGTACATGATGGCCTTGACCGTAAGGTTGGCCGAGAGGAGATCAGGAAAGACCAGCGCCTCGGCCGCTCCGACCACCTCTCCCGCGAGCTGCTTCTTCTGACCGGCGTCAGTCGCGTAGGCGACATCGAACGAGAGGGGGCCCCGCACCTGTGCGGGACCAAAATCTCCCGCCTCGGCCTGCCGGCACAGATCGACGATGTCGATGGTCTCGGGCATGGTGGGATTGAATTTTTCGGTGGCGGACAGCAGGGCGACCCGGGGTGTGTCGAGCCCCAGCCCGCGGGCCACCTGCAAGGTGTACCGCAGAATGTCCCCCTTTTGTTTCAGGGTGGGACGGATGGTGACCCCCGTGTCGGCCAGCAGGAACCGCCGCTGCTGATCGACAATCTCCATCAATACCACCTGGCAGATGGTCTTGCCGCGCCGCAGTCCATACCGCGGGTCGAACAGCGGACGGACCAGCGACGGGGTGTCGATCTGCCCCTTCATCAGGATCGTGGCCCGCCCGTCGGCGATCAGTTGGGCGGCCGTCTCGGCTGGTTCGTCGCTCGCCACCACCTCAAAGGGGGTCAGGTCCACTTCCGCCTGCCGCGCGGCCAACGCGATCGCTTCCGAATCTCCCGTCACCAGGGGACGGACCCAACCCTGCCGGGCGGCGAGAGACAGCGCCTGCAGGACGGTGACGTCGGCCCCCCCGGCGGCGGCCACACCCACCCGGGACGATTGTCGGCTGGCCTGAGCGGCCAACTCGGCGAAACCAGGCAGCGGCATAATTACGGAGTGCTCCAGCGGGGAGACCGTTTTTCGAGAAATGCGGCAATCCCTTCCTGGGCCTCGGGCTGCAGCGCGTTGGCCGTGATGATCTCCACCGCCTCGCCATAGGCGGTCGCCTCATCGAGCGATTGCTGCCGGTAAAACGCCCGCTTTCCCAGAGCCACGATCTGGGGGCTGGCCCGGGCGATCTGGCCGGCCAGTTCGGCCACCGCCCCCTCGAGCTGCTCCAACGGAACCACCCGGTTGAGCAGCCCCGCAGCCAGGGCCCGGTCGGCCGAGATCGGTTCGGCGGTCAGCAGCAGCTCCATCGCGATCTTGGGGGGAACCGCCCGCATCAGGGGGACCATGGGGGTGGTGCAGAAGAGGCCAATCTTCAGCCCGGGGGCGGCGAACCGTGCCGTGTTGGCCGCCACCGCCAGATCGCACGTGGCGACCAATTGACAGCCCGCCGCCGTCGCCATCCCCTGTACACAGGCAATCACCGGCTGCGGGAGGTGGCGAATCTGTAGCATCAGCGCGGCACATTCGCCAAACAGCGCGCGGTACTCGGCTTCGTCGCGTCCCACCATGTGCGAGAGATCGTGACCCGAGCAGAAGACCTGGCCCGCCGCGGCCAGCACGACAACGCGGACTGACGTGTTGGCGGCGATCGCCTCGAGGGCGGCGGACAGCGCGGCGATGACCGGCCGCCCCAGCGGATTACGGCGTTCGGGATTGTTCAGCGTCAGTCGGACGATCGGGCCGGTCTGTTCGATCAGGATCGGCGGCGTGGGGTGAGAGCTCATTGGTGGGGGGGCGTGTGGGAGGGGGTGAACTCCTCAGGTCGGCATCAAGTTCGATCGTAGTGGTGCCACCCCGGGGCGCACAGGGGAACGATCCGGCGAGCCCGACGAATCGACAGCGGGAGACGGGGGGCCCAGTGACGGTTCCGACGACAGGCCGGCCGACGTGACGCCGCCCGCCAGCTTCTCTCCCAACGCAACAACGCCACGGGGGCGAAGAGCACCCGTGGCGTTGCAGGAAACAAACGTGGGAAAGGTCTTTCCCACAGCAGGTCGTGTTACAGCACGTCGCGTTACTGGGGAGCGGCGGGCTGTTGCAGCCGGACCAGCAGGACCGGTTCGCTCTGGTCGGTTCCAAAGTGCATCAGTCCGGGAGCCTCATCCTGCGTGAGGTTGTAGAGCCCGGTGTCGACGACCACGTCGGTGTTCTTGCCGTCGGCAAACCCGATCGCCGCCCGCTGGGTTTCGAGGTTGGCGGTCCCCTTGATGGGACGCGAGACGCCACTGGCCTCGTTGTGGTAGGTACCGGCGATGACTCCGGTCTTGCTGACCGCCAGTTCAATGACGGCCTGGGTATCGCTGATGCCCTCGCGGCTGAGGGCGAAGACCCCCAGGGGCATCCATTCCTGGGGCTGGTCGGCCGGGGGGGCCGCCTGCACCATCGCCTGGGCCTGCTGGGTGTACGCGGCCGGGGTCCCCGAGGCCTGCCCATTCACGTACACCGTGTTGTTCTCGTAGTAGACGTTGCCGCCGGTGCCGTAGGCGTAGTAGACCGGCTGGGTATTGTTCGCCAGCGACGCACCCACGAACGCCCCCATGGTGGCCCAGGTGGCCGCCTGCCAGCCGTAGCCGGGCGCTCCCCAGCCCCCCCAGTACGCGTAGCCGCCGCCGGCGTGCCAGTTGGGGTTGTTGTAGCCATTCCAATACCGGTTGCCGGCATTGTTCCGCACGACGTTGCCGTTGTTGTGCCGGTTGTCGACCCACTGCTGACGGTTGTCGTTGTAATTGGTCTTGTTGCCGATGTTGACGTCACCCGTATTGATGACCGTATTCCCCCCTTTGTTGGTCCGGTCACCCACATTGACATTG
>CAIOTJ010000477.1 GCA_903861195.1 uncultured Planctomycetaceae bacterium | reverse complement strand
CTGGTGGTCGAGTTGAAGAACGCACCGCCGCTGGTGGTTCCAGAGGCGTGGTTTGCCTCGGTCGTCAAGGAACTGCGGTTGGCTGTTCCCGAACTCCACGCCTCCTACGCTCCCCCCCGCGGGCGAGAACCGGAACGGATGGAAGTGATGTTCCCGAGTGATGAGGAGTGAGAGCAGACCGGGAGGGTGGTTTCCACTGACGGGGGCCGAGCGCGGGAGGGGCCACAACCGGTCAGACCGGCCGGGGGTTGGTGTGGTCGCTGGTTTCCGGCCCGAACGGGGCGCGTTTGGCCCGACGGGCCGACCGTTGGCCGCATCGCTCGAACGTTGAATTGTTTGCCCGTTGGTCCGACACACGTCGTGGTGTGGGGCTTACCCGGCCCGCTGGGTCGGGCTGGGGGGATGGCTGGCTCGTCGGGCCGGTCTGGATCGGCCCAAGTGCGGCCAACCGTTCTTGGCAGTGCCTGCGGGTGTTGTTGCAAGTCGCAATATGCAATCTGCTTCCGGCGAAACGGTTGACTTGCCGACAGCCGGTGCTGGGGCGGTTTTGGACAATCGATGGCGCTGTTGGCGATCGTTCTACCAACAATCATTCCCTCCCGAGTGCCGAGGTGGTGCAGGCACTCCACCGTGGCCCCCGATTCTAGAACAGTTGATCCGATGCACAAAAACATGACGGAAGAGCCTTGCGAACCTGTTGCACCCACGCGATGCGCTGAGTGAGCTGCGCATCTTCGGTCGCAGGGGTGGAGGACAATTGCGCAGACTCCGCATACCACAATGCGGCAATCAGGTTCATGTTGGCGGGGGGTAAATCATCGATCAACTGCTCACCGCTGAGTGCCGCCCTCAAGACATCGGCGGCCGTTTCGAGCAGGTCATTGCGAAACTCGGAATCATCGGCCAGAGGGTGTTGCCAGTGACGAAGCATCAGCTCCAACAACACCTCGGCCTCGAACAGTCCAATCATGTTCAGGGACTGCCTCGGCGTCGTCATTTCAAACCTCCTGTCCCGAACCCGGCCTGTCTCGCGGGGAGACGCACTGCACATTGAAAAGTGGTTGACGTGAAGCAATCAACTCGGCTTCAAGGGCCTTGCGAATACGGGTCGAAGTTGTCGGTTCCAGGATGTGCCATTCGAGGTGCAAATCGGCCGTCCCTTCCGCCCACAACCACTGCGCCAGCCCCTTGTTGTCGGAGTGGTCCAGGTGCTTTTCAATTCGCTTTCGAAGATTCTGCGCCTCACCGACGTAGAGGGCTGCCGTCGAATTGAAGAAGAAGTAGAGTCCCTGTGTTCGTGGCACAGCGTTGAGACTCAGAGCATCCACACGCGCCGTATGGACTTCGACGGCGGGTCGCACGCGCGCCAGCAACTCTGGGGAAAGGCGCCGGAATTTCCGGAGATTTAGCGCCGCCCAACGATACTGGACCGGGGCGAATCCGGGGGCTATTCCCGAAGAGATCACGTCGAACTCAGCGACACGACCAGGATCGCACAAAATGCGGTCAATGGAAATCTGGTCGCGTCGTTCGATCAACCGGATCGCGACTTCGCTGGCGAACCGGTATTCGCCTTCCGATCGAAAGCTGGTCCGTTGCGTGGTTGGGACCTCACAACCACCCGATTTGCGAAGATTGAGGAGCGCGAGATTCAGTTCCTCGATCGGGGCGACCAAACCGAGTTTCCGACAGGCGGCAACGAATTGGGCATTCAATTCCGGATCCACGACAACCCGGTCCGCAGAATATCCCTCGCCCGCCATTTGCAGGGCCCGTGCCAGCAGTGAGCGATCAATCATCGGGACTCAGGCAGGAAACACGATGGCGTTCAGGAAAGAACGTTTCTGAAGAGCCTTCTGGATCTGGTGGGCAACCAGGTCTCGTTCCAATCGTGGCGCGTTGGGCTGCAGCCGAATCGTCCTGAGTCGCAAGTCATCAAGGTTTCCGACGAGGGACTCGTGTTCCCACGCCGCGCGAGCCTGCTGATCCAGCAAACTTCGTTGAAACCGCTGCTTGAGGTCAAAAGTCCAGCCGACGAACAAGGGTTGACGTTTGGCAGTTTCGAGCAGATAGATGCCTGGCACTCCCGCATACTGTTCAACATCGAGCGAACGGAGTTTGACTTCTTTGTCGAAATCGAGGTGCGCGAGCTGCTGTTCCCGGGCAGCTTTGGCTCGTTTCCGCAACATCAAGGCCGCCCAACGGTACTGCAGTGAGTCGTGGTGGGGTGCAAATCGTCTGGCGTTCGAGTCAAAAAGCTCGGCAAGTTCCGGATTACAGAGGACCTCATCGAGACTGAGATGGTCGCGGGTTTTCGCCGTCAGTCGCCAGGCAATCTCCGCGGCATCAATAAATCCGTCGCATTCCCGCCAGTCGAATTGGGTTCGGTTCAGGGTGGGAATATGCGCCAATTTGCCGGATTTGCGCAACCGAAACATCCATCGGTTCCAATCGGCCGGTCCACCGGGCAACTGTGCCTCGCGGCAGGCATCCAGGAAGTTGGAATTGATCTTCCGGTCAGCAATCACTCGGTCCAGCGAGTAACCATCGTAGGTCTTCTTATAGGCCGCCAGCAACAGCGAGGTCAGACTCGGGTCTCGTTGGAATGTGGTGACGGACGGCGAAGTCTGCTCCCTCGAAATCGCTTGGATCTGTAATTGTTGGGCTGGTGTTCCAGAAGTCTCCGGCACGGGATGATTCTTCCCGGTTTTTGCGGACTTCCCCTTGACGGCAGCCTTGGTCGTGCCTGTTGGCGGTGCGCTCACCAATGGTTCGGGCGCGCCTTCCAGTGCATCGCCCGTGACGATCTTAGAAAGCCGCTGCAGACCCCGGGTGGCGTAATCCTCGGAGAGTTCAAACCCGAGGTAATTGCGACCAAGTTTTTTCGCGACGGCGAGGGTGGTGGCACTGCCGGAGAACGGGTCCAAGACCAATTCCTGGCTATTGGAACAACTGCGAATGATTCGCCCCAGCAGCTGCTCGGGCATCTGACAGCCGTGGAAGCCCTCCCGCTCCTTGAAAGTTCCCGCCACCCGGGGGAAATACCAGGTGTCTTCATCGGGGGTGAAGCCGTCTACGCAATCCTGAGGTCTTAAAATCCAGGTGTCATCGGGGAGTCGGCCCGAGGGATTCGCGCGAGTGTCGGCATAGACCAATTGGCGAGCGGATGGGACCCGAATCGCCTCCGTGTTGAAGGTGTACTTCTCGGGGTCGACAACAAAGTGAAACAGGTGCACGTGAGAACGGCTGAATTTGAACTTGCAGTTGACTCCGAACGTGTAGTACCAGATCACCCAGCTGCGACAATGAAACCCCTCGGATTGGGCGATCAATTTCAATTCGGCCGCATACTCGTCTCCGATCGCCAGCCAAAACGTACCGTCGCTCTTCAAGACCCGCTTGACTCCGCCGATCCATGCCCGGGACCAGTCGAGGTAATCGTCCACCTTGCGGCGATCGCGGTAGACGTCATACGAATAGCCGATATTGAATGGCGGATCGGCAAACGCCAGATCGACCGACCCGGCGGGCAACGCCGCCATGCCCGAAATGCAATCTCCATTCACAATGCGATTGGTGACTGGGGGTTTCATCTCTGGTGAGCATCCTGGACGCAGTGGCGCTGTGAAACAGCAGGCAGACAGATACTACAGTCTACCTAACCGAGAATTCGTTGTCACCCTGGGATACGGTGCAGAAATCGACGGATCGCAGATCGGTGGAAGGACAGGGATGGTTTCCTTCAAGCGTTCCCTGCCCATTGGGCCGGTCTAAAGCAGACGTTGGGCTGGAAGTCGGCGCTGGGAAACAGCGCGCTTGTGGGACGTGTGGACCGGGGCACCGCGGGGTGAGCCGCTGAAACATGATGGTGGGGTTTCGGCCGTGGCCTTCAGTCCGGACGGGCAGACGGTGCTCACTGTCAGTTGGGACGGGACGCGCGCACCGGGACACCGCGGGGTGAGCCGCTGAAACATGATCGTGAGGTTCGGGCCGTGGCCTTCAGTCCGGACGGTCAGACGGTGCTCACTGGCAGCGATGACCAGACCGCGCGCTTGTGGGACGCGCGCACCGCGGCACCGCGGGGTGAGCCGCTGAGACATGATGCTCGGGTTCGGGCCGTGGCCTTCAGTCCGGACGGACAGACGGTGCTCACTGGCAGCTATGACCAGACCGCGCGCTTGTGGGACGCGCGCACCGGGGCACCGCGGGGTGAGCCGCTGCAACATGCTGGTGCGGTTTCGGCCGTGGCGTTCAGTCCGGACGGTCAGACGGTGCTCACCGGAAGTCACGATAAATCCGCACGATTTTGGCCCATGTCGGTACCGGCGATTGTCGATCAAGAGCACCCGTACCGGTTACGCCTCTCCGTCGAAGTCCGCACCGGCAAGCGTCTGACAGACACTGGCGCCGTGCAGCAACTCACCTACGACGAATGGAACACCCGTCGGCTGTGTTTGGAACAAATGGGCGGCCCGTGTGACCGGCCAACGTGGGAGGAGTACAACGCGTGGAAACAAAAGCCGAAGACGAAAAAAACGGTCGTGGATGTGGAGTGCCCACCGGCAACCAAAGGCGGAACTCAAGACGCGAAACAGGCCAAGTGAGGTTTGTGTGCTCTGCCGCATGTCGAGACTTTCAGATGCGTCGCACGAACGCTGATCACTCGTGAAAGACGCTCTCCGGCAGCGGCCCATCGAAATCATCCGGAACCACGAACGCCCCGGCCGCCAAGCCGAATGGTCGAGAGGTGAGACGATGTGGTGAGACAGGGCGCAGTTCTGCAATCGGGTGTCCGTCGCGGGTCATCACGAACTGTTCGCCCGCAGCAACCCGGTCCAGAACGACGGTCGCATTCTGAACAAGGTCCTGAATGTCGATCGTGTTCATTCCGGCTAATCTCTTTCCGGGGTGACGGTGCCCGAGTTCGCGGGATTCCCAACCATTCACAGGCAGCGGAGGGGTGAATCGGTTTCAAACTGGTCGCCGCAAACACCCCGTGAGAGATATCTCCCCCGCCTCAAACATGCTCCACCACCGTATGCGGTTCAAACCTCACCTTCGGCGCCTGCGCCGCCGGGTCATCTGCGGCGCGGTAGCCGGCGGTGGCGACGACGCGGGCGCTGTAGCCTTTGGCGGGCAGGCCCAGCAGGTCGTCGTATTTGGCGGCGTCGAAGCCTTCCATCGGGCAGGCGTCGATCCCCAGCAGGGCCGCTGAGGTGAGGAAGACTCCCAGGGCGATGTAGACCTGCCGGCTCAGCCAGTTGTCG
>CAIOTJ010000476.1 GCA_903861195.1 uncultured Planctomycetaceae bacterium | reverse complement strand
TTCAGGGCGAATACGCCGGCCCCGCCAGCGCCAGCTCCACCCAGGGGCTGCAGTTGGTGGCGTTGGGAGACGGGAAGTTCCAGGGCATGCTCTACGGCAAGGGACTTCCCGGCGAATCGTGGGATGGCAAAACCCGCCTGGCCCTGACCGGGGAAACCGTCGGCGGCAAGCTGCAGTTGTCGGGAACCAACTTCCGCGGCGTGGTCGAGGGGGGAGCGATTCAGGCCGACCTCGACGGCGTGAAGTTCACCCTCAAGAAGGTCGATCGGCAATCTCCGACCCTCGGAGCCAAGCCCCCTCAGGGAGCCGTGGTGCTGTTTGACGGCACCAACCTCGATGGCTGGGACCAGGGGAAGCTGGTCGAAGGAAATCTGCTGGGCGTGGGGACCCGCACGAAGCAGAAGTTCAAGGACTACACGCTGCACCTGGAATTCCGCACCCCTTACATGCCCCACGCGCGGGGCCAGGGACGGGGGAACAGCGGCCTGTACCTCAACGACCAGTACGAGTTCCAGATTCTCGATTCGTTCGGACTCTCGGGCGAGAACAACGAGTGCGGGGGGTACTACTCGTTCGCCAAGCCGAAGCTCAACATGTGCCTGCCCCCCCTCACGTGGCAGACGTATGATGTCGACTTCACGATGGCGCGGTACGACGCCAGCAAGAACAAGCTCAAGCCCGCCACGGCCACCATTCGGCTCAATGGCGTGATTGTGCATGAGAAGTACGAGATTCCCAAGTTCAACGGAGGCGGTGGCCAGGCCGATGAATCGCTGCCCGGTTCGATTTACGTGCAGGATCACGGCAATCCGGTTCACTTCCGCAACATCTGGATCGTGGAGCGATGACGCTGCAATCGGAGTTGGAGTTCGCGGTGGAGGTGGTGCGCTCGGCAGTGAAGATCTGCCGCAGCGTGCAGGGGCAAATCTCGGTCGGCAAATGGGACAAGGGAGACAAGACCCCGGTCACCGTGGCCGACCTGGCGGTGCAGGCGGTGGTCTCGCACGGACTGCACGAAAAGTTTCCGCATGACCCGCTGATGGGAGAGGAAGGCTCGGAGGAGCTGCGGGCTCCCGAGTTCGCCGATCTCGCCCAGCAGGTGACGCAGCACGTGCAGACCGTCCGGCCCGACGCGGCCAGCCCGGCCCAGGTAGCCGAGTGGGTCGAGCGCGGGCAGCACGCCATCGACCCAAGCCGGCGGTACTGGGTGCTGGACCCGGTGGATGGCACCAAGGGCTTTCTTAGGAAAGAGCAGTACGCCATCGCCCTGGCGCTGGTGGAACGGGGAGAGATTCTCGTGGGGGTGCTGGCCTGCCCCAACCTGCCGACCACCCTGGGAACCGCCGAGTCTCCCATCTACGGCCAGTTGTATGCCGCCGTGCGCGGTGGCGGAGCCCAGCGGCTGGATCTGGGTCCCGGCGACGCGATCGCGAAGCGTTCCCCGTTGCGGGTCTCGCCCGAGTCGAACCCCGCGCTGCTCGACTGGGTCGAGCGGGTCGAGTCGAGCGACAAAAACCACGACGTGACCTCGCTGGTGGTCTCGGCGGTGGGAATTGTCAATGAGCCGCACCGCATCGACAGCCAGGCGAAGTACGCGGCGGTCGCCCGGGGCGATGCCGCGCTGTACCTCCGCCACAGCCTCAGCAAGACCTACATCGAAAAGGTGTGGGATCACGCGGCCGGGGTCATTGTGACCGAAGAGGCGGGGGGACGGGTGACCGACGTCCACGGCCAGCGGCTCGACTTCACCGTGGGGCGGCAGTTGGAACGCAACACCGGCATTGTCGCCTCGAACGGCCTGATCCACGACCGGGTGCTGCAGGCGATTGCCGCCCGGCTGGGGAACTCGTAACGCGTCCCGCGCGACGTCCCTCCGGCGATACCCACCGAGAATCCAACAAGCCTGTCTCGCCGACGTGCGGGACAGGCTTGTGTTGTTGTTTGAAAGCCGTGATTGCCGAGCCCGTCAGGCCAGGTCACTGCCCCGGCGACCTGCGGGCCACAAACGCCGCATGCTCGGGGGTGGCCAAGCCGCGCTGCAGCGTGGCGAACAGCCGGGGAAGGTCATTGTCAAACAAGGCCGCCACGTCGAGCCACAAGCCGGGAAACTGCCGGCTGCGATGGATCCCTTCAACGGCGGACTGTTCCTGATATCGCCCGGCGATCAGTTCAAACCACGCCACCCGCTGCTGTTCGACAATCACCACGACATACTCGCGGACCCCATTCCGCTCGTACGCCTGTTTTTTGTCGTGCAGGTCATAGCTGGCGGAGGAGGCACTGATCTCGACGATCAGTTCCGGCGTACCAGCGAAGATATCGTTGGCGTCGGTTCGGCGCTTACCGTCGGGCGTGCGTTCGAACGCCAGCAGTGCATCGGGCTGGGGAACATTGGTGTCGTCGAGGCGCACCGTGGTGTTCGGGAGAAAGAGCAGGCCGGGGGTCTGGGCGGCATACACGATCAGCCACCCGTGAACGTATCCATCGGGTAAGCTATGGGAGTTCACGCGCACTGCGGAAGCCACGTAGACCACTCCTTCGATCAATTCGACCTTTTGAAGATCAACTCGGGCCAGCGACCGACGTTCGAATTCGGCGCGGGAATAACGGTCTCCCGATTCCAGGGCCGGTCGGAGAGTGGCAGTCGAGCTGGAGCCTGGGGGAGCCAGAAGGGTGGTCATGCCATGCGCAAAGCCAGGAGAACGGTGAACGTGTCTCTTCAGTATCTCGCACGACCTCTGGCCGAATCAAGACGATTCGTCCAAGTGTGGGCTCGCTGGCACCCCGCGAACCGGTTTTCTGGGCTGTGGGAGTTTCTGGGCTGTGGGGAGGAAATTGCCGTGGTAAACTTCGAGCGTCGCACGTCAGGGCTACTGCGGTCCTTTCCGGCCGGGTCGCTCGGCGTCGTTTCCACTTTGTCTGCAAATTGCGCTGACCCATTTCCTGCGGGAGTCTCGGATGCAACGGTGGCTGCTGAGTGTGGTGTGTGGAGGAGTGTTGACCTGGGGCGCAAGCGCGCAGGCCGACGATTACGCCGAGCTGAAACCGCTGATCGAAAAGGGGATTGAAGCGGCGGGAGGGCGCGAGAAGCTGACCAAGCGCCCCGTCAGCCTGATGAAGTTCTCGGGCGTGTACCACGCCACGGGGAACGCGACGCCGTTTACGGGCCGGATCGTTCGCCAGCGGGGTGAAAAGTCGCGGATTGAGGTCGACAACTTTTACACCGTGGTCTTCAATGGATCCCAGGGCTGGATCGCGGCGAATGGAGCGGTGAATGACCTGACTACGGAACAGGCCGACAATGTGAAGGGTGACCTGCACGTCGAGCGGGTGACCAGCCTGCTTCCCCTGGGAGACGACAAGTACACGGTCACGAAACTGGGTGAGACGCAGGTCAACGGCAAGCCTGCGGTGGGACTGAAGGTCGAATCGGCCGGCCAGCGCACGGTCGAGCTCTATCTCGACAAGCAGAGTGGCCTGGTGGTGAAGCGCTCGGCCCAGACCCGTTCGACCGAACAGGGGGGAGCCTTGGTGACCGAGGAGACGGTCTACACCGACTATCAGACCGTCGATGGCCTGAAGCTCGCCAGCAAGAGCGTGTCCCATCGCGACGGGTCCAAGTATGTCGAACTCGAGGCGATGCAGATCGAAATGGCCGAGAAGGCCAACGACGCCGAGTTCCAGCGGCCGTAGTCCCGAGAAGGTAGCCGGGGCGAACGCGTGCGGCATCTCTTCCCTGCGTTCCGTCCCCCCGGGGTCTGGCTGGCAAGAACCGGCCCCGGTGAAAACCAGGGCGGCGCCTTACGAGACTTGCGACTGCAAGGCAGCGCGGTAGTCGGCGGGGAGCTGCCCGACCCATCGGCGGAACGCCGCATAGAAACGGTTCGGAGAGCCAAACCCCGCGATTTCGGCGATCGCCCGGATCTTCAAGTCGGTACTCGCCAGCAGATGCTGGGCATGCCAGACGCGGTGCATCGAGAGGTAGTCGAGGATGGTGAGTCCGCACGTCTGCCGAAACAACCGCATCGCCGAATTGGGATGCAGCCCCACGGCCCGGGCGACGTTGGCCACGTCGATCGCCCGGGTGTAGTTCCCCGCGATGTAGACCGTCATCTGCTCGAAGCGGCCGAGTTGCCCCGTGACGGTCGTCAGCCCGCGGGGAGTCTGCGCGGGGGGAAACTCGACAGCCAGCCTGAGCAGCCGGGCCTGCGCCTCCAGCAGAATCATGCGGTGCAGCGGAGGGGAGCCGCTGCGGAACGCGCGGTGCCAGCGGCGCAGCAGGGCGAGGTCGGTGCTTTCGGGATCCTGACGGGTGTCGATCAGCAGTTCTCCCCCCAACAGGCGCGACACCAGCGACTCGGGTAATTGCCACCCCAGGAACCACGCCAGCGGAACCTTCAGCGAGTAATGGGTCCCCCCCGGATCGAACGCGAGGCTCTGGTGCGGGATGGCCGCCCAGCGGACGCACAACGCCCCGCCGGGAATGCGGACCCGTCGGCCCCCAAACAAATAATCGTTCCATCCCCGCTCGAGCACGGTGATCTCGATCTCATCGTGGCGATGGGGCCGCGCCATCACCATGGCCGGGGCGTCGCTGACATCGAAGCCCAACCGCACAAAGTCGACAGAACCGGCCGTTGAAGACGGGGGCATGTTAGAAAACGGAACAGGAACGGGTGCCAGATGTCATTTCAGGACCAACGCATCATGGTACGATGATCTATGCCCGTCCGATGGCGGGGTGTCAAGTTGCGCAAACGTCGAGGGTCGAGGAGACGGTGAGACTGATGGCCGGTTGTCGATCCCAAGGGAATAGCCTGTTGCGGTGGGTGTGGCGCTGCGCGGGGGTGGTGCTGGCGTGGCAGCTGTCACTGTCGGTGGCCCGCGCCGCCGAACCACTCACGTGGTCTCTGGCGCGCGACCTGCGCACGGGGAGTGCCCGCGAGAACCCCAACAGCGATCAGGCCGACTTTCCGACTTGGCATTTCCTGCGGACGACTCGTGCCGAGGGACCACTCGAACAACGAAAGTGGTCCCGCGATGGGCGGTATGTCCCGCTGACCGGGTCGGGAGACCGGTTGTTTGACCACCCGTTTGACGGCTGGATCTTCCAGCCGCAGACGGCCGAGTCGCCTGCGATTTCCATCGCCCAGACCGATCAGCCGGTGGGCTTGATCGTCAAACGGGGCGAGGTGGTGGTCGCCCCCGGCCCCCAGCATGCCGTGGTGGTGGGCTGGCGGAGTCCGGTCGCCGGGACGCTGGCCATCACCGGAGCGTTCGAACACGCGCAGTCGAGCACGGGGATCGCCTGGTCGATCGACCGCGGGCCCGCTCCCGATCCCGAACGGGGTTTCACCCCGGTCTCGCTCGCCGGGGGGGAGTGCCGGTTTGGTACGCCGACCCAACGCGCCGGGTTCGACCTGCGCGACCTCGCGGTCCAGCCGGGGGACTTTGTCTACTTCACCGTTGACGCGCTGGCCGACGGAACCGCCACACCGCACTACGGCGACGGCACCCGGCTGGAATTGACCCTCACCATCACCGGGGCCGAGTGGCCGGCCCCCCCGACGTTTGAGACCGAAGTCCGCCCCATCCTGGCCCGGTATTGCCAGACATGTCATGGCGACGATCCCCAGGAGGCCCGGCTCGATCTGCGAACCGTCTCGACCCTGCTGCGCGGCGGAGAAAGTGGTCCGGCGGCCGTGCGCGGGGAACCCCACCAGAGCCTGCTGATCGACCTGATCCAGCAAGGACAAATGCCCCCCGCCAGTGCGGCAACGCGCCCCAGCCCGGACGAAGTCGCCCTCTTGCGGCGGTGGATTCGGGCCGGGTTGCCTGCCGGTGAAACCGTCGTCGCACTCCCCCCGCACACGCAGGTGACCGCCGAAGATCGCCAGTTCTGGGCGTTTCAGCCGCCGCGAAAAGTGCCCGAGCCGGCCGTTCGGCAGGCCGACCGCGTGCGGACCCCAATCGACGCCTTACTGCTGGCCCGCCTGGAAGAGCGCGGACTGGGGTTTTCGCCCGAGGCCGACCGACGCACGCTGATTCGCCGGTTGTCGTTCGATCTGCTGGGCCTGCCCCCCGAGCCCGGCGAGGTCGAGGCGTTTGTCGTTGACCCACGGCCCGATGCCTACGAGCGGCTGGTCGACCGGTTGTTGGAGTCGCCGCATTATGGCGAGCGCTGGGCCCGGCACTGGCTCGACGCGGCGGGCTATGTCGACGGCAAGCTCGACAACGACCTCGCGAGCATCTACCCCAGTGCCGGCATCTGGCGGTACCGCGACTATGTGGTCCAGGCGTTCCAGCAAGACCGACCCTACAACCGGTTTCTCACCGAGCAACTCGCGGGGGATGAACTGGTCGACTGGCGGCAGGCCGAGCGCTACACCCCCGAGACCCTCGAGCTGTTGACCGCCACGGGCTTCCTGCGACATGTCGACGACCACACCGACTTTCCGCAGTATGGGGTCGAAAAGCGGTACGAGGTGATCAACGAGACGCTCGACATGGTCTCGACCGCCGTGCTGGGATTGACGCTCGAGTGCTGCCGGTGCCACAACCACAAGTACGACCCGCTGCCGCAGCGCGATTACTACCGGCTGCTGGCCTGCTTCGAACCCGCCTTCAACGTGCACGCCTGGAAGCCTCCCAAAGACCGCACGCTGCCCGATGTGCCGCTGGCGGTGCGCGAGTCGATCGACCGCCAGAATGCGGCCCTCGACCAGCAGATCGGCGAGTTGGCGAAGCAGGAGGGAGCGGTGCGTGCCCAGGCCCGGCAGCGGGTCATCGACCAGCGGCTGGCGGCACTTCCCGAGTCGATTCGGTCCGACGTGCGGACGGCGTTCACGACGGTGGCCGAGCAGCGCAACGAGATTCAGAAGTATCTCGCGGGGAAGTTCGCGGCGTTGCCGCAGGTGACCGAGGCCGAGGCGCAGGGAGCCCTATCGGCTGAAGAACAGACCACGCTGGGGAACCTGACTGGTCAGAAAACCCAACTGACCGGCCAGAAGCAGAGCTATGGAATGCTGCAGGCCTTGTGGGATGTGGGTCCCGCACCGGTGTCGCGGGTGCATCGGCGGGGCAACCCCAAGGCGCAGGGGGTTCTGGTGCAGCCCGGCTTTCCCGAGATCCTTGTGCCAGAGGGACAGCCGACGACGGTGACGAGCGCACTGGAAGTCGGCGCGACCTCGGGACGGCGGCTGGCGTTGGCGAAATGGCTGACCCGCCCCGACCATCCCCTCACGGCACGGGTTTGGGTGAACCGCGTGTGGCATCATCACTTTGGACGCGGGTTGGTGGAAACCCTGGGGAACTTCGGCCGGTCGGGCAGTCGGCCCTCGCATCCCGAGTTGCTCGACTGGCTGGCGGTCGACTTTGTCGAGCACGGCTGGAGCACCCGCCGCCTGCATCGGCAGATGGTGTTGTCGAGCGCGTATCGCCAGAGTTCGCGGCGGCCGGCGCTCGACACCACCCCGCGGGAACGAGCCGCACAGGCCGAAGAGCTCGATCCCGAGAACCGGCTGCTCTGGCGGATGAACCTGCGGCGGCTGGAAGCCGAGAGTGTGCGGGACGCCCTGCTCGCGGCC
>CAIOTJ010000475.1 GCA_903861195.1 uncultured Planctomycetaceae bacterium | reverse complement strand
GATCAGCGCCGGCCACTCCACCGCCACCGCGAACTGCTGCCGCAGAATTTCCTCCACGGCGCGCAGCATCGCCAGCCGGTTCTCGGCCGCATACCGGCGGGCCCAGGCGACGTCATTGAGGTAGGCCTGCCCCGCTGCCGTCCCGGCGTCGAGACAGACCATCCCCTTCTGTGTTGCCGCACCCCGCGTGTGGTGCGCGGTGATCGCCTGGCCCATGCCCCGCGAACCGCTGTGGACCATGACCCACAGCCGTTGGTCCGCGTCGGCCTGAAACTCGAGGAAATGGTTCCCCCGTCCCAGTGTCCCCAACTGCACCTGCCCGTCGCGGGTCGACAGGGTCTGCAGACGGGAATGGCTGAGCAAGCCTCCGGCCAATTCGGCCGGCAACTCACGCCGGGTGGCGTGCCGGTTCGAAGGAACGTACCGATACAGGGCGGCAAGCAACGTCGCCGCACTGTGTTCGTCGTCCAACAGGTCGGCGGTGGCGTCGAGCGCCACCGCCGCCATGCCGCAGCCAATGTCTCCCCCCACCGCGGCGGGATAAATCAGCCGGGTTGTCGCGACGACCGCCCCCACGCAGACGTCGTGCGACAGATGGACATCGGGCAGCAAGACGACGTGTCGCACGTCGTCTTGCTGCCGCAGCCGTGCGGCCGAGCGCGCGACCTCGGCGGTCAACGGCTCGGCCGACCAGACGCGCAGAGTCGCCTGGGGTTCGTTCAGGACGGCACCTCCGGCCGGGTGGCGTCGCAGGCGCTGCTGGGTCCCAGCAGGTGGAATATCAGCAGAGGGGTTCGCTTGCGCGTGATGGACCGGGCCACCTCGCTCCGCAGCCAGCCCGCCCGGTCGGCGAGCCGGGCCTCGATCTGCGGCCGGTCGTATTGATCGGGGGGCAGATCGGCGACCACGGTCACCAGCAGGGTGGAGGAAGTGGAGGGGCTGACCGAGACAATCCGCAGACTGTCGAGCAGGTCATCGCGCAGTTCACCGCCAAAGATCTGGTCCAGCGTCTGCTGGACCTGCTGACAGAGCTGCCGCGTTTTGCGGTCGAGCTTGGTCCGCTGGCGATCGGGGCGGAAGAAGTCACGGGGATCGACCCCGTCATCAGCGTGCAGTTCACCACAGTGCGCGCGCAGTTGCTCGCGCTGTTTCCGAGCGTGTGCCATGAAACTCTCATCAGGGAAAGAATGACAAGCGGCGTACGGCGGAGAGACCGCCGGGCCACATCGACAGACTGAAAAGGCGAGAGCATGAGCCTCACCCTGATGAGCGGTTCCCGGCGAATTAGCGCGTGGGGAACACTCCGCACCAGGCGAGGCTCTTCGGCACAGCAGGAATGCAGTCGGATTGCATGGCAGCACCAGGTGTCTGGAGGAACAAGGGCCCGCGACGGGCGGAACAGGGCGCAAATTGTCGCCCCGGCATCGGGGGAAGACACTGGTCGGGAGCAACAGGTTCGCGCCATTTCATCCCGCAGGTCAAGATCTTGGCCGGGGATGTCTTTCTGTGCGGATGCGAGGCCGTTGGTCAGTCCGGTTGGATCGCCGTCCTCACCGCCCCGTCAACCCGCCGCGTTCACCCGGTGTTGCCCGCTTGCCCGTCGGACGGCCCGGCGGTAGGGTGTGCGGTGTCAGGAAGACCAACGGACTTATCAGGACATTTCTTCGGTTACGAATTCCCCAGACAGGAGCGTCGCATGTCGGTCGAAGCCACATTGGAGCAGTTCGGGGTGGCGGAGGTGATTGTTTCGCTGCAGGCGGTCCCCCCCGGAGGAATGGAGGGCCTCGCCGCGGCCACCGAGATCAAGCAGCGCAACCTCGCGCATTATTTCACCACCAGCGATCGGGCCACTCGCAGTCTGCTGGCCGCCACGTCGAACAAACCCGCCCCCGGTCCCTACCGCGTCTATGAACACCTCGGGCTGGTGCTGGGGACCGTCAACAAATCGGGCTGGGCGGGGCTGAAGGCCGATCCCCAGGTCGCCGATGTGGAAGATGCCCCGCAGTTCAGCCTCATCCATCCCATCCGCCCCCTGGCCGCCGGGGCGGTCACCCCCACCCCTGGCCCCACCTGGGGACTCAGCAAACTGCGCGTCGCCGAGTTGTGGAGCCGGGGCTTTCGCGGGCAGGGGCTGCGGATTGGTCATATCGATACCGGCGTCGACGGCAAACATCCCGCCTTCCGGCAGAAAGCGATTGGCGGGTTTGCCGAGTTCGACATGATCGGCAATGAAGTCGCCCAGCCGAAGGTGACCGACAGCGGCGACCATGGCACCCACACCGCCGCGACCATTGTCGGCCGGCCGGTGAATGGATTCGAGTTCGGCGTCGCCCCGGCCGCCACGCTGTACAGCGCGAAGGTCATCGAGGGGGGCAATGTGGTCGCCCGGGTGCTGGGGGGCTTGAACTGGTGTCTGGGCCAGCAGGTCAAGATCATCAGCATTTCCCTCGGCCTGCGGGGCTATACCCCCTCGTTTCTGACCCTCATCCAGGCGTTGCGGGCCCGGGGGGTGTTGCCCGTGGTGGCGGTGGGGAATGAAGGGGTCGACACGAGCCGTTCGCCGGGAAACTACGACAACGTCTTGTCGGTGGGGGCTAGCGACCGTCAGAACAAGGTTGCGACCTACTCCTCCAGCCAGTCGATCAAACGCCCGCAGGATCCCCTGGTACCCGACCTGGTCGGGCCGGGAAGTGATGTGATCTCGGCCCAACCCGGCAAGGGGTATCAACTGCTGTCGGGAACTTCGATGGCGACTCCGCACATTGCGGGGCTGGCGGCGTTGTTGTGGCAGGCGGCACCGGCGGCCACGCATGCCGACGTCGAGCGGGCGATCTTGCAGTCGTGCCAGCGGCCCCCCTCGATGCCCCAGGGGCGGGCCAATCGGGGATTTCCCGACGCCCTCGAGGCCTTGAAGTTTCTCAATCCCTCGGCGGCCGCGAAACCCAAGCCCAGTGCACCGGCGCGGAAACCGGTGGCAGCCGCGAAGAAGAAAGCGCCCAAGCCGGGCCCGGCAAAGAAGGGAACCGTAAAGAAGGCCGCGGGCAAGACGACGCCGGCCGCGGCGAAGAAGGCCAAAGCCGCCGGGAAGAAGGGATAGGCGGCAGCGCTGCGAATGCCCGGGTGGGAGGGAGCCGACCGGGCATCGCTGGGTTGGGGCTGACGACGGGACTTCGGGACCGTCGAGGCCGGTCCTGGGCAGGTCACTTCGGTTGATCTGGCGAACGTGTGGCTGGCGGACAGGAAGGCCTGGGTCGCCGGGGTCTGCGGTTGCGACTGGCCCCCGCTTTTCTCCCTGCGTGACGTGTGCGAGAATGAGAGCATGACCACGACACCCTCACCGGAAGTGGATGCCGAATTGACGCGGCAACTGTCTCGGGCCGCCCCGGGGGAGGCCGTGCAGGGGGTGTTCGTGCTGCGGACTCCGCCGAAGCAGCCCTATCTGACGGCTGCCGAGACGCGGGACCAGGTGCATGCGCTGTTGACCGCGGCGCAGAAGCACTGCGGCTTCGATTGCGAGCAGGTGACGATTTTCGAAAACCTCCAGTCGTTCGCCCTGCAGGCTCCGCGGGAGATGGTGCAGGCGGTGCTCGCCAGTCCGCAGATTGCCTCGGCCATGGCGAACGCGCAGCCTGAGAGCCTGCAGATCGATCCGATTCGTCCGTCGCAGGGTCCGGCGGGCGAACGCCGCACGCGCGGGTCAAAGGCCGCACCGAAAGCTCCCTCCCCAAAGCGTCCTCCCCGGAAGAAGTCGGGCTGACCTCTGGCAGAGTCCGCCAGCCGACGGAGTGAAGCCGGGGCCGACAGGTCCTGTGTCGGAGGGGCCAGGACGACGGTCCACGGCAGACGGTCCACGGTCCCTGCCCCACGGTTCACGCCCCACGGTCCACACTCCACGAGCACGCCCCGGAACACACAGCGATTTGCCGGTGTGCGGGGCCCGTGGGGGCAGTATGATCCAGCGAGTCCCCAAGGTTCACAAGACACTCACCGGGAGGAACGCGCATGCCTGGGAATTTGTGGCTGGCTCTGGCTGTTGGTTTGTTGGGAGGCTTGCCTCAGGATCCACCGGGTGATGCCGGGCGGGTTCGGGCGGAGGCCGAGTTGGCCGCCGAGCAACAGTTGATTGACGACCGAGGCGGTCCTCAAGGCGGCCCGGGCGATCGTGGTCCTGGTGAGCGTGGCCCGGGTGACCCTCGCCCAGGTGATCGCGGTCCAGG
>CAIOTJ010000474.1 GCA_903861195.1 uncultured Planctomycetaceae bacterium | reverse complement strand
TCTCATGTCTGGTGACCTCACAACCCACCCCGCGCTGTGTGTCGACCGCCGTTCCGTTTTGCGGAGTGCGGCGGCGCTGGGGCTGTCGTTCAGCCTGCCGGCCCTCGCCCCCCGCCAGGCGCGGGCCCGGGGGACCGAACGTCCCACCAGCCTCATTCTCGTCTGGCTGGCGGGGGGGCCCAGCCAGTTGGAGACATGGGATCCGCATCCCGGCACCCGCATCGGCGGCGATACCCGGGCGATCGACACGACCCTGCCCGGGGTGCAGATTGCCGAGTGGTATCCCCGCGTGGCCGAACAGTTGCACCATCTGAACCTCATTCGCTCGCTGGTCTCGAAAGAGGGGGATCACGAGCGGGGGACGTACCTGGTCAAAACCGGTTACCGGCCCGATCCGACGCTGGTCCATCCGTCGATGGGGGCCGTTCTCACGCATGAGTTCCCCAATTCGCAGACGCAGATTCCGCTGCATTTGTCGCTGAACCCGTCTCCCTGGCCTGGGCGGGGGGGCTTTTTGGGGGATCAGTACGACGCGTTCAAGGTGTATGAGCCCGGGGCGGGTCTACAGAACATCAAGAGCCGGGTCGCTTCGCCCCGGCAACAGCGCCGCCTGCAGGGGCTCGACCTGGTCGAGCGGGCGTTTGGCGGCAGGCGGGGCCAGGCGGTCGACGCGACCCTGCATCGCCAGACCGTGCAGCGGGCGGTGGAGATGATGGATTCGACCCAACTGGCCGCGTTCGAAATCGACCGCGAACCGGCCGAGGTGCGCGAGAACTATGGGGACACCCGGTTTGGAAAGGGGTGTCTGGTGGCCCGCCGGCTGCTTGAAGAGGGGGTGCGGGCGATCGAGGTGACACTGGATGGCTTCGACAGCCATGTGAACAACCTCGAGACGCACAAGACACGGGCCGAGACGCTCGACCCCGCGCTGGCCGCCCTCGTGGCCGACCTGGTCGAACGGGACCTGTTCGACAGCACGCTGCTGGTCTGTCTGGGCGAATTCGGCCGGACCCCCTCGATCAACCCGCTGGGAGGGCGTGATCACTGGCCGTCGGGCTTCTCGTGCCTGGTGGGCGGGGGGGGACTGCGGCGGGGGGTGGTGTTGGGGGCGACCGATCCCACGGGCGTGAAGACCACCCCCGAGCGTCCCATCGAGGTTCCCGATCTGTACGCCACGCTCTACGAGGCGTTCGGGGTCGACTTCACCCGCGAGTTCCAAACCCCCATCGGCCGTCCGATGGCGATCTGCCCGGGTCAGCCCATCGAAGAACTGCTCGCCTGACCGCCCCGATCAATTCGGTCCAAGGTCCAAGCCCCACGATTCACCTGACATTCGGGTGCAAAAAAACCGGGCGGACCTGAAGATCAGATCCGCCCGGTGGCACATGTCACGCCTGACACAACTCAGTTGCTCTTCACGTCGTAACAGAGCAGCGCATCCTGCTCGCGGACGTAGAGTTTGCCGTCGACAATGACGGGCTGCGTCCAACTGGGACGTTCGCCGCTGCCGGGGACCTTGAATGAGCCGACCTCGGTGTAGGCGGCGGGATCGGCCTTCACCAGGGCCAGGGTACCATCCTGGAAGTGCACGTACAGGTGGCCGTCGGCGGCGGTGACGGCGGCCGAGCCTTTTCCCGACCCCCGGCTCTTCCACTTCGACTCACCGGTCAGCAGTTCGACGCACTGGGGAACTCCCTGGTCTTCCGAGTCGCCATAGATGAAGTCGCCCAGCAGCACCACGCCGCCGTGCTTGTTTCCGAGGTTCGACTTGAGGCCGTACTTCTCTTCGATCTTCACCTCGCCATCGCCAGAAGCGACCTGCTTCAGCAGGCAGGCCCCGCGGCCGTACCCGCAGACGAAGTACACCAGGTCTCCCTGGCAGATGGGGGTGGGGATGACGGCGGTGGTGCGGTCGATGGGGTACTGCCAGAGCAGTTTGCCATCGCTGGCGCGAATCCCCAGCGGGCCGCTGCCGGTGGTCTGGACGTAGACCTTCACATCGCCAATCTGGGTGATGACGATCGACGCATGGCCGGCACCACGATCCTCTGCACGAACGGTCTTCCAGACCTCGTTTCCGGTTTTTTTGTCGAGAGCCACCACGGTCGCCTTGTCTCCGCCGGGAGTGCAGATCAGGCGGTCGCCGTCGATCAGGACCGATTCGCTGTAACCCCAGCCGTCGGCCTTTTTGCCGCCGAAGTCGGCCTTGAGGTCTTTCTCCCAGAGCGTCTTCCCGTCGGCGGTCTGGGCGCAGACCAGCTTCCCCTGAGCGGTGAGGGCGTAGACGCGGTCGCCATCGACGGTGGGGGTGCTGCGGGACGACTGCCAGGGGGCGGGGCCTTCATTCCAGGCGGGGCCGGTTTTGGTCTGCCAAGCGGGCTTGCCCGACGCCAGATCGAAGGCGACGAGATATTCGTCTTTGTCGCTCGCGCCGGAGGGGCCATCCCCCAGGGTGAAGATTTTGCCTCCCGCAATGGCCAGGCTGGAATAGCCCCGGCCCGCTCCCTTGGCCTGCCACAGCAGCTTGGGGCCCCCTTCGGGCCACTTGGTGAGCAGTCCCTTGTCGGGAGCGACCCCCGTGCGTTGGGATCCCCGGAAGGTGGGCCATTCATCGGCCCGGGCAGGCGCACTGGCCACAACGGCCAGGACAAGACTCCACAGCAGGCATCGCATCGCGCGGTTCCTCGAATCAACAAACAGGTGCGGTGGTTGGGCCACAGCCATGCGGACAGTCCCGTCTGCCCCGGCCCACCTGGGTTGAACCCCCTGAGCGTAAGGGTAGCCTGCAACCGATGCGGGCGAAAGATTCATTGCCCCGACCGGCTTAGGGCACAACTCCTACCCGGGGAGTTTGATTTGTGAGGCCGAGTGCCGACGGAACCTTCGTGCTCGGTCCCCCGCACGAATCTTGTGGGGGGCACGTGCACCCGTCGGCCCGACCTGCTCGCGTCGGATGGCGTGTTGACGAGTGGTGCCACGGACGCTGTTCCCGTCCCCCGACCTGAAAACAGAACGGGCACCGGGGTCGATTTGGTGCCCCGGTGCCCGTTCTCAAAACCCCAGTGGCTGGTGGGGAAAGTGTCAGCTCGCGACCACTCCATCCCGCTCAACGATCATTCCGGCGGTGCCGGTCTCTGCGAATGAAGGGGACGAGGGAGTGGGCTCGACCAGGACTTCGACAGAGGTCGCCAGCGGTTCACTGCCGTCGCTTGGGGCGGGGTTGTGCGCGACCGTCTCGGCGGGAAAATCACTCACCACCTGCACATCAGGAAATTGGCGGGAAAGCTCCATCTGGTACCGCCGGGGGAGGCGGCAATGGATCTCGGCCTTCTCGGGGGTGAACTCCTGGTGCAGCACCTCGCCATGCCGGGCGAGGAAGGCGAACAAGCGTCCGTCTCCGGCGGTGGTGGTCAGCCGCAGTTCGATGAAGCCGTTCCCCAGCCGCTCGGCCACCATCCGTTCCAGGTTCGCAAACCCGCTCTGTTCCAGTGCGCTGACTGAGACCGAGCTGGCATGATTCGCCCGCAATGCGTCGAGAATCGACCGGTCGGCGACCGCGTCGGCCTTGTTCAGCACCAGAATCGCCTGTGAGCCATCGATGCCGATCTCTGCCAGCACCTCATTGACCGTGCGGATCTGCTGCTCGGCGGAGGGGCTGCTGGCATCGACCACGTGCAGCAAGACATCGCAGTGCCGGGCCTCTTCGAGCGTCGACCGGAATGAGGCGACCAGGTTGTGCGGCAGATCGCGAATGAAGCCGACGGTGTCGGAGAGCAGCACCTTCCCCAGATGCGGCAGATTCCAGACCCGGGTGCGGGTGTCGAGGGTGGCGAAGAGCTGGTCGGCCACGTACACGTCGGCCCCGGTCAGGGCCCGCATCAGCGTGCTCTTCCCGGCATTGGTGTAGCCCACCAGCGAAACCGTCGGCTGCGACCGTCGCTGCGCAACCTGCCGTTCGCGCCGCTGCTCCAGCTCTTTCAGGCGGGCCCGCAATTCGGCCACGCGGGTGTCGACCAATCGGCGGTCGATTTCGATCTGCTGCTCCCCGGGTCCGCCGGTCGAACCCGTGGCCCCTTCGGTCCGTTCCAGGTGGGTCCACAGCCGTTTCAGCCGGGTGCGCATGTAGAGCTGCTGGGCGAGTTCCACCTGCAGCTGCGCCTCGTGCGTGCGGGCGTGTTCCGCGAAGATCGAGAGGATCAGCTCGCTGCGGTCGACAATGACCTTGCCCACCTCTTTCTCGAGCACGCGGGCCTGCCCGGGGGTGAGGTTGTTGTCGAACAGAATGGTGTCGGCCTGAACCCCTTCGACCAACTGTTTCAGTTCCTCAAGCTTTCCCTTGCCCACGCAACTCCGCGGATCGGGGGCGAACCGGTTCTGGATCAGTTGGGCCACGCATTTGACCCCCGCGGTCTTCGCCAGCCCCCGCAATTCATCGAGGGGATCGGACAGGTCCCGCTGGTCTCCGGGAACAACCACGGCCACCAGCACGGCACGTTTTTGCTTGACTTTCAGATCGACGCGTTTCGGATCAGACAACCTGTGACAGGCCTCCTGTGTGAATGAGCAGAACCTTATTCTATCCACGGGAGGTGGATGAATTCGAGGGGGGAATTTCGGGGAAACCCGGGAAACGGCCCCGGAGGCACAGAACCACGCTCTGCGGAACCGCCGCGTGGCGGTGTGACACAGCTCAGTCCGGAGGGGTTCGGCCCCAGAAACGCCCCGCCACCGGGAAGTGGCGGTGAATGACACCCGCCGCCAGCCCGCTGTCTGTCACGCGGCGGCCGGCGCGGTACGCCGCCGGGCGCAGTCGAAGACCTGGTGGTCGATCGACAGGCCGACTTCTTCGCTCCACGCCGCCAACAGCCGGCGGTAGACCGGGCCGATTTGCCCATCGCCGATCGCCACGCCGTTGATTCGGGTGGCCGGACAGAGACAGAATGGGGTGCTGGCCAGGAACGCTTCATCGGCATTCATGACCGAGTGCACCTGCAGGTCCCGTTCGGCATAGGGGATGCCGAGTTTCTGGGCCAGTTCGATCACCACACCCCGGCTGACCCCCGGCAGAATGTTGACGGTGGTGGGGGAAACAATGGTGCCCCGGTCGACGATGAGGAAGTTCGCCCCGCTGGTCTCGGTGACGTTCCCCTGCAGGTCGAGCAGCAATGACACGCCGTCGGGATCGACCAACTGCGTTTCTTTATCGGCCAGATAATAATGCATGCGGCTGCGATACTTCATCTTGGGATCGTAGCACTGCGGAGGGACGTGGCGGATCGACGGGGTGACCACGTGCGCTCCTTCGGCCATCTTCTTCGACCAGAATTCGAAGGGCATGGGGAAGGTGTGGGCGCAG
>CAIOTJ010000473.1 GCA_903861195.1 uncultured Planctomycetaceae bacterium | reverse complement strand
GGGTCTCCATGATGTTTACGTTATTCGTGATAAGTCGAATGGGAAGCTGTTACACTTTGGTGAAACCGGTCGTGGCATTCGTAATCGCTTTAAGGAACATAGAAGAGACTTCGCGAAGATTGGTGTCGAGATTGACGTTGATATTCTCGCGACAGTCGATGGCAAATCCGCGGCAAGAGCGTTGGAGTCGAGATACATTGAAACGTATATGCGTATTTTTCACAAACGCCCTCCATTTAATTCGGTAAACCATTGATGGATACATGCATGTGGCTTAGTGTGGGTTATCTGGCACGGCACAGGGCGTTCTCAAGGTTGTTTCGCCAGGTTCGGAGGCAACTGCAACCGACTATCGCGGCGTTTGATGCCCTGAAGATTAAAAATCCGATGTGCAACGCACTTCTCGTCGATTTTACGGATGAGGAAGGCCGGGACTATTTCGAGGTCGTTGAGAATAGTGACCAGTTTTTCCAGGTATTGGTTGGCTGCTGCCCCGAGATCTCAGAAGAGCAGTTAATCCAACACATGATTGAAACGCTATTGCGAGTCGTAAGGCTTTGCCCAATTGCTTCTGAGGATCGGGCGCGATGCGAAACTCTCTTTTCAGCCCACTATAAATTGGTTACGGCAACAGGAAAGCAGCTGCGTGAATAGGTTTCCCTAATTTCGCGAAGGTGACTGTTTGGATCTACCAAGGAAGTGAATCGCGGGGGTTAATCGATCGCGGTTTTCGGATTACTGCTGGCTGTCAGCGCAGTGCCTGCGGTATCTCGGCAGCCAGACGGATGGAGACCACCCTGGCCACCGTTGCCGCCTTGCCGGGTGCGGCGGTACTCTGCGAATCAGTCGTTCCAACCCGAAACGCCCTATCGCGAGGATGGAACCTGATCTGGAACCTTCCGGAGTCGTCGCGGGTGAGTGCATCGTTGGCAGTGACCGCTTGGCCGAAGACTTCCGCGACGCGGGATTCCGTTCGCGGTGTGCGGCGAATCGGGTTTGGTGCCGGACTTGGCCGGGGCATGGCCGTAGTGCTGGCGGTGGCGGCTCTGGCGTGCTGGTTGGGGAGGTCTCCGGTCAGTCCGGGTGCTCCGTCGACGGATGGCCGTGTTGCCGCCGGTCCGGCGCAGGCAGGACATTCGCCCGCGATGCGGCCGGTCCGAAGCGAGTCGGTGACCAGCCCCTCGGGTGAGGCCTACTACGCCCGGGCGATTGAGACGATTAGGACCGGCCAGCGGGTCTTGGCCCGCAATCCGGAGTTGGCCGGGGGGGAACTGCCGGAGGCTCCGGTGGATCCCTCTACGTGGGTCAACGTCAGGCTACGGATGCCGAAGCCGACGGGGGACTTTCTGGAGATCACCCTGCTGCGGCCGGTGGAGTGGCTGGCTGGCGGGTGGGTCGCCCAGCGTCCGTTGACCTGAGAGTTCCTCGTTGGGGGCGGCACTTGCCAGCGTTGCAGGGAATCAAAAAACGAAGGGAAATTCTCGTCTGTTCCTGTTTCCCGCTTCCCGGTAGACTGCCCGACTTCCGGTTCGACCAGGGATGGTGCGCTTGCGATGGATCGCCTGCACGTTGACACAGTGATTTTTGGGGGTGGGGTGACAGGGTTGTGGACCCTGGACGCCGTCCGCCGGTCTGGCCGTTCGGCCCTGCTGGTCGAGGGGCATCGCCTGGGTACCGGGCAGACCATCGCCTCGCAGGGAATTCTGCATAGCGGCCTGAAGTATTCGCTGGCCGGGGTACTGACCGGGGCGGCCCGCGAAGCCCGCGAGATGCCGCAGTTGTGGCGCCGCTGCCTGCTGGGGGAAGCCCAGCCCGATCTGCGCCGGGTGACCGTCTCGGCCGAGGCCTTTCATCTCTGGGGAACCCAAAGCGCCGCCTCGAAATTGGGGCTGTTTGGGGCCCAACTGGGGCTGCAGGTGACGCCGCGAACCGTCCCGCGCAGCGAGTATCCCACGGTCCTGCAGAGCTGCCCTGGAACGGTGTACCGGGTGGATGAGCAGGTGTTGGCTCCGCGGTCGCTGGTGGCTGCGCTGGCCGCCCCTCATCAAGACGTGATGCTGCAGCTCGATCCGGCAACCGAGGTCGAATTTGTGCTGCAGGCGGCTGGTCGGGTGCGGCAGATTCGCCTGCACTCGGCCCGGTTTGGCCGAACTCTCGAGGTTGAGCCGCAGGCCGTGGTGCTGACCGCCGGAAAGGGGAACGCCCTGCTGCGGACCCGGTTGGGTCTCGATGCCCGGGCGATGCAATTGCGACCGCTGCATTACGTGCTGGTCCGGGGTGAATTGCCCGAATTCCATGGGCACTGCATCGATTTTTCCAAGACCCGCGTCTCAATCACCTCGGCCCGCGATGCGCAGGGACGTGTGGTGTGGCAGATTGGCGGGCAGATTTCGGAAGATGGCGTGCAGCTCGATCCCGAGACCCTGATCGAACGGGCCCGGCTGGAATTGGCCGAGGTCTTGCCTGGTCTGGATCTGGCCGGGACGGAATGGACCACCTGCCGGATCGACCGGGCGGAAGGGTCGACTCTGGGCGGGTCGCGTCCCGATTCGTACCGGCTGCTGCAGGAAGGGAACGTGCTGACGGCGTGGCCGACGAAGCTGGTGCTGGCTCCGCAGGTGGCGCAGGGTGTGTGTGCCGCCTTGCCGCCGGCCACGGGCAGCCTGCTGCAGCCTTTGCTCGATGCTCTGGCCGCCTGGCCCCGCCCGCCCGTCGCCCAGCCCGCGTGGGAGGAGTTGCGGCGTTGGGTGCCGGTTCCCGCGCTCCCCCGGCGGCACGCGGCATGACCGCCGCGACGCTTCCCCGGAGGATGTTGGGGGCGACCGGGCCGTCGGTCAGCGTGATTGGTTTTGGAGCGTTCAAGATCGGGCGGAACCAGGGGATCAAGTACGCCCAAGGGTACGATTTGCCCGATGAATCGAAAGTGTCCCGGCTGCTCGATGGCGTGCTGGAACTGGGGATCAACCACATCGACACCGCCCCCGCCTATGGGCTGAGCGAAGAACGGGTGGGCCGCTGTTTGAGCCGTCGGCGGGATGAGTTCTTCCTGTCGACCAAGGTGGGGGAAGAGTTTGCGAATGGGGTCTCGGAATATCGGTTTGATGCAGTGTCGGTGCGGAACAGCGTGCAGCGCAGTCTGCGCCGGCTGCAGACCGACCGGCTGGATCTGGTGCTGGTGCATGCCCCGGGAAATGATCTCGACGTGCTGCGTCAGACGCCGGTGGTCGAAACACTGCAGTCGTTGCGGCAGACGGGGGACGTGCGTTGGATCGGATTCTCGGGGAAGACGGTGGCGGCCGCCGAATTGGCTCTCGATTGGGCGCAGGTGTTGATGGTAGAGTATCACAGTGACGACCGGTCACACCAGACGGTCATCGCCGAGGCGGAACGCCGGGGAGTGGGAGTGGTGGTGAAAAAGGGGCTGGCTTCGGGGCGGTTGCCAGCGGGTGAGGCTATTCCGTTGGTGCTGCGGACCCCAGGGGTGACCAATCTGGTGATTGGCGGGCTCTCGCTGGATCACCTGGCCGAGAATGTGGCCATCGCCACGCGGACGCTGCAGGGCTGACCGACCGGCCGCCAGATTCGCATGCCGGGGCATTGCGATGATCGTCACCGGGTGACGCGCAGGACTGACTCGGGGGCCGAGCCAGGTGCGGGGGCTTCGCCACACCCGGGGTGAATCAGGTTCCGCCGGTGGCGCTCGAGGCCTCAATTACATTCAGTTCGTTCCGCTCGGGGAAGAACTCGAACCGTTTGGCCTTCTGGACGGCGGGCTGCGAAGCACCGGGCTGGCTTTCTCGCGACAGTTCGGCATCGCGCCGGCCGTCTCCCGCGAGGACGTACATTCCCTTCGATTGATCGAAGCTGACGGAGTAAGCGAGGGCCGAGAAGTAGCCATCTTTCATTCGGCCTTCGATTTCGCAGTTGCCCCGGCCCAACACGGTGACATGTTCGGATTTGTCGCGCGGGGCGACCACTTGGGTGACGGTGAGTTCCTCGCACCGCAGGGTCCCCGCCTGCTCAGGGAGCCGGTCGACTTCGAGCCGCTCGGTCGGGGTGTTGACGGGGCCGTAGACCACGCGCACGCGATCGAAGAATTGGCTGCGACGTTTCTCGGCATTCCCCTTCATGCGTCCCGAGTAGGTGACCTGGGTGAAGTTCCAGGGGCTGTTTCCCTGGGCGATGAGAGCGCGGTTGGCAGCGCCGGGCCGCCCCTTTTTCTCGGGGCGATTGGTGTTGCGGGTCCAGAACGTGAGGATGCCCGGGCCGTTGCTGTTCAGATCGCCGGTCGCCTGTTCGAACTGGAACTCTTGACCGGTGGCGAGACGGACACTTTGCAGTTTGTTGTCTTGATACTCGGCGCTCTTGATGTTGACGCGGTCGCGGCAGAGGACGTTTTCGAGTTCGGGCTCGCGCTCGGCATTGTCTTCGATGAATGAGACCCGGCGTGTGAGCCGGACCTGCATTTCTTCGCACGCGAGCTCGGTCCCGTTGAGCTGGGTCTTGACTCCGGAGAAGAAGCGGGCGGTCTGGCCGTCGAATTCCATCTTCTCTTGCCAGAAGATATCGACCAATTGGGAGTCGGGAAGCTTCTTGCCGTCGATGCCGCTGCGAACGGGCATGCGCAGCACCCCCTTGCCCTGGACCGCAGCCTGATTGGCTCCGCGGTCGAAGCGGATGTCGTCTCCCTCAAGTTGCAGGCCGCGGTCATGCACGTGGGCCGGCTTGCCCTGGACCCGCAGCACCTGGCGTTCTTCGGTGTAGTTCCAGACCTGCAGTTGGTCTCCCTTCACATCGAGGGGAATCTGGCCAGGGCCGTGGTTTTGCGTGACATGCACATGGCCTTCGGTGCGGATGCGTTCGACCTCGGCATCGTCGGCGTCGAGCAGCATCTGCACGCGGATGACGTCGGCCGAGACCAGGATGGGTGACTGAGTCTTGCCCGGGCGGTTTTCGGCCTCGGGCTCTGGTCCTGGGAGAGGATTCAGCGGCGGGTCGGCCGGGGGCGATTTGTCGGCGGGAGGATTCAGCGGCGGGTCGGCCGGGGGCGATTTGTCGGCGGGAGGATTGGGCGGCCGGAGACCGGCGGCGGCCGGACGGTTGTTGGCGGCGGCCTGAACGCCGGGGGTGGAATCGGAGTCGCGGAGCGCGACACGGCGGAGAGGGGAGTTGCCAGGGGGCGTGGCGCGAGGGGAAAGCGTGGTGACGTCGGGCTCAAGCGATTCGGGGCGGGCCGGCGGCGGGCCGAGGCGGCCGGGCTGGAACCAGATTTCGAGGCGTTCGGTGGCCCCCACCAGTTGAGGGCTCTTGAGTTCGACCTGCCGCAGCGCCAGCATGCGTTCGGGGCGGGTACGTCCATCATCGTTGAATTCACCGCGCCGCCGGCGCGGCTGGGGGTCGTCGGATGGAGAGGCGTCCTCCGAGAGCCAGATGCGGACGCGCTCGGCCAGCAGGCGCATGCCACCCGGGCGGGTGAGCACGACCCGCTGCTGCAGGTCGATGGTGCTGCCGGGCTGGTCGGTGCGGGGTTCGAACCGCAGGTCCCCCTCCCACTTGGCGGCGAAATCGATGCGGGGGAGCGGCTCTTCCTCGCTTTTGGGAAGCCGCCCGGTGTAGCGTACGAGGCGTCCATTTCCCCGGCAATGGGCGGTCTCGACATCTCCCTCCCGGTCGAGGGTGACGGCGATCTCGGTCGACTGCAGACGGTGATTCTTCTGTTCGACGCGGACGGGGCTGGTTCCCTTGAGGATCACTTCGCGGGCCGGTTCGTCGTAGGTGAGTTCCTGGAGGGTGGCCTTCAGTTCGGAGCGGTCGGAGGTGATGATGGTTTTGGGACCGGAGGCCCGCAGCCAACGGAACTTGAGGTTCGAGAATTCTCCCCCCGGCGTGCCGGAGCGGGGGGCTTCCAGAGGGGCCTCCTCGGCGGGAGCGGAGTTTCCGTCGGAAATGACCGTCTCGGCGGCGACCAGCGGATCTGGTTGATCGCGGACGAATTCGAGGGTGAGGGTGTCTGTGCTGAGGCGATCGGACTGGGTCTCGCTGGTCGGCTGGACGACTTCGACATTCTTGTGAAAGACCGCCACCTGCACTTCGAGCTTGTATTCGAAGTTGCCGGTGCAACTGAGACTGACCGGGGCCCGCTGCTTGCCGGTCTTGGGGGAGGATTTGGCCTGGCGGCGATCTTCGGCCCCGGGCTGCAGCTGCAGGTGAACGCCACTGACGAGGCGCAGGGTGCGGATGCCGGAGATGGCCGGCTTGTCTTCGTCGAGCTTCCCGACCTGGGGGATGAGATCGAGTTCGATTCCCTGGGCGCGGCCACTGTGCCCCCCCCAGGTGAAGTCGATTTCGTGATCGCTCCAGGCGCGTTGCGAGGCTTCGGAGAAACTGAAGTTGTGGGTGTTGGCGGCCAATCCGTTGGGGCCGCGGATGGCGACCGGGCCGAGCAGGGAGCCCCCCACCACCCGGCCGGGGCGGGGATTGCGGATATCGAATTTCTCGGCGAATTCCAGCACTGCCGCATCGCAGACAATGGTAAGCGGCGGATCGTCGGGTGGGGCGTCTGGCGTGCGGTACACGATCGCGAAGGGCTCGAACCGCACGCGGTTCGAGTTCTCTTCTTTTTCCCACTCTTCCGTGAAGATGTAGGCGTTGGAGCTGCGCAGGGCGTAGCGGGCCTGGGCGCTCCAGGGGGCGTGGGGAAGACTTTCGGCGGCCACGTCCAGCAGATCGCGACGCTGCTGCGGCATGCTGCTGGGGGCGGCTTGCTCGGAATCGGTGGAGGAATCCTCCGACTGCGGCGACGGACGGGCCGAGTTGATTCCGGCTCGCGAGGCGGGGGGATTGACCAGTGGGCTCACCACGACGCCGTACCCCAGGCGCAGCGACAGCAGCAGGGCCATCGTCACAAGGGTGCGGTAGATCCGTTGGCTCACGGTGAAACTGCGTTGGATGCGGTGAGGGATGGGGTTTGCGAAGGACGCCGGCGGGACCGGTCAGTCGGTCCGTTGCTCGGGCATGTGGATGATGACGTCGGTGATGTCGATGAGCCCGACGGGGCGTCCCAGGCCGTCGATCACGGGCAGTTCACTGATGTGAAAGTCGGCGAGCAGTTTGCAGGCATCGGCCAGGGGAGAGTCGCACGAGATGGTCTTGGGACGGTGCGTCATCACTTCGGTCAGGGGGCGGTCGAGCTGTGATTCGCGGCGTTGTTCGAGCAGGCGGGCGAGATCGCTGTCGGTGAAGAGTCCGGCGAGGCGGCCCGTTTCGTCGACGGCCATGATGGCCCCTGTGCGGCGGCCGGCGCGTTGGTGCGAGACGAGGGCCTGACGCACGGTGAGTTCCTGCGAGGCGATGCGCAGTTGCTCGCCCCGCCGCATCAGATCGCTGACGGAACAGAGCCGGCGCCCCAGGGCCCCGGCGGGATGAACCTGGGCGAAGTCTTCGCGTGAGAAACCGCGTTGGCGGCAGGTGACGAGGGCCAGAGCGTCTCCGACCGCCAACATCACGCTGGTGCTGGTGGTGGGGGCAAGCCCGAACCAGCCCGCCTCGGAGATCGATCCGGTGGCGAGCAGGGCGTCGGACTGGCTGCCGAGGGTGCTGGTCTCGCGGGCGGTGATGGCCACGATGGGGATCCGCTGCCGACGGACATGGGGCAGCATCCGACAGAGCTCTTCGGTCTCACCACTGTTGGAAAGGGCCAGCAAGACATCGCCCGGACGGAGGACCCCCAAGTCGCCATGCACCGCCTCGGCGGGATGCAGGAACAGGGCGCGGGTGCCGGTGGAAGAGAGGGTGGCGGTAAGCTTGCGACCGATGAGTCCGGCTTTTCCCATCCCTGTGACGACCACCGCCCCGGTGCAGTTGAGCAGCAACCGCACAGCGTGGCAGAAGCGGTCATCAAGCCGACGTGCGACATTTTGCAGCGACTGCGCGGCCAGCTGCAGGATCTCGCGGGCTTCGCGCAGTTGCTCGAAGCGTTCGGCGGGAACAATACCCGAGGTCGACACGTCGCCCGATGTGGAATCGGGAGGAGGCGAGCCAGAGGGTAGGGGGAGGGCACTCATTAAGGTCATCCTTGACCAGCGGGGCACAACGCGGTCGACATCTGGCCGGGTCTCCGAAGCATCCCGCTGGGGAGAGACAGCCTGTCCCCGCCGCGACCCCAGACGAGGGTGAGGGAGCGGCGAGGGAATGTCGCAAGGTAGGGAATCTACTCTGGTTCCGTTGAGGGGGTCAATTGGGATCGGCGGGGCGTTGAGACAGCCAACCGCCGTCGAAGTCCCTGGGGGGAGGAGGCGATCCGAAGTCCGGTTCTCGATCCCAGGGGGATAGTGCGATGTCGGTGGAAGTGGCTGGGGGACTGGAGAAGTTGAAAACGAATCATCTTCCTCGTGTCGGAAGGGGCGACGAAATTGCCCGGGGGGTTCCGGACCGGGAGATTGGGAGGTTGGGAGAGGGCGGGGCATGGGGGGGGGGGTGGGGGGATGGGGCGGGGGTAGGTTGGCGGAATTGTGTCGCATGGCGGCGAGACGATATGATCTGCGCGAGTTGATGACACCTTTTTTCCCCCGGAGAATGATCCATGTCGGACCAGGCCCGTGAGACTTCTGCTGCTTCCACCCGCCGTGACTTCATGAAGGCTTCGTCGGCCGTAGCTGGCGGCGTTCTGGCGGGCAGCCTGGCGATGGCCCCCCGGGCGTACGCCGCCGGCAGTGATGTGCTGAAGGTGGGGTTGGTGGGTTGTGGTGGCCGGGGAACCGGTGCGGCCGCCCAGGCCTTGAACGCCGACCCGAACGTGCGGCTGGTGGCGATGGGAGACGCCTTTGCCGACCGTCTGGAGGGCAGCCTGGCGAGCCTCAAGGAAACGGGCCTGGGAGACAAGATTGCGGTCGACAGCGACCACAAGTTCGTGGGCTTCAACGCCTACAAGCAGGTGATTGACAGCGGCATCGACGTGGCCGTGCTGACCGCGCCTCCGCACTTCCGGCCGGCCCATCTCGCCTATGCGGTCGAGAAGGGGAAGCATGTGTTCGCCGAGAAGCCCGTGGCCGTGGACGCCCCCGGCGTGCGGCAGGTCTTCGCCGTGAGCAATCTGGCGAAAGAGAAAAAGCTCTGTCTGGTTTCGGGGCTGTGCTGGCGGTACGACTACGGCATGCGGGCGACATTCGACCAGATTCGCTCGGGGGCGGTGGGGGACATTACCGCCATCCAGGCGACCTACCACACCTCGACGCTGAAGAAGTTTCCCCGTCAGCCCGGCTGGAGCGACATGGAATTCCAGCTGCGGAACTGGCAGCACATGGTGTGGCTGGGGGGCGACCACAATGTCGAGCAGCACATTCACAGCCTCGACAAGGTGGCCTGGGCGATGGGAGACGAACCCCCGGTGCAGTGCACCGGCAGTGGCGGCCGTCAGGCCCGGACCGGGGCCGAATCGGGGAATGCCTATGACCACTTCAGCGTGGTGTACGAGTACGCCAACGGAGTGAAGGCCTTCACTTCGTGCCGGCAGATCGACGGCTGCTCGAATGACGTCTCGGACCACGTGTTTGGCACGAAGGGAACCTGCGACATCTTCGCCCACTCGGTCAAGGTAGGGGGAAAGACAGCGTGGAAGTTCAAGGGCCAAAAAGGAGACATGTACCAGACCGAGCACAACGAGCTCTTTGCCGCCATCCGCAAGGGTGAGCCGATCAACAACGGCGACTACATGACCAAGAGCACGCTGATGGCCATCATGGGACGCATGTCGGCTTACACTGGCAAGACGATTACCTGGGAACAGGCGCTGAATTCCAAGGAGAATCTCACTCCCGCGAGCTACGACTGGACGAAGCTGCCCGAGCCGGTGGTGGCCGTACCCGGTGTGACGCAGTTCGTCTGAGTGGTTCCCGACGAGTTCTCAACGGATATCGATTGCAGCCCGGTCTGGCATCTGCCAGGCCGGGCTGTTTGCATTCTGTGACCGACATGATCGATCTCCGGCCTGTTGGGAGCGGGACGACGGTGCAGTTCGTCTTTTCGGCCAAAGGGGGATGTCCTATTCTTCGCCCCCCTTGTTCGGGAGGAAGATCATGGATGGTCGTGCGGTGCGGATGTGGGATGGATTTCGGAGCCTGTTCCCCGGCCTCTTGGGGCTGGTGGTGGGGGCCGGTGTGCTCTGGGGAATGGGATCCGCACGGGGCGATGAGAGGGAAGCCGCCCCGGCCAAACCACCAGCTGTCGAACGGGAGGAATCCCAGTCGCCGCAGGAAAGTGACCAGGACGACGCGGGCGAGCTGACCAGCGTGCGGGAGGCCGACGTGAAGGCCCGCATGGTCCGGGTCGAGGCGAATCCGGAATTATCGGCCGAGACCAAGGCAGCGGCACTGGAGCTCTACAAGTCGGCCCTCGATGCCCTGGGGGAGGGGACCGAGTTCAGCGCGCGCCGTACCCGCCTTGAGGAGATGGCCCTGACCGCCGATGAAGATCTGGCGCAGGTGAGCCAGAGACGCGACAGCCCCCGTCCCACCGCGGCCTCGCAGGTCGAGTCGAACGCCAGCCTGGCGGAATTGCAGGAAGGGCTGAGTGTGGCCGAGGCGACGCTGGAGGAATGGCGCGAGAAGTTGGCCGAGGCGGAGGGAGAGGTTTCGCGCCGGGCCACGCGGCGCCTCGAGATTATCGATCGCCAGCCGGAGGTGCGTCAGAAACTGCGCGCGGTCGAGGAAGAAATCGAACGTGGACCCGGGGAAACCGATTCGGAAGACGAGGCCGAGGCACGGCAGATGCTGCTGCAGGCGAGACAGCAGGCGGCGGAGGCCGAGCGGGAACTGCTGCGCCAGGAGTTGGTGACCTACGAACTGACAGCGGGGCTGTTGTCGGCCCGACGCGATCTGGCGGCGTTGGAGATCGAACAATCGCGGGGCGTGGTGACCGCCTGGGAAGAGGCCTTGAATGAGCGGCGGCGGGACGAGGTGGCCTATCAGGCGCAGCTGGCCGCGCTGGCGGTCGAACGGGCCCCGGCCGAACTCCGTCCGCTGGCCGAACGCAACCGGGAACTGGCCGAGTCGCGGGTGGTGCTGGTCAGTCGGGCCGAGCAGGCGGCTGAAGAACTGGAGCAAATCGAGACCCAGGCCCGCGAACTGGCGGAAGAGTCGGACCAGGTGACCCGCCGGGCGCGGCGGGCCGGGTTCACCGAGACCGTGGCGGTGGTGTTGCGGCGGCGTCGCGAGAGTCTGCCGACGCCCGCCGAGTTGGCGGAACGCTCTGGTGAACGGCAGGATGAAACCGCCCAAATCGGCCTGCAACTGGCCGAGTTGGAGGATGAGCGGAAAGGGTTGTCTGACCTGGGAGCGGCAGTGGTCCGGGAGGGACGCGTGTTGTTTCCCGGCGGGAGGGAACCGGGTGCTGAAAAGGCTGATGAGATCCGGGCCCTGTTGAAGTCGCGCCGTGCGGCCCTCGACACGCTGATCGACGACACCTCCCGCTACCTCGAAACGCTGATGGGACTTGAGACGGCCGAGCGGGAACTGCTGCGCCAGACCGAGTTGTATTCCCGCTTCTGCGATGAGCATGTGTTGTGGATTCGCAGCATGAGCTGGCCGGGTGTCGGCGAAATGGGACGAATCGGACAGGGATTGCGGGTACTGGTTCGGCCGGCCTTCTGGCAGACCCTGGCGATGAGCCTGGTGAACGATCTGGTGCGACGCCCGGCCGTCCCCCTGTGTCTGGGGTTGTTTGTGGCGGGCTGTTGGCTGGCCGCTCCCTGGGTCGAGACTCTGCTGAAACGGCTGGCCGCTGGAGAAAACCAGTCGTCGGCAGATGCCTCGATGCTGAGCCTGGGTTCATTGCTGTTCAGCGTCGCACCAGTGCCGTTGGTCTTATTGTTTCTGGGGGCGCGGATCGGTGCGTTGGGATTGGATGAGGTGACGGCGGCGGGGGGCCGGGTTCTGCAGACCGTAGCGCTGTTGTTGTTCCCGTTACGGATGATCCGGCATGGTGCGCGGCTGCGGCGGTTGGTGCCGGGGGTTTTGTCTGGTTCGACCGGAGAGCTGGCTGGCTGGCGACGGTTTGCCCGCAGCGCCTCGTGGTGGGGGCTGCCGCTGTTAGCGATCACCCTGTGGGGGATCTACGTCGCGGGGGATGCCGCCCGGGGCGCACTGAGCCGGGCCGCCTTCCTGCTGCTGCAAGGGGTCTTGTGGTGGGCGTTGTGGCAACTGTTGCCCGACGGGGGAACAGATGCCCCGTTGGTGGCGGACGAGACGGAAGCGGCCGACGGGGCGGCGGTCGCTCGCGACGGGTTCTGGCGCGGAGCCTGGCGGATGCTGTGTCTGGCGATTCCCGCGTTGTTCGGCGGACTATCCCTTGCGGGATTTCACTTCACGGCGGTTCAGTTGGAACTGCGGTTGCTGGGCCTTGTGGGATTGTGGGGAGCAATCGACCTGGTGCGGCAGCTGGTGGGAGGCTGGTGGCTCCCCCGGATGAGCCCGATCTCGCACTCGCGCCTGCCGCGGCTGGGCAAGGGAGCGTCTTCGCAATCGAGCGCGGCGACCAATGACAGCGAAGCGCTGCCTGTCGCCGAGAGTCATCTGGTGCAATGGCAGGACCTGCTGTGGATGGCCTCCATGGGGGCGTTCACCCTCGGGTGCTGGGCGATCTGCCGACAGCTCTTGCCGGCTCTGCGGATCCTCGAGGCGGTCGAATTATGGCCGCATCCCTTCCGCATTCTTGACACCGCGGCGGAGGAGCCGACGGCGGGGTTGATTACTCTGGCCGGGCTGTGCGTGGCCGTGGTGATTGCCGGGATGACCTGGTTCTGCGAGCGAACGCTGCCCGAGCTGTTGGACGTCTTGGTGCTCTCGCGGACGCGGCTCGATCCGGGGGCCCGCTATGCCGTCGCGACCGTCTGCCGATATGCCGCGCTGATGCTGGGGACCCTGGCCACCTTCCAGCAGTTGGGAATTGGCTGGGCGCAGTTGAACTGGTTGGTGGCGGCGATGACGGTGGGTCTGGGGTTTGGCCTGCAGGAGATCTTCGCCAACTTCATCTCGGGCCTCATTCTACTGATCGAACGCCCCGTACGGATCGGTGATATTGTCTCGATTGGCGATGTGACTGGCAGTGTCACCCGCATCCGGATGCGGGCCACCACCATCACCGATGGCGATTTGCGCGAACTGATCGTTCCCAACAAAGAGCTGATTACCGGCCGGGTCATCAACTGGACACTGACGAACACGCTGTCGCGGCTGACCATCAAGGTCCGGGCGGCGGTGGGGACCGATCCCGATCTCGCCCGTGCGTTGTTGCTGGGTGTGGCCCAGAAACATCGGCTGGTGTTGAAGCAGCCGGCCCCTTCGGCCCAGTTTGAGGAATTCGCCGAGAACTCGCTGGTGTTCTCATTGCGGGTCTGTGTGGGGACCTGCGATGTGGTCTCTGCAGTGCGGCATGAACTGCTGACAATGATCAAGCGGGAATTCCAGGAGGCGGGCATTGTGACCAGCGTCCAGCCGGCGAAAACCGGAACCTTCAGTGTTCCCGTGCCTGGAACGCCCGCGACCGCGCAGGGACCGCCGCCCACTCCCCTCGTGGAATCGGCGCGTTCCATTGAGAGTGTGCCCAAACCGCACTTTCCCCCGGGGGATGCCGTGATTGCCGAGGTGCGGACAACCGCTCCACAGTAGCCAACGCGGAGTAAGTCTGGGCCGCACGTGGGATCAACGGGACGAACTCGATTGGCCGGCCCGAATCCGCATGCTCAAGTGGTGGGAATGCGGTGGGTGGGAACCGGACGCCCGGGACGGAAACTCTGCAGCGTTTCGATGCGGTGGGTCAGGGTGAGGGCGGCGGCGGCGGCGGCGACTTCGTCCCGGACCATCTGCGCGAGCAGTTCGGGGTCGATGGCCACCCGGGCATTCACCACGACATGGGCCTGCTTCACCTGGCAGTTCGAGGGAAGCGACAGCTCGGGAGGGGTGAAACTGCTCACCAGGTTCGCCACCCCGTAGAACCCCTCCCAAAGTCCAATCGACTTGAGGTGGGCGGTCTCGGCCCCCACCGCATCAAATCGCCGGCGAAGGCGGTCGATCAGATCAACCAGCAGGTTGTCGAGCGGAAACTCGTGCGGAGCATCGACCACGACCTGGCTGTTCAGCCAACCGAGTTCGGCCTCACCCTCGGCATACACGTCGTAGTCAAGTTCCATGACCCGCTGGCCGAACGCGCCGCGCTGGTCGAGGAAGTCGCAGAGTTGGTCGAAACCGGCCCCCGTACGGGCCGAGATGCGCACAATGGGGCGTCCTGGAAACTGTTCCTGGAGCAGGGTGGTCAACTCGTTCACCTGCTCTGCAGTCAGTTCGTCGAGGCGGTTGATGATCAGGAAATCGGCCTCTTCCAGTTGCTTGCGGAAGATGTATTCGGCCTTGGGCGAGAACCCCCCCCGACCAGAATTGCTGAGGATCCGCAAGCCATGGCTGGGTTTGAGAATCACGCCATAGGGGGCCACATCGAGCGGCTGTTGGTACACCTGCACCAGCGGGCGGATCACCGTGGCGACCAGATCGGTGCAGCTGCCGACAGGTTCGGCCAGAATGATCTCGGGGCGCTCGTCGCTGCCAAGTTGTTCGACGGTGGAGGTCAATTCATTGAAGTTGCAGCAGAAGCAGGCCCCGGCCACTTCCCCCACCTCGAAACCCTGGGAGCGCAGCGTGTGAGTGTCGACCAGGTCGGTGGTTTGATCGTTCGTGACGATGCCCACCCGTTTCCCCTGGGCCAGATAGTGGCGGGCGAGACGGCCCACCGTGGTCGTCTTCCCGGCACCGAGGAAACCGCCGATCATGATGTAGCGCGGAGTCATGGAATCTGAGAGTCCGAAGACGTTCTGCGGGGCCAGCCCGCGTGGGTTGAAGAGCCAACGACCGAAGCGACACTCTAAGAAACGTCAGAATGAGATTCAACCGGATGAGATTCAACCGGGGGACTGCCGCAAGAAACCGTCCCGCGGGGGCCCAGAGATGCTAAACTGGGGTCTGTGACGGCGGGGGCTTCACTTCCCACTGGCAGGCGAGGCTGCGATGAATCGAGTACACGATCGAAGACAATTTCTGTCGGTCTTGGGACGGGGCCTCCTGGTGGCCGGGGTGGGAGGGCCAGCGGCAGCCGAACTGGGGCTTATTTCGCCCGGCTCGGCGGTTTGGGCGGGATCCGGAGAGATGCCCCGGCTGAACTTTGGTCCCCTCGAGCCGCTGGCGGGATTGTTGGCCGAGACCCCTCCCGAACAGCTCCTGTCGAAAGTGGTGCCTTTGCTGAACGCGGGAACCAGTCTGCGTGAACTGGTCGGGGCGGCGGCGCTGGCGAATGCCCGGGCCTGCGGCGGGGAGGACTATGTGGGATTTCATACCTTCATGGCACTGGCCCCGGCACTGCAGATGGCGGGAGAACTGCCGACCGGGCGGCGCGCCCTGCCCGTCTTGAAGGTGCTGCACCGGAATGCCCGCTGTCTGCATGATGCGTCCCGAACGGGGGCCGCGGAGACGCTCGCGCCGGTGTCGGCCGCCACCGCGACCGGCCCGGCCACCGCCGAGCAGTTGCGTGAGGCGGTGCGGGCCCGCGATTTGCCCCGGGGCGAGCAGATGTTCGCCCAGTTGTCGCAGGGGACCGCGGAGCACGCCTGGAACGCCCTGCTGCCGACCGTGTGTGACGGGACCGACGTGCACCGCATTGTGCTGGCCCATCGCGCCTGGGACATGCTGTCCCTGGTGGGTCCGGAACATGCCGGGACGCTGCTGCGGCAATCGCTGCATTACTGTTGGAAGCATGAGGAACACTCGGCCCGGCGGTATTCGGGGCTGCGAGAATTGCTGCCGAAGTTGTTCGACCAGCACCATCTCGATGCGCTCCCCCAGAAGAGTGTCGCCCGCGATGACGCCTGGCTCGACTCGGCCTGTCAGAGTCTGATGACCCTCAAGCCGGCCGACGCCGCGGGGCAGGTGGCCGAATGGCTGGCGGCTGGTACTGACCACAGCGCGATCTGTGACGCGCTGGCCCTGGCGGCCAATCAGCTGGTGCTGCGGGACGAGGGGCGTCCGCGGGAGTGGACGCAGCCCCACAAACCGGTCGGCAGTGTGCACGGCGATTCGATTGGCGTGCATGCCTGCGACTCGGCCAATGCCTGGCGGCATGTGGCGCTGTCGGCCAATCACCGCAACGGCTGTGCGAGCCTGATTCTGGCGGGGTGGCACCTCGCGCTCGACTACCACGAGACGGGGCGTCCCTTCCACAGCTGGGAACCTCGTCCGGTTGAGTTGGTGCTGCGGGGAGTGACGATGACCGACCCGCAGGAGTTGCTGCGGGAACTTGATGGCGTGATTCGCGAGAAGGATCAGGAACGGGCGTGTGCCGTCGTTCAGAAATACTGCGACCTGGGACATTCGCACCGGGGTCTGCTGGATCTGCTGCTGAGATACGCCATCAGCGAAGACGGGGCGTTGCATGCCGAGAAGTACTATCGGACCACCACCGACGAACTGGCCCGTGCTCGTCCCCAGCACAAGGTACGGCAACTGGTGGCGTTGGCCCGGGTGACCGCGAGCGAATACGGAACTCCAGCTCCCGGTTATGACGAGGCGTGCGGTTTGCTGAAACTCAGGGCGGGAGCCTGAGCGGCGCGGGGAATAACACCCGCCCGCACTCTGTGCTGCCTCGCTGATGGAGACGACCACAACGCCTCGCCACAAGGCCCCGTTGTTTCCGACGTTTGGGACCAGCGAGGCGTTGTCTCTTGCCGGGAAAGGATTCCGGGTCGCGCCTGGCAACCGAAAGTGACCCGGGCGGCGGGTATCGTCACGTTTTCGGCATCAACCTGCGGCGGAATTGTCGGCGGAACCCACTTAACGAGCGATCTTATAGAGCGCCCCATCGGTTCGCAGGTACATCGCCCCATTCGAGAAAGCTGGGGTGGCGAAGGTCCGTCCGGGGATCTGATTGGTTCCCAGAACTTCGAATTCCCGGGCTGGCTTGACCCACGTGGCCAGTCCATTTTCGTTGAGGAACAGGATGCGGCCATTGGCATAAACCGGAGAGGCCGAGTAGTTGTCTCCCAGCCGCTGGGTCCAATACACCTCGCCCGTTTTGGCATTTACGCACGAGGCGATGCCATTGTCGGAGACGAAGTACAGATCGTCTTCGACAAGAACCGGAGTCGGAGTGCTGGGAGCGCCCCGCTTCAGCCGCCAGGCGATGTGCGAGTCGGTGATGTCTCCCTTCCCTCCCAGACGGACCGCCAGCAGTTCAGGATTGTCGTAGTCGTGGTTGTAGATGACGAGGCCGTGGGCGACGGTGGGCTGCGGAACCACCGACCAGCCAGGGGCCAGCACTTTCCAGAGTTCTTCGCCGGTATGGATGTCGTAGGCGGCGCAGTGGTCGGGGCCGGGGGCCAGCACCTGGACTTGCCCATCCACTTCAGCGACGGCGGCGGTTACGAACGAGTGATTGACTCGGCCGGTGACGGTGCGTTCGCGCTTCCAGGCGATTTTTCCGGTTTCGGCATCGACGGCCGCAACATACGGATGGCTGCTGCCATCGCAGGCGACCACCAACTTTCCCGAATGCAGTACGGGGGTACCGCCACTGCCGTGCACCGGGGGGTAGTCCAACTCGGTGCAGAGCCACTGCACTGCACCCGTGTCGGCCTGGAGCCGGGCCATGCCCAGGGTGCCGAAGTGCACGAACACGGCGTCGCCCTGCACGAGGGGGGTGGGGCTGGCGTGACTGTTTTTCTTGTGAATGGCCGGGGCTGTTTCGACCGCGCGGACTTCGCGATCCCAGATGACACGACCGGTCTCTACATCGAGGGCCAGGGCCCGCAGCGAGAGTCCCTCGCCCTGCGGGACTGCCGTAGTCAAGTAGACCTTGCCCCGCGCGACGGAAGCCGAGGACCAGCCCAATCCCGCGATGGGGGTCTTCCAGACGACGTGTTGTGTCTCGGACCATTCCAGGGGGGTGGCGGGACCGTCGGCATGGGCGTCGGCCCGCGGGCCACGGAATTGAGGCCAGTCGCCTCCGAGCAGGGCGGCCACGACGGCGATCTTGAACAGCATGGCGAGACTTTCGGGGGAATGAGGTTCAATGGCGGCCGGACCTGGAGCAGCCTGTCGAACCGCACCGGGGAGAATGTCCTGTGGGAGATCACTGTGGGAACGTGAGCATCAGCGGGAGAACTACCGCTGTATTGTCATGGCGGCGTTCTTGACGCCGAGGGCTTCTTGCTGAGCCGTTGAAGAGTCGAGGTATTTGTGAAAGGCAACGTCATCGCGACGGGCACTGGCACCGCGGAAGACAAGGGCGAAGCTGCGACGGTGCCGGGTGGGTGAGTTGTTGGGCTCGGCCCGGTGAATCGTATTGCCATGGTGGATCAGCAGATCGTTGGGCTGCGCGAGAATCGGAATTTCGCGGGCGCGGTCGGCTTCGGAATAGTCGACGATTCCCTGGGAAAAGCCGAGGGTCCTGGTGCGCCCGTGGGGCCGCAGCCCTTCACGGTGGGAACCTGGAATGTAGCGCAGGCAACCGTTCTCTTCGTCGACTGTGTCGAGGGCCAGCCACATGGTCAACACCTGCGGCGGCTGGAGACAGAAGTAGTAATTGTCTTGATGGGGCGGGGTGGGGTGATCGGTGGCGGGGGGTTTGTTGAACCACTCGGTCCCCTGGCAGGTGGCGGGCTCCCCCAACAACTCTTCGGCCAGATTCCGCCAGGCGGGGTGCTGGATGTACTGAGCGAAAAACGGATCATTTTCGATCCGTGACATCTGTTTGAGGGTCTCGGGCCGGGAGCGGTCGTGATAGAAGGCGTCTCCCTCGGGCAGGTGGGGGACAACCTGAGTGACATAGCGATGCAATTCGTCTTGCAACTCGCCGAAGTCGGCCGCTGACAGAAACTGGCGGACGACGACATATCCCTCGTTTTGGAATTCGGCTCGGCGGGATGCGAGTGCAGCGGCGGGGGCGGCCATGGTCTTCGGGGAGGGAACAGAGTTGAGGATGAGGGTTTGGCTCTTGGGAGATCGTGCGCGATTTTGACGGATGGGTCAACCGGGCAGGATTGGTCAGGTTCTCAAATGACTGGAGTGTACCTGCCGGAGACATCGCGTTGGGGGTCGCGTGCGAAGACCCGCCACGCTAAGCGGGGAGTGGTATTGGTCCCCGGGATTCCCGTTGGTTGGAGAGGTGGAATGCTGTGTCGAGATTGCATGTCGGATGGGCGAGACGTAAATTGCCGATCCTGTCTTGTGTTTACTTTCTTGCAGCCCTGAGGATGCGATGCCGATTCCGGCCGAGTTGAAGGATGTTCGTGACCTGTTCACCGCGACTGAGTATGGTTTGTTGGAGGCGAGCTATGAGGAGGCGCCCGCGGCCGAGTTGAAGAAGAAGCTGACACTGGCCCGGACGCTGCGTGACAAGTGGAAGGATCAATACACTCGTCAGCGGCGGGCGCGGCAGCAATCGCGCGGGGGCCGTGCCGGCGCCGAGAATGACCGCAGCCATGCCAAGTTGGAACTGTTCACCGAGGCGGTGCGGCGGTTCGAGGCCCTGTTGGCCGCCGCGCCGACGGCCGCCCCCGCGGCCGCCAAGGCGGCACGCAAGAAGGCGACCAAGGCGGGCCGTACCCGGGCCCATCGCCAGGAGCGGGTGACCAGCCGCAAGACTCTGCGCCCGATGACGACCCGCGCAACGGCGGCGAAGAAGGCGGCGGCACCGGCACCGGCCGCACCCGCTGCCGCTCCCGCGGCGGCCCCTGCGGCGGCCCCGGTGGCCGCCGCCAAGAAGACCGCTGCCCGTCGGCCCCCCAAGGGAATCAAGGCTCCGAAAGCCAAGGGGAAAGCCAAGGGAGCCAAGCCCGCCGTCGCCACCCCCTCGGTCGGCCGCCTCGGAGTTTCCGTTCCCGGCCCCAAGAGTGCCGCCGCCTCGGCCAAGGCGAAGAAAACCGGTCTGAAACTGACCGGGTTGACAACCCGCACCCGGGGCCATGTCTCGGCGGCCGGCAAGCGGGCCCAGGGGAAGAAGGACACCCGTGGCCGTCGCTAGGAATTCTTCCCGATTCGTCATCCCCTCGATGGCGGGGAAGCGACCGAAGATCAGACCGCCCCGAGTGGTCTGACAGAGCACTTGCCAAAACGCCGCAGGTCGGGACACCGGCCTGCGGCGTTTTCGTTTGGCGGAGATGGGAATGGCGGTTCAGCTCGACCATTCGCGCAGTTGCCCCACCAAATCGACCATTTGCTGACGCTTGCGTTCGAACAGGGCGAACAGCGTGAGGATGGCCACGCCCGCGAAGATGACGGTCAGCCAGATCAGCCAGGTCTGGTGCAGGTGGAACGCGGCATGCCACAACAGCGTCAACAGGGCCACCCCGAGGAAGGCGGTTCCCTGGAACAGGAAGCTGCGCACTCGCAGCAGCATTCCCGCCAGCACCCCCAACACCGACAGCCCCGCGAGCACCACCGCCAGCCACGGTTTCTCGGCCAGCCCGTTGAGAAAGATCTCGATGGTCGAAGAGGTATAGATGAGGGTGGATGAGAGGTACCGTAGCGAGGAACTCTGGGTGGATGTCAGCTGATCGCGGTGAATCCAAGAGGCGGCCAGCAGGCAGAGCGCAAAGGGAATAAACCACAGCTGCGGATGCTGCAGCAGGCGATAGCCCTCGAGATGTTGGAATTGCAACCACAGGGCTGCGTTGACGGCAAGTACTCCCAGCAATCCCAGGGCGAACGACTTCCGCCGGACCGACAGCACGCCGTAAAACAGGCCTCCCAGCAGCATCGTCAATGAGGCTTGGCCCACGGAAGGATTCAGCCAGAAACCCAGCAGAGGGAGCATGGGGAGCAACATACCGGTGTTTTCGAGCGGTTCGGCCAGCACGAGCAGATTCCGCCTGCGGAAGACTTCCGAGAGACCCAGCCCCACAAAGGCCAGGAACAGCAGGAAGAATGGCCAGTACGTCTGGAAGATTCCCGAGAAGAGCCAGGGAAGCGATAGCCGCAGGTGCAGGAACAACAGTGTCAGCAACCCTTCCGCGGCATAGACCCACAGGGCCTTGCGTGACTCGGCCAGTCGCAGGGGATCGCGGCCGGGCAGCAGGGCGGCCGCCAGGCACAGGCCGGCGAAGAGCACGAGGGCTCCGGCCACGATCGCGACCGCGATGTACTCCTCCCGAGTACGGGCGGGCGACAGGAGAGTGGCTTCGAGGCCAATGATGAGCAGTACCGTGGCCAGGCCGATTCCCATCAACCAGGGGAGGATTCTCTGGATGGCGCTGCGCCAGGTCTCGGAGAGGCGTGACCAGTGGCTGATCAACAGGGACAGGTTGAGGGCCAGCAGCAACAGGGCCGCCGCCTGGATCGAGAACCGTACCAGCAACCAGTTGACTGGAAACCACGCCCAGGCCCAGAAGATGCTGGCGAACGCCGCCCGTCGCAGCACCCGGCCGTGCAGGCGGCCGTCATCGGATTTGCGGCAAAGCAGCCCGAGAACGAGGATGGGAGCCCACGCTCCACTCGCCATCTGCACCCGCCGCAGTGGTTCGATGGCTCCTGATACCTCGGTCCAGACAGTCACAAACGTGATCGCCAGCACCAGTGTCGACACGAATTGTGTCGCGCGGGCCAGCCAGAGGCGGTTGATTTCGGCATTCCGGTGGAAGGAGTTGATTCCCAGCCATTCCGCCACGCGGTCGCAGTCGCGCCGCCGCCACCACAACAGATACGACAGCGCTGTGTAGCCCGCCAGCAGTTGCCCCTCGAACGTCAACCGCCAGCGCAGCTCGGGAGTCAGCACGAGGGGAATCCATGCGAAGAGCAACAGCCCTGACAGATAAAGGGGAAGCAGCGTCACCTCCCGTTGACCATCCCGCAGGCAGAGAGCCCAGAGCACGATGAGGCTGATCTGGGTCCAGAGATGACTCGCGGGAACCGCCGCGCTCAAGCCAGCCGCAAACACGGCCAGTACGACAGTGAAGCTGAACCAGGCCACACCGACCCACCCCACCCCCCGTTGGAAACTGGTCGGCGGCAGCCACCCTGTCAGCGGCTCGCGCTCCGTTCCGGAGCTCGCTGTGCAATCCCGGTCGAGCCACAGGGCGACGAGGGCGGTCGGCAGCAGCGACAGCCAGGTGGAGTCGCCCCGTTGGATGATTCGTTGGAAGTCCGAGATCCCGTTGGGGAGCCATGGCAGCCAACGGCTGATTTCCGCCAACGGCAGGAGTAAAGCCGAACTCCACAGCCACCGCCGGTCGCGTGACCAGAGCACGTGCAGCAGTCCCAGTATGGCCAACCCCCGCAGTTCCCAGGCGGCCCAACCGATGGCTCCTCCCCGTACCAGCTCACTGAGAGTCAGACCGAGCGCCAGGCAGCTGAGGGCGGCCACCCCCGGCAGGCGGGTCTGGGGAGTCTCCCCGGTCTGGGCCGCGGCCCGCTGCCGCAGACCCACCTCCAGCAGCCACAATGCGAAAGCCGCACCCACAAGGCAGAGCCTGAGTACCGGCCAGGCCGAGAGTCCCCAGGTCAATTCCCGCTGCGCGAGGGTATGCGCCAACAGCAGGGCTGCTGTTCCGCAGGCGAGGGTGCGCCAGATGTGGCCGGTGCGGAGACCCCGCCATTCCAAAGGTGCGGCGAGCGCCGTCAGGGCGAGGGCCCACGAGATCGCGCCCAGTATGGATGCAAACACTCCCTGCGCGGCGACTCCTGAGCGCAGCGCCGTCATCGACGAGACCACGGGAATCTGGCTGATCACCCAGAGTGACATTCCCAGCACGCATTGGGTGACCAACAGGGGGGGCAACTGTTGCCGATTCCAGACTCGCGAACTGTCGGCCTCGTTCTGGGGAGGTGAGGTGGCGAAACCGAGCCGGCGACGACCTCCCTGCCAACCGAGGGCCGCCAGACTGGCCACCATTGAATTCCAGAGGATCAATTGCAGCGACAGGAATTGGTCGAGGGGACGACCGGCCCGGGCCGCAAGATAAGCCACGATGGAGGTGGCCGAGATCTGCAGCAGCAACCCCGCCCCGAAGACATACGTCCCTTCGGCGAAACAGATCGCGTGTCCGATCAGCACGAGGGCCCACACGATGAGCGGAACGGCATAGCTGGCGGCGACTCCAATCTGGTGGAAAAACGTCCCCGGCTCGGGACCCACCAGGGGATTTCCCCTCAAAGCGCCGTTGTAGAGAAACAGGACCACCGCCAGGAAGGGACCGATCCCCAGGATCCAGGTGAGCCAGGAGGCCAACGTGACGGGGGAGGAAAACCGCTGCGTCAAGGGCGGCCCCTCGGACTGTGGATCGCTGCGCTGGGACCCGAGGGGCATCTCAAACAGTGAAGACTGCAGCAGCAAACCGAGCAGGGCGGCGATCAGGGCGAGCCCGCCGGTGATTCCCAGCGATCTGAGCCAGGGATCCCAGATTCCCGGTTGACGGGTCAGTAGAGCGCCCACCAACAGACCCATGGCGGCGAAGAGGCCCAGCATCATCCCCTGGCTGAAATTGGCAAGGTTCTGGCGATGAGGGCCCAGGTCGACCAGCCGCTGTGCCAGCCAACCGCCGGAGTGGGAGGTCTGGCGCGGACGGCTGAGCCAGATGAGACTGGCCAAGAGGGACATCCACAGGGCAGCTCCCCACCGCCAGGCCGAGGCGGTGGCGACGGCGGAATCCCAGTGGAAGGCGACCAGGGGGCAGACCGCGGCGAGGGCCAGGCTTGCGCCAATGGCGGACCGCAAGTTGGGCCAGTGCCATTGCCACCCGCCCCAGAGAGCCAGGACCAGGGCGAGCCAGATCCATGTTCTCCAGCCGGCCGCTGCCGCATGGGGCGTCTGGCGGAGTTCATAGGCCTCGAGTGGGGGTACCACGCGGAAAGGCTTGATCAATTCGGGTTCGCCTCGATCGCGGGCGGCCTGCTGCGCCTGTTCGTGGGCCAGTCGAGCCTGCTCCGTGCTCTCGGCCGAAGCCAGGCTCAAGGCGACGTTCCGGGGGGTCAGTTCGCGTTCGGTTCCGGGCAGGGCCGCGTAGCCGGCCACCAGCAGCACTCCCAGAAGCGACACTCTGGCCAGCAGACGATCGCCGGATACCGCGGGACGGGCGAAGAGCCCGCTGGACACAACCGGTTCGTCGGCAGTTGCCGACCGACTGGACAGGACTCGCAGGACCAACCAGCACAGAGCCTGGAGACTCAGCAGCATGCCCAGCAATTGCCACGTCCGAGGATCACGTCCCAAGTAGGTCGTCGGGTCGCTCCAGGGATGCGACTGCAGCCATTGGCGGGCCCCCGCCAGGGAGGCTGCCGCCAGCAGGAGCTGGAAACCGCTGAAAATCGGCTGTGCGAGCGCGGGGGGCCCGCGACGCAGCCAAGACATCGCCAGCCACAAGCCGGCACTCCATAGCACCTGCCACGCCAAGCCCCCAAAGGGAATCCGGAACCAGTGGAGGGCCACGTTGGCCATCGCGACAGTCGAGAGGGCGAGACCCCCCAACGTCAGCCAGCCGGGCAGTCGGCTGGTGGTGACGAACGAAAGTCCCGTGAGACGCCGGGTCCAACCACTGCCGACCACCATCAGAAACAGGGCGATCAGGCTGGTGGCGAGCAAAGGGGCGGCCGAACGGGAGTATTGCACCAATTCCGGCCAGCGGAAGAACAGCCCTTGTGCACTGGCGAGAGTCAGCAGGATCATCCCGGCGCAGGCCAGGCCGAAGATCCCACCGCTGGATTGAACGGTGGAGATTGCGGGATGGGAGGCTGGTTGTGAGCCAGGAGAATTCGACGACTTCTCCTCGAACTCGTCCTGGGCAACCGCATGTTGTTGTTCCACAACCACCGCGGCCACCAGCGCCAGGAAACCGTACAACAACAGTGAGAACGTCGCCCCTCCCTGGTCACCACTCCGGCCGAATCCCAGGATCAGGATCGACAGGAGGCTGAGGGTCGCGAGAGCCCCCGTTCCCATGAGCAGCCAGCGGGCATCGTCGGGGAAGCGACGTCGGCAAGTGGCTGCCCCTGCCAGCGTGGTCAGTACGAGCGGGATCAGGGCGTTTCCGAGGTACGGGGCGGTGAGCGCCGCCTGCAGTTCCATGGGGTTACCAGACTGCCAGGTGAGCGGACCGCGGAACATGCCCAACATCAACAACCAGGCGACGGTCACACCGGGCAATGCAGCCAGCCAGAGGGCGGGACGGCGTTGCCACACGGCGACGGCCGCCAGGACCAGGGCCCCCACCAGCGAGGTCAGCACCACCTGCCCGCTGAAAGGCCAGGCCAGGACCAGTCCCAGCCCGACAACCGCCAGCGCCAAGAATCCGACGGTGGTGGCCACCAGTGGCTCGAGTGATGTGGGGTCAGACGCTGCCCGTCGGCTGCGGAGCAGTCCGTGCGAGAGGCCCGGGAGCGCCAGCAACGGCAGCAGGGGGGCCAGACTGTGCCGCATCAGGTGGGTCTGCTCCGAACGGTAGACCAGCAGCCCCAGGGGGATCAGCACGGCGAGCGTGCTGGTGGCCAGTGACCACCACCCCCGCTCGACCGCGGCCGCGGTGACTGGCGGGGTGACGGACGGCGTGGCATCAGCCGGGGCGAGAGGGCTGGTGGGAACGAATGCCAACCTGGTTGACCGCGCCCCCAGAATGTGGGCGGCAACGTAGGGCAAGGCGGGCAGCAGGCTCCAGGCGAGCGGGGCCATCCTCTCGGCACCGGAAACTCGCAGGCGCCCCAGCACCAGACTGGCGAGTGAAGGGCCGAGGATTCCCAGTGTGAAGGCCAGCGGTTGCGAGGGGGCCAGAACGCGCCCGGCACGCCAGCAAAGCCAACCGAACAGCGCGGTGGTGACCAGTTCCCCGGCGAGCGTCAGCGCACTGGTGGAGGCTCCCTTGGAAATGGCGGCAATCGCCAGAAAATTGAGCGGCACCAGCAGGCTGCCGATGGCGTAGAAGGCCCGACTTGTCGAGGGGAGCTGCAACCGCTGGCCGGCATAGCGACCGACGGCGAACATCGCCGCGGTGAATCCATTGAAGACCACGAACTTCAGGAACGGAGACTGGGCGATCTGGCTCCAGAAACTGATCACCAGCGCACTGGACCCGCAGACAATCAGCAGGCCGCCGATCAGTTCCCCCCAGTTCAGGTTCCGCTGCTCCATGAAGGCGAGCAGCCAATCGCTCTTCTTGAGGGCCGGGGGAGCCGGGTGGACCACTTTCGCGGGGCCCGCCTGAGATTCGTCAAGCCAGATCGGTGCCGCCGGTTCGCGAGATTTGGAACTGCGTTGTGACACCGGTGGCGTGATTTGGCGTGACGCAAGTGGAGCCGTTTCCGCAGGTGAGACGGGGGATGATTGCGGCGTCTCGGACAGTCTGGGGGTCGCTGGGGCGGGGGGCGGTGCCGTGACGGAGATCGATCCGGGCGAGGGGGCCGGCTGAAGCACCGTCGGGGCGGCGTCGAGGCCGATGATCACTGGAGTGCCGGGAACGGCGGATGGCTGTTGGATCCCAGTGTTATGGGGTACGGCGAGCTGTTGTTGGTCCAGACGTTCCAGTTCTTCGTGGATGGTCATCCGCAACTGCCGCGTCACTTCGGGGGAGAGCAACTCGCGCTTCGACAACAGTTCGAGATGCCGCTGGAGTTGCTGCATGATCCGTTGCGCCCGGGGTTCGGCCGATGCGGGCCCCCAGCCGCACCGGAGGCAGCGCGATTCCTCGAGGGGAATACGCAGTCCACAATCCGGGCAGGAAGGGGTGATGGGACGATCGGTTGTCTGAGGGCGATAAGTCGACCACAGTAGAAAGAAGAGTGTCGAGACCACGATGGTGATCAGGAGTGCGATCAGTAATTCGGGCATTATGGTCAATCTCCTGAGAGGGATGCGCCGGGGGACTGCCCGCCATGCGGGGACTGGGAATTCACAGGAGTGAGCTTGCTCGGCGAACCCCGCTGGGGAACAGGGGGTGTGGACACGCACTCCGCGAGTCTTGAGTGAGTGTCGGTTGGCAGCAACTGGGGACCATTGAGTCGACGATTCGGAGACGGTTTCGCTGTGCGTGCGCGTTCAGATTCCAGAGGAGGCATTCCAGGAGAATATCGCAATGGTCGAGGAGGCGAATCGGGACGCAGCGGAATTCCGGGAAGACGTTTAATAGGCGACAGGCTCATGGTTGCTCCCTTCGTTCCAGAGGAAGCCCGATGTTGTGATCAGCGACCAGATTCCAATTCCGGCGAGAATCGCCAGAAAGACGCCCCAGCCATAAGTTTCGATTCCCCGGCCGGCGAAGTAATAGAACACGGCCGTCGTGGCGAAGCCGAGGGCGTCCAGCAACGAGACCAGAAACCCTGAGTGCCGTCCGCCAAACCGCATCGAGAAGAGACTGGCCGGAATGTAATAGCAGGGGGAGAGGCAGAGCCCGAGCACGAGGAACAGCAGGCTGGCCAAGATCCAGGAGGGGAGGCCCACGGTCGCGGCGGGGGACAGTCGCGCCAACAGCAGCAGGCTGCCGGTGGCCACGGCTAACAGCAGGGCGGTCACTCCCGCCATCCGACGGTTTCCCAGGCGGTCGAACACGTACCCTCCCGCCAGCACGGAAACGAGGCTGCCCAGCGGAAACGCCGAGGCGACCCGGCTCGCCTGGGGGGCGGTCAATTGCAGTTGGTCCTGCAGGAACATGGGGGCCAGCAGCAGGAAATCCCACAGGATCGCCAGCCCCATCAGACTGCCGGCGATTCCCCAGAAGCGGAGGTTGACCAGCATCCGGGGAAGTGCCGCATGGATGGGGAGGTGGTCGAAAGGGCCAGTCGGCTGACCTGGAGTTCGGGAGCAGGGACCACACTCGGTCTCTGCGGGTGGCTCGGCGGGGTTCTCCCGCAACAGCCAGCCATAGGCGATGGCCACAACGACTCCGCCGGCCGCCGTCAGCCACAGCAGGCTGCGCCAGGGGACGGTGGTCAACAGAGAACCCAGCAGCAGCGTGGTGAACAGAGCGCCCACACGCGAGCTGGTGGCAAGCACGCCCCACACGCGGCCGTACTGTTGGGGGGCGAACCAGTTGCCGATGATCTTGGTCATCGACGGCCAGCCGGCCGCCTGGGCCATGAGGGTGAGGAAGAAAGCGCCCTGCAATGCCGCGAGTTGATGTGCCGACGCGAACCATGCCACACCAGTCGAGGCAACCAGCAGAGCCGCTGTGAGGGTCACCCGGCCGCCGAACCGGTCGGCCGACCAACCGCACACGAACTTGCCAATCAAGGCCCCGACGGTTCCCGCCGCCAGCACCTGGCTCCATTCGGCGAGGCCAATCCCCAGGTGCGCGTCGTCGCGAATTGCTGTGCCCACGACGGAGGGAATCATCCGCAGCACCATCGAGGTGGCATAGGCGAGATACAGAGTCGCGACGGTCTGCAGCTGTGGCAGCGTGCGGGTGGGAACGAGAGCGGTAGGCGGCAATGCCGCCGGGGGGGAAAGGGCGCACATGGCAGAGAGAGTCCGCGTGACCTATGGGGAGTGAGAGCCGCGTGGTTGGGGCGATCAGGAGGCCGCGGCGCATAGACGCGAGTGCCCGGCACTGCGGGACAGCAGTTCCGTCAGAGACTCAGTGAGTGATTGCAGCAGGGGATCGGTGGACGCAGAGCGGTCGCGGTGGGGATCAACCAGCAGCGGTTCGCCGACGTCGATGATGACCCGGCGCGGACCATGGACCGGCGATTGGCCCGTCAGTTGCTCTTCAAAGCGTTCGACGGTTTCGAGCAAACGGTCGGCGGTGGGGTACGACGCGACGTAGCGGGCCGGGTAGAGACTGAGTGCCTGGGCGAACTCGGCGATGCGCAGGTGTTCCCAGCGGCGCCTCAGTTCGGCACCGGTCAGGTCACCACCGATCATGTCGGGGACGATGACCCGCCGCAGTTCCTTGACTCGGGCGATCACCGATTCCGATGCAGTCTTCCGCAGCCATTCCCCTTCCAGCGGCTCCAGCAGGTGGTCGATCAGCAGCTCGAGCCGGTCTTCGAGAGAGCCCGTTTGCGGGCTACCCACGTGCTCGATTTCCTGCAGGGTCAGCAGGGCGTCTCCGACCTTGGTGACGCGTTCGACCAGGGACTTGCGGCGGGCGGGTTGCCAGCCCAGACGGGATTCGAGACCAGAGAGAATTGTCCCCACGGTCTCCCCTGCGTCTCCCTGGAAGAGATACCGGATGGCGATTGGTACGGTGTAGATCCGTCGCGGGGTGCGAGCCACGTGGACTTGATCCTTGGCCACCCGCGCAGCCGCCGTGCGGGCGATGAACGAGACTCCCTCCTGCAACGGTTGCAGATGGTCATTCGTCTGGCTGAGAGCTCCCTCGGGAAAGATCACGAGGGGACGTTCGGCTCGTGTCAGGATCTCGACCGAGGTCTGGATCGCCTGCTTGTCGATCCCCTCCCGGTAGACGCTGAACCCGCCCATCCGGCGGAGCGCCCAGGCCAGCCAGCGGCTCCCCCGAAACAGGTGCGAACTGGCCATGGTGTAAAATGGCTGATCGAGGAGGGCCGAGAGCTGCTGCAGGACCAGGGGGTCGGTCATGCGGCTGTGGTTGGGGGTCAGCAACAGACCGTGCCCGCTCTGGCGCAAGGTATCGATCCGCTCGGCCCCCTGCACATCGATGCGGGTGATGTGCTGACGGTATTTGAGCCAGGTCAACGCCGCGGGACGGAGTATCCGGGGCCACAGTGTCCCTCGATGAGGAGGAAAAAATTGATATTTGCTGTCGACCACAATCAGCGGTGCCATCGTGTCTGTTCCTTCAGTAGGAGAAGCCAGATCCGGGGCTGAGAACTGCAGGCTCTGTGCCAATTTGAATCGATTTATCCTAAGTTCTTGCGCATCATATGTTTGTGGTTGTTGTGTGGATTCGGTCCGACGAGTTGGGTAGTATGTGGCTGACAGGAAATGTCGGGTGGACAGTCGTTTTTTGTTGGGTGGATGGCAGGCTTTCGTAAAACCGGGAGGAGCGACATGCAACTGTTTGCTGAGGGGGACCTGCCGTTTGTGCAGGCGGTGGCCGAATTGAGTCATGCGAATCCCTTCTTGCCCGAGCGGATGGAATGGGAGCAGCGGGCGTTGGGAGCAGACTATGTGGAAGAGACACTGGGATATTGGGCGTACACTCCCGACCAGATGGTGCGGCGGCGGGCCAATCTGTTTCGGCTGATCGAGCGGACCCGGACCCTGGGGGAGTCGACGCGCGAGAAACTGCGGGTTGTCGAGACCGGGCTAGGGGGCCGTTGGGATGCCGGCGAGCTGCAGCTTTACGACGACCTCGTGGTCTACATTTTGTTCTATGAGATGTTCGACTTGTGGGGCCGTCGCGACTTTACGGTTCTGGAGCGGGAAACCTTGGACCGGGATGCCTGGAGACGGTTTTCGCCACTGTTTGAATACTGGTTCGAACTGGGGAACCATCCCTTTCCCACGCGGGCCCGCAAAGTGGCGCTGTTTGAACTGTTCCACCAGGTCTATCGGGCGTTCTTCAACATCTTCGAGTGCGTCATCGGGCAATCGGTCCCCGCCGCCGAATTGAGGGCGCGCATCTGGCAGTCGATCTTTTCCCACGACTTTCGGAGATATCGGCGGGGACTGGCACCGACGATGCGACAGGTGACCACTCTGATCACAGGGCCCAGCGGCAGCGGGAAAGAACTGGTGGCCCAGGCAATTGGTACTTCACAGGCGATTCCGTTCGATCCCCGGCAGGAACGCTTCGCCGCACAGTCCGCCGACAGTTACCACGCGATCAACATCTCGGCGTTCGCCCGCAATCTTGTCGAGTCGGAACTGTTCGGGCATGCGAAAGGCGCGTTCACCGACGCATCGGGAAACCGCATAGGGTGGCTCGAGACGTGCGGCGATCATGGCACGGTCTTGCTGGATGAGATTGGGGAACTCGACGCCACCAGCCAGGTGAAGCTGCTGAGGGTGTTGCAGAACCGCCAATTCCAAAGGTTGGGAGAGACCAAAATCCGCGAGTTCAAAGGGAAGGTGATTGCCGCGACCAACCGCGATCTGCGACGGGAGATCGTGGCGGGACACTTTCGGGAAGATCTCTACTATCGGCTCTGTTCCGACGTGATTGAGACCCCGTCTCTGGCGTCGCAGGTGCGGGACAACCCGGATGTCCTGGAGCAATTGGTCCCCTATATTGTAGCCCGGATGGCGCCCGGAGAGACTCCGGCGTTGGCGAACGAGGTGCTGGATTGGCTGCGGGCGAACCTGTCGGCCGATTATCCCTGGCCGGGGAATTTCCGCGAGCTGGAACAATGTGTCCGCAATGTGATGATTTGCGGGCGATATATTCCCAACCCTCCTCCCACCGGCCAGCCTGGTGGTGCCGCGGGGGGAGATCTTTCAAGCGGTGGTCTGTCTGTGGAAGTGGCCGAACTGGCGCAGCGGATCGAGCGGCAGGAACTGACCGGCGAAGAACTTCTTCAGGCCTACTGCCGGCTGGTCTACCGGCGGTTGGGAAGTTTCGAACAGGCCGCGAGACGACTGCAGCTCGATCGGCGGACGGTGCGGGCCAAGGTGGATGGACGTAGTTGAATTCCGCACGGCAATCGAAAAGACGGGCTTCACCACCAGTCGCCTGTGGCTGGCCGAGATTGACGATCGAATCACAGGCGGGCGTTCATCGCTGGGTGAGGTTCCGCGAAGGGAAAGACTTGATGCATTTCCGTCTAAACTCCCCGCCAGTTCGTGGAATGCCTGCGCGACGAGCTCCCAGTCCTTCACGACGGAGACAGGCGGCGGAGCCTGCGGATCTGGTTTGTGGAAAGTCTGCTGACCCAGCCCTGATCATCCACATCATTCGGACCAACAGGGTCCCGTTTCTGCAGGGCCGTTCTTCCTGGTCCCTGGCGGTGATGTCAGTCTGCGTGACCGGAGTGGGCCTGGCGCTACCCTACACCTCGCTGGGAACGTCTCTGGGTTTTACGGCGCTTCCCCCGGGGTACTGGGTGTTCCTGGCCCCGACGCTGCTGGGTTACGCCCTGCTCAACCAAGGGGTGAAGGGGTGGCTGCTGCGGCGGGGTTGGATCTGAACGCGAACGGTGCGGGCCTTGCCAACGGGCTTAGAAACGCCACAGAAACTGGGTGTAGAACACCATGGCGTCGTTGTCGGGCAGGGCAATGAAATCGGTGGTGCGATAGTCGGCCTGGAATCCCAGTTGGACGGTCTTGGTGACATCCCAGAACAGGCTGGAGAACCAGGCGTCGTTGAGGGCGATGCCATCGGCGGCCAGATCGCCCCGGACAGGGGCATCGAGTCCGTATCCCGCGTGGACCACGACCCGGTCATGGAGATAGTAAAAAGCTTCCAGAAACCCTCCTGATCCACGGACCGCCGAATAGGTTTTGGAGTTGAAGGTCTGGAAGATGTTGGCCGCGTAATTGCCCAGTCCCTGGCCAAGGTAACCTTCGCCGATGAAGCCAAACCGTTCTGTCACATTCCACTTGGCGTCGAGCGACAGTCCCCATACGTCGATGGTACTGCGGATGACCGTTCCGTCCTCGACATCTTCAATCGTGGCGATCAACTGGCTGTTGCGCAATTGGCCCACCACCCCCGCTGCGGCCAACTCCAGTGATCGTTCCTGACGACCCCCCGGATATTCTTCTCGCGGGCCGAATCCCAGGGCCAAACGTCCCTCGACGTTGGGCCAGCCGTTCGACTCGGTGGAGCGGCGGTTGTTGTCGATCAGGATGGTGGTCGTGGGATCGCTGAGGGCGAATTGAAACGTGGTTTGGAAGTCGTCACTCGGGCGGACGAAGTGTTCCACCCGCGCCTGGCCCCGGAAGGTTCCCGAATTGCCGGTCCCCCCCATCAGCGAAATCGGGATCACGACGGGATCGCGGGGGGCGAACAGATCGGGTTGGAGGCCAATCGCGAACCGCCAGTCATCATTCTTCACATCGGCGAAAGCCACCACGGGCAGCAGACCATAGGTGTCGGAGGTCAGGCTGGAATTCGTCATGTAGAGCTTCAAAAACGCACCCGGAGTGAACCCGCCCGTCTCGGGCCCTGTAAAGACCGCCTGGAAGTTGGTCTGCCGGGCGTGCATTTCAAACGTGTTCGTGTTGTATCCAAAACCCGAAGGGGGAACTACGAACAATGGATTCCAGGGGACGAAGGTCCTTTCCGTCGCGGCGATTCCGACCAGCGACACATTCCCCCCCAGGTTGAGCGTGCTGGTTTCATTGAACAGCGAGACCGTGTGCCCGGGGCCAGTACGATCGGCGGGAGACTGGGCGGGAAACAGCGGCATCGCCGGGGAGATTGCCGCGTGGGGCGCGCCGTTGGGGGCAGCCGACCAGTCGAGAGGCTCCTGGGATGGCTGATCCCAGGAACTCGCTTCCCCGGTCGACTGGGGAGGCACTCCCTCGAATTCATCGCGGGAAACAATCGGGGGGAGAGTCTGTGCGCGGGCCGACGAGAGGAGGAGCGGCAAGAGACCAAGACACAGGGCGAACGATCGAATCTGGCGGTACATCACCTGCTCTCGCATCCGGACCGAAACGGGGCCAGCCAGACCCACATAGAGCGGCTGATACCAGTCCCGATCCGGCTCGACAAGAGGAATTCCCGATTTCTCTCTGTGGAGTCTGCCCAAATTGTCTGGATTGCTTGGTTTGACTCTCAGGCCGCCGCGAGGCTGTTGATGGCACTCCAATCGGTTACAGTGGAAGATGGATTTTCGTTACGGACATGCTTCCCCTGAGACGCGTCATGGATTCTTCACTTCGCCGTCGCACGTTTCTCTCGGCCTGCGGTCTCACGGCCCTTGGCCAATCCGGTTTTCTCCCCGGCTGGGCCCGTGCGGTCGTCGAGGCCGCCGAGGAGAATCCACCTACGGTGGAGACGGTGATCTTCTCGGACGATCTGGAACCGCTGGTCCGCGCGATCGAGCAGGTCCCCGCCGAACGGGCACTGGAACTGGCCGTATCGCGACTGAAAGAGGGAACCACTTCCCGCCAATTGCTGGCAGCGATCTTTCTGGCGGGGATTCGCAATGTGAATCCCCAGCCCCCGGGCTTCAAGCTGCATTGTGTGTTTGCCGTCCAGGCGGCCCATCAATTGAGTCTGGATGTGGCCCCTGGAGACCGGCTCTTGCCGCTGTTGTGGGCCCTGAGAGAATTCAAGAACTCGCAGGCCGAGGATGCCCGTCAGGGGGATTTCAGCCTGGGTCCGGTGCGGGGCGAGTTGCCATCTCCCGAGCGGGCGTGGCAGGAACTGGATGAGGCGATGCGGGCCTGGGATGAGCCACGGGCCGACCGGGCGATCGCGGCCCTGGCCCGCAGCCGGGGAGCCCACGAGGTGATGGAAGGACTGTGGCAATATGGTGCCCGCGACTATCGGAACATCGGCCACAAGGCGATTTATCTCGCCAATGCTTACCGGACACTGCAGGTGATTGGCTGGCGACACGCCGAGCCGGTACTGCGGTCGGTGATTCTGGGCTTGCTCGATTTCAAAGACAAGGAAGTCAACGGTTACACGTTTGCGAGCCAGGAGTATCAGGCCAACGTGGCCCGTGTGCAGGAGATTGGTCCCCAGTTGCCGCCGGATTGGACACGGGCGGAGGGGCAGCGGCCGGCGACTCTTGAGGTGCTGGAAATTCTGCGGAGCGGAGAGTACTCGCGGGCGATTGGCCGTTCGCTGGAACTGCTGCAGGGGGGCCGGGTGGGGGCGGGAGCGATCTGGGACGCGGCGCACCTGGCGGCGGGGGAACTGATGATGCGGCAGCCGGGAATTTACGGGATTCACACGGTGACCTCATTGAACGCCCTGAGGTACGCCTACGACATGGCGGCCGGTCGCCAGAACCGGCTGTTGCTGCTGCTGCAGGGACTGGCCTGGATGGGGCAGTTTGGGACCTTCATGGGGCGGGCGCAGGGGGGCCTGGGGCCCCAGCAGATCACCGCGGTTCCCGCCGTCGACATTCCAGCGGCATCGACCGAAGCGCTGCGGTCAATTTTTGAAACCCTGGCGAAAGATCCGTCCCAGGCGGCTGCCCAGGCGCACGCTTTCGCCAGCCGCGGAGGAGATCTCAACGCGTTCGCCACCTTGGCCAAGGGGTTGGTGGTAAGGAAGCAGTCGGATGCGCACCACTACAAGTATTCGACGGCGGTGTTTGAGGATCTGGCCCTGGTTTCCCCAGAGTGGCGTCCGCACCTGCTCGCCACGTCGGTGTATTACCTGCGGGGGCTGTCGGTCCCCGACGACCAGCCGCTGCAGGCGCTGCGCGATCTCGGCTGAGCTCCACCCGCGGTTCGTTCCCCGGCGATGATCCCGGTCAGCGGCGAGCGGGCAGCAAGAGGCGTACTTCGGCGGCGGGGGCCGGAGAGGGAGTCAGATTCGCGGCCTTCCGGGTCGACCCTTTGGCGGGAAACGGAATCACGATGGGGCCATCATCTTCGTCGTCGAGATTTTGGCCCTCCCACGCCCGGACTTTCTTCCGGGCGGTGTTCACCAGCCGTTCGTAATTGGCCAGCCGGACCGATCGGGAGGCGGCCGGTGTCAGCGCTTTCCACAGCGGCTGATAGTCTTCGTAACACTTGAGGTAGGCCTCCTGCGATTTGGGCGCGACCGAATCGGTGCCAAACAGGAACCGGGTAGGATGGCGGTTGATGAGCTGGCTCCAGGCCTGGATGGTCCCCTCATCCCTGACGAGCCACTTCGCCACCTCATCCCATGAGATGTCAAAATAGACATGATCGAGGGAATGGTCTTCGCAGATGTCTGCGAGAAGTTCGACACGGGTTTTCGTCGGGCCGACAAATCGCCCCAGCCCGGTATGGGCGTAGATGATGTTGACGTCGGGATGCCTGGAGAAGATATCCCGAAGATCGTCAATGTGGGCCGGATGAGCTCCCACTCCCCGCATCTCATTGATGTCGCAATGCAGGATCACCAGCAGTCCCACCTCGCCGGCGAAAGACAGCAGTTCATTGATCGCCGGGTTCTTCACACTGGCGGCATGCCCAACGATCTTGGAGGTGACGAGTTCCTTGTGAATGGAAAACTCACCAATCCCCACAAACACCCCCGGGAAGGTCAGCAGTACCTGGCGGACGTGATCTCTGGCATTCATATCGGTGGGATTGAACCCCACAGTGAAGGGATCAAAACGCTCGCGGTCCGACTCATTGAGACGCAGGTACTGTCGGGCGATCATCGCATCGACAAAACTTTAGTAGTACATCTCGGAGGTCGATTCGAGGTAGTACTCTGGGCGGCGCTTGCCATTCAGGAAGTAATCCCATTTTTGCGTCAGCGGGATGTCAAACAGGGCCACCCGCCCCACCTTGTCTCCCATCAACGCGAGCATCCGGCGGGCGCTGAGCCCCTCATGGACATAATTGGTCAGATGAAAGTGGCTGTCATGAAACAAGGGCTCGGGGGCCTGTGTCGGGGGCTCGGCGGCTTGGACGAAGAGGGTGGGCGCCGGGCCTGTCGCGATCAATAACACAGCGACCAGACCATTCAAACCAAGACGAATTGCAGCGGTGCAGAACAACGGAACAAGGATCAGTTGCAGGGGACCGTGGGAGATCACGGCCAAGAGTTCAGAGAATTCCCCCCCATTCGACGGGAAACCAGTTCTCCAGATTGCCAACCGCGGGGAGGGGGCGTTCAATCCAACCGCCACGCTGAGATCAGGCCCCCGCCACTTCCATGCAGGGAGTGGGATGAGAAGATGGATCAGCCCCAGAGCACTGCCCGAACTCGAGGCGCAGCGATCGGGAAAACGGCCGAAAATGCGACGACTTCAGGCCGGCGTCAGACCGAGGCAGGCATAAACCAGCCGGGGGGGAGCACCGCCTCTTTGGAGACCACCACGATTCCATCGCGGATGATCACATCCTCTTCTTCTCCGTAATCCTGGATATTCTGGGGATTGCGGATGCGGGCTCCCGCGCCGATCCGGCAGTTCTTGTCAACAATCGTCCCCTCGATGATCGAGGCGTCACCAATTCCAATCGAGGGGCGATTGGCGTTCTGATCCGCGAGGATTTCCTCCTGCGTCTGGAAATCGTCGGCACCCATCAGGATCGAGTTGCGGATCACCACGTTCTTGCCGATCTGACAGCGCACACCAATCACGCTGTTTTCGATGATCGATCCTTCACCAATACGGCATCCGTCCGCCACGATGCTGTTGGACACCGAAACCCGGCTGTACTGCGACGGGGGCAGAAACCGCAACCGGCTGTAGATGGGAGCGCTTGGTGAGATCAATTGGAATGGAGGATTCGCCGACGCCAACTGCAGATTGGCTTCGTAGAACGCCCGGATGGTTCCGATGTCTTCCCAGTAGCCGTCGAACAGGTGGAGTTGCACGTGCCGCGATCGCAATACCGCGGGGAAGACCTCCTTGCCGAAATCCTGGTATTCATGCTGCGTCAGCGTTTCCACCAGGGTGTCGCGATTGAAGAGGTAGATTCCCATGCTGGCAAGGCAATCGCGGCCCCGGCTTTCGATGCCATGCTGGTCGATCCAGGCGGGTTCGGTCCGCACCGACTGCAGTTCGGAGGAGGTGCGCGGTTTCTCGACGAAACTCTGGACCCGCCCCGTGTCATCCGCCTTCATGATGCCAAACGACGACGCCTGTTTCCGATCCACTGGCAGCGCAGCAATAGTGACCTGCGCCTTGGATTGCTGGTGCGTCCGGATCATTTCGCGGAAATTCATTCTGTACAACTGGTCCCCGGAGAGAATGAGGACGTAGTCGATCCCGGGGGCCTCGATCCGCTTGATGTTCTGGCGGACGGCGTCGGCCGTCCCCTGGTACCAGTCACTGCGATTGATGGTCTGCTGAGCCGCCAGCACCTCGACAAATCCACCGCCAAACAAGTCAAACTTGTACGCCTGGTTGATATGGCGATTGAGGCTCACCGAGTTGAACTGAGTGAGCACGTAAATGCGGTTCAGCCCACTGTTCAGACAGTTGGAGATCGGGATATCGATGAGGCGGTATTTCCCCGCCAGCGGAACAGCCGGCTTCGAACGCAGCTTGGTGAGGGGAAACAGGCGGGTTCCTTTGCCGCCACCGAGAATCAGAGTGATGATGTTGGTCATTGCAGGTGTGGTGGTCGCACGGCAGGAAGAGGCTCTTGGCGCCGCGAATCCTAACGAAATCGACAGAATCGCTGAAGCCCGCAATGCCGAAACCCTGGAACCGCTCGAACCGTCACAGTTCGCCTCATCCGTACCGGCTGTGTATCCGATAGATCAAAATGCACCATTGGGTGTGCCGGCTCCTTGTGGGCTGCCACATCTGTACATCCTGGATTTCACCGACTGTTGAACGTGTTCTTTCCACGCTTTCGGTTTTCATTCTGCTGCGTGTTGGCTCTGCTTCTACTGCCAGGGGCGGGCTGCAGTCGGCGCGCCTGGCGAGAACGGGCCGACCGCGATTCCTATTGCCTGCTGGAAGACCGTCTCGGAACGACTCCCTGGGGGGCTGAACCGGGGTTTGATCTCAATCCCGATCCCCGTTCGCGGCTGTTCGATCCTGCCGATCCCGACTGCGAACCACTGCCGGACCCCGAGCCAAGACTGTACGGTTATTCCCTTCCCCCCCTGGAGTCGGATCTGGAGGGAGGGGCGTCTCGAGAGGGAGACCAGCGGCGACCATTGGCCCCGGGAGATGCAAAAGTTCCCGACGTCAAGTCTCCCGATATGCCGCAGCTGCCCCCTCCGCCCCAACCGGAGGACAGTCCCGATCACCCGCGTCCCCTGGAAGACGCGGGGAAGGCCCAAATTCGCGCCAAACCCCCGCGTGATGCACGGCAGGCAGCCGAGTCGCCGGTGTCCCCCGCCGACCGGGACCAGATCGTGCAGGTCCAGTTCTTGCAGGAGTCCCCTGAGAACACGCAGGCCCCCTCGGCGGCACTCGACCAGCCCCGGACCACGCAACCCGAGTCCCCTCTGAACACCGTCCGACCCGAGAGCTGGAACGCGCTACCCGAATCGGTCCGGCTGCGGATGGTGGAATTCCAGCAATTGTCACAAGTGTATGCGCGGAGTTTTGAAGGAGTCGAAGAAGCGGTTCCTGAGCCGCAGGCGAAGGGCCTGACCCTCGAGAACATTGTCGAGTTGGGGTTGCTCAACAGTCGCGAACTGCAGACCCAGAAAGAAACCCTTTACAAGGCGGCGTTGGCGGTCTCACTGGAGCAGTTCGCCTACCTCCTGAGATTCACTCCGTTTGGCAACGGGGGGGATGTGCTCTATCGCCGGCTGAATACGGATGGCAACTATGTCTCGGAACTGCACACAACCGCGAATGCTGAGGTCGACCGGTTGCTGGTGACCGGGGGGACCTTCGTGGGTCGCTTCGCCAACAATGTGATTCTGACCTTCAACGGACCCCATGGCTTCGCCTCGGATATCTCCTCACAGCTGCTGTTCGACCTCAGCCAGCCGTTTTTCCAGCGGGACATTCGTTTCGAGCCGTTGACTCGTGCCGAGCGCAACCTGGTCTACGCAGCCCGCAGCTACCTGCGTTACCGCCGGACGTATTTTGTGCAGCTGGCGACATCGTACTATGCCAGTCTGCGGCTCTACCGGCAGATTGCGATTGAATCGCAGAACTACTTCTCGCTCTCGGGAGCCCATCAGCAGGCGCTGGTGGAGTTGGAGGCGGGGTTGCGGTCGCGCATCCAGGCCGAGCAGATCGAGCAGAACATGCTGGCGGGACGCAGCCGATTGATCACGGCGGGAGTGAATCTCGAGCGGGCCCTGGATCGACTCAAGATCGACATGGGACTTCCTCCCGAGCTGCCCCTGAGAATCGACCTGACCGAATTGGAGGATGTGACCGCGCGGGATGAAACGGCGGTCGCCGCCGAGGCAGTCCGTCGGACCCGGGCACGATTGCTGGAGGAACGAACCGACGACTCGCCGCAGACCTCGCTGCTGATCAACGCGGCGGTTGTGTTGCAGCAGCGGATTGCCGAGTGGCAGAAGACCCGTGCGGGATCACCCGGAGACGTCGTGTTCGCGGAACTGGAGGAATTGGGCGCGCAATTGGCGCTCGCCGATGCCCAACTGGCCGTGGAAGCCCAGCGGCGCGGACTGCGCGATATTGAGGCGTCACCGGAGCCGGCGGCCATTCGCCTGGTGCAGCGGCGGTTGGAGCTGCTGTCGGCCCTCGACCGTCAGGTCACGCAGCATCTCGACCTCGCCCGGGTGAAAGTGGGTGAGACCCAAGAGTGGAACGGGCTGTCTGGAGAAGCGGAGAGATTCGCCGTGGTACTGGCCCGGCTGCAGGCGGAATTGGCGACGGTGCTGGATGCCGCCCGGGTCGAGAAGATCCCGGAACTCGAGCAGGCGACGGCCCAATTGCTGACGTCGGGCGAAAACCTGCTCGACCGGGTGGATGATCTCGAGGGGGCGGGGGCCCTGGGAGAGACCGAGGAAGCCCGCCAGGCGCGGCTGGTGGAACTGGTGGACCAGGTTCTCGGACCAGCCGAGAAGCTGCTGGCGGACGAGTCGACCAAGTTGACTCCGGTCGAGATCGAGTTGGACGACGCGATGTTGACAGGTCTGGTCCTGCGCCTGGATCTGATGAATCGGCGGGGAGAACTGGCAGACGCCCGACGTCTTGCCAAGCTGGCCGCCGACGATTTGCGATCCGTCTTGAACCTGCAGGCGACCCAGGTGGTCAGCAACAACGTGTTGGAACCGGCGGGATGGAATTTCGACAATGCTCGCAGCGATGTGCGGTTGTCGCTCGATTTGCCGTTGAACCGCCAGCAACAGCGGAATGCCTATCGCAACGCCCTGATCAACTACCAGGCGAGTCGGCGGGCCGTCATGCAGCAGGAAGACACGATCAAGTTGGCGATTCGCGATGACCTGCGCAATCTGGCGCTGGCCCGCGAGCAGTACCAGATTGGTATCGCCAGCGCCGCGCTGGCGAATGAGCGGGTGAGCAGCACCCAGTTGGAACTGGCCTTGGGATTCCCGGGGGTGGCCGCCCGTGACTTCCTGGAAGCACAGGACGCGTTCCGTCTGGCGGTCAGCGGGGTGGCCGACAACCATTTGGGTTACATCGTCAACCGGATCCAGTTCTTTCTCGATGTGGAGCAATTGCAACTCGACGACCGGGGTTTCTGGCCGGGCGTACGCGACGAACAGTTGCAGCCTGTTCCCGAGTATTTCCTGAACCCGATCAACGGCGCCCCGTACGGAACACTCCCGTCGTATCCGTGGTATTCCCACGAGTTGCGGTGCCTGTTTTCGGATGAGTGAGTGGCCGCGAACCGGGGAGTGGTTCCCGGAAGACCGGTCATCGACGCGATCTCGGGTCGGGAGCCCTTGGTGAGGGAAGGTCGGGGGATCGGTCGGCGGAACGGCGGAGGGGTCAAGGGGACTCACAGTTGGTCGTCACCGGGGCGAGCAGTCGCTACGATGCGGCGACGCTCGAGGGACCCCATGAAAGACGCCGCTGCTTCGCCCACCCAACCAGAGCTTCCCAACACGTGCCTGCCCCCTTGGGGAGTGGCCGATCTGCCAGAGCCCAAGCCCCTGTCCTGGCGGCAGTGGTACCGGTTTATCGGGCCTGGTCTGGTGATGATGGGGATTCAGATTGGAGGCGGAGAATGGCTGTTCGGTCCAGACATCACCGCCCGCTATGGGGGCGGGTTGATGTGGATCGCCACGATCGCGATTGTCGCGCAGGTCTTTTACAACATCGAGTGCGGCCGCTACGCCCTGTACTGCGGTGAGCCGGTCTTCACCGGTTTCATGCGGACCCGTCCCGGCCCGATGTTTTGGGTGGGGGTGATTCTGCTGTTGAATTTTGCCGCCCTGATTCCCGGGTTGTCGACGCATGGAGCGGCGATTTTTTCGGCTCTCTGGCTGGGGCATCCCCCTCAGGCCGATGACAAGGGGTTTGTCACGCTGGTGGCGTTTCTGTTCCTGTTGGGGATTTCATTGCCGATTTTCTTGGGCGGGAAGATCTACAACATGCTGCAGGCGGTGATGACCGTGAAGGTCTTCGCCGTGCTGAGCTTCTGCCTGATCGTGGGGTTGTGCTTTGTGGACCGAGCCAACTGGTGGCAGGTCTTCAGTGGATTTGTGCGGTTTGGAGAGCTGCCCACCACCAACGCCGCTGGCGAAGAGGTGATGGTCAATTACCTGACGAGCTGGTGGCAGGGCGCCGAGTTGCCAGCCTTGGCCTTGGGTAACATCGCGCTCATTGGGGGCTTCGCCGGGTATGCCGGCGGAGGAGGCTTGGGGAACGCGACCTACAGCAATTTCGTGCGGGACAAGGGGTGGGGCATGGGGAGCCTCGTGGGGGCCATTCCCAGCGCCGTGGGAGGGACCCATGTGTCTCTGAGCCACTTGGGAACCGTCTTTCCCATCACCGAGGAGAACCTGCGGCGGTGGCGAGGCTGGTGGCGGTATGTGCTGACCGATCAGTTGCTGGTGTGGACCCCGGGCTGCTTCATGGGGATGGCCCTGCCGGCACTCTTGTCGATGCAGTTCGCGAAGTACTCGGATCTGAAGGGGAAGAACCTCGAATGGGCCCAGGCGCTGATCACCGCCGATGGCATCCGGCATGATCCGCGATTCGACACCGGGTTGGCTGGAGCACTGTGGATGATCACGCTGGTGGTCGGGCTGCTGGTGATGCTTCCCAGCCAGATGTCGATCATCGACGACTTCAGCCGCCGCTGGACCGACATCCTCTGGTCGGGGGTGTCCAGGATCCGCGATAACCTCCATGGCAACCAGGTGCGGCGGATCTATTACGGCATCCTGATCGGGTACGTCGCCTGGTCACTGATCTGCTTCTGGGCCTTCAGCGTGTATGGCAGCCCGAAGCTGATGACCATTGTCATCGCCAATCTGAACAATGTGGCGATTGGCGTGACCAGCTTTCATTTGCTGCATATCAATCGCACGCTGTTGCCCCCCGCCCTGCGTCCCCGCTGGTACCAGCAACTGGGCTTGCTGGCCTGTGGCTTGTTCTATGTCGGACTCTCGCTGGTGGTCTTCTTCACCAAGCAGTTGCCCGATTTGCGAGCCTGGTGGCAGACAACATTCGGTTGAAACGCGCGGTGGCATTGGCTGCGTGATCACACGGAACCTTCATCCCCCTCCGGGGACACACTTCGGGAGTTTGCGAAAATGGCGACAGACATGTTCAACCTGACCGGTCGTGTGGCCGTGGTGACCGGTGCGGCCAGTGGCATGGGGCGGGCGATGTCTCTGGCCTTGTGCGAAGCCGGGGCCCAGGTGTTGATGCTCGACATCAATGCCGAGGGAGTGGCCCGCACGGCGGCCGAGGCGGTGGCGGCCGGGGGCCAGGCCGTAGGGGCGGTCTGCGACATGACCAACTGTGCCGCGGTCGACCAACTGTTTGAACGGATCGACCGCGACTACGGCCGGATCGATTTCCTGGGAAACATCGCCGGCGAGGCGGTGCGTGGCCGCCCCGAGGAGATTTCGCTGGCCGACGTGCAGTCCACGATCCACAACCTGGTGATCAGCAGGTTTTACTGCACCCAGCAGGCGGGGCGGCGAATGCTGAAGCAGGGGCGGGGAAGCATTGTGAGCATTGGATCGCTCGCGAGCATTACCGCCATGGGCCGGGGGCATATCGCCTATAGCATGGGGATGGGGGCGGTGGTGCAGATGACCCGCGAACTGAGCACCGAATGGGCGGCCCGGGGGGTGCGGGTGAATGCCATTCTGCCGGCACAGGTGGTCAATCCGGGCCTCGAGAAGCGGATGGCGGAAGATCCCACTTTGAAGGACCGATTCCTCAGCGGCATTCCCGCGGGACGGCTGGGGCGTCCGGATGACATTCGGGGCCTGGCGGTCTTTCTCGCGTCCGATGCGTCGCCGTGGATCACCGGGGCGATCATCCCGATGGATGGGGGCAATCTGGCCTGCAACGCCGGGGCCACGATGGGGGAACACTGGGTTCTGTAATGAGGCACTGCGACGACGCCGCTGTGCGTTGATGGCGGCGTGGAGGCAACACGGCGGGAGCTCATTCCCGGATTGCGGCCGGTCCGTCAGCCGATCAGGTCGTGGATGACCTGACCATGGACGTCGGTCAGCCGGAAGTCGCGACCGGCGTGCCGGTAGGTCAGCCGTTCGTGGTCGAAGCCCAGCAGGTGAAGCAGGGTCGCGTGCAGGTCATGCACGTGAACCTTGTCTTCCACGGCTGCGAAACCAAATTCATCAGTCGCGCCATGCACATGGCCCCCCCGGGCACCCCCCCCGGCCAGCCACATCGAGAAGCCGTAGTGGTTGTGATCGCGCCCCGAGAGCTCCGGAAGTTCCGCGACCGGGGTCCGACCGAATTCTCCCCCCCAGAAGACCAGGGTGCTGTCGAACAGCCCCCGCTGCTTGAGGTCGGTCAGGAACGCGGCGATGGCGACATCCCATTCTCCGGCGAGCCGTTTGTGATCGGCGGCAAGATTGCTGTGATTGTCCCATGGCTGACCCGCGCCGCTGTAGAGCTGGATGAATCGGACACCCCGTTCCAGCAGCCGCCGGGTCATCAACAACTGCCGACCAATCGGGCCAGAGCCATACGCCTCTCGGACCGGTTCCGGTTCCCGGGAGATGTCGAACACCTCCCCCGCTTCGGTCTGCATGCGGTACGCCAGTTCGAATGACTGGATGCGGGCTTCGAGCTGGGGATCGCCGGGCCGGTCCGCCAGATGGCGGTTGTTCATCCGGCGGACGACATCGAGTTGGCGGGCCTGCTGGTCCGGTGTCAGCCCGGGATTCCGAATGTTTTCGATCAGCTTTTGCACATCGGTGTGTTGGCTGTCGATGTAGGTCCCCTGAAAGGCACCCGGCAGGAATCCCGAGCGCCAATTGAGGGCCCCCGTCACCGGCAGACCGCCGGGACACATGGCGATGAATCCTGGGAGGTTCTGGTTCTCCGAGCCGAGGCCATAGGTAACCCACGAGCCCATGGCCGGTCGGGGCATCCGTCCTTCCCCACAGTTCATCAGCCACAACGATGGCTCGTGATTGGGGACATCGGCATGCATTGAACGGATGATGCACATGTCATCAATGTGGGCCTGCGCCGTGCGGGCAAACAGCTCGCTGACCTCGATTCCACTCTGACCGTACTTCCGGAATGAAAAGGGGGACTGCAGCGCCCCGCTGGTCTTCCGCTCTGTTCGCAGGTTGGGATTGGGGAGGGGCTGGCCATGGTACTTCGCCAGGGCGGGTTTGGGATCGAATGTGTCGACCTGCGAGGGACCCCCATTCATGAACAAATGGACCACCCGCTGGGCCCGAGGGAGGAACTGGGGGGGGCGCGGGGCAAGCGGCAGGGGAGCGGCCGCCGGAATGTTGTCTCCCGCCGCGAGCAGTGGGACCAACCCGAGCAGGCCAAAACCCTGGCCTGTCTGGCGCAGCAGTTCTCTCCGGGAGAAGAGCGAGCGGGGGAAGGGGGATTTGTCAGTCATCGGCGGCTCCGCAGGGTCCGAGCGCGATCGGAAGCGGTGGTGAATGACAAATGATAGCGAGAATCAGCCGGGTTTAACTCTCAGGCCATCGTGGAATTCGAATTGATCGATCGCAGGGAGGGTTGGAATACCGGGATTAATCGGCAGAACCGGCTTCCGGGAGCTTTGGCTTGAGCCAGGAAATTGCCGGTTCCATGACAGCGAAGCCTGGCGCTGCTATGTTCACTGAGAAGTGTCACCTTTGGCCCGGTTGTCGCAACCCGGCGGGGGGATCCTTCGGGTTCCGTTTCTCCAGCGTCGCATCGATGAGCCTTCTGCAAGTTCGCAATCTCCACAAGCGTTACGGAGACTTTGTTGCGCTGCATGATGTGAGCTTCGAAGTGGATCGGGGCGAAATACTGGGATTCCTGGGGCCGAATGGTGCTGGCAAGACCACCGCCATGATGATTCTGGCCGGTCTCAAGACCAAAGACGGCGGCGAGGTCATCATTGACGGGAAGCACCTCGAGGAGGATCCTGTCCATCTCAAGCGGTTGATGGGGGTTGTTCCCCAGGAACTCGCCATTTATCCGGACCTCACAGGTGAGGAGAACCTGGGTTTTTTCGGAAGCCTCTACGGTTATTCCGGAGCCGACTTGAAGCGACGGGTGGCCGAGGGGCTGGCGCGGGTCGGCTTGAGCGAATTCGCGACCCAGTATGTGCGGGCCTATTCCGGGGGCATGAAACGGCGTTTGAACTTCGCCGTCGGAGTACTGCACGAGCCGCAACTGGTGATCCTGGACGAACCGACGGTGGGGGTCGATCCCCAATCCCGCAGCCACCTGCTCGACTGCGTGCGCGATCTCGCTGAAAAAGGGGTGGGGATCATTTATTGCAGCCATTATATGGAAGAGATTGAGGCGATGTGCCGACGCGTCGCAATCTTTGACCATGGGAAGATCCTGGCCTACGGACCGCTGGATGAGCTTCTCGACCGCAATCGGAGCGATCTGGAACTCCAGGTGCAGGGCTGGACGCCGGCGATGGCGGAGCGGCTGGGAGAGCGGGTGACGGTGGGAGATGTTCGGGGAGACTCGGCGGTGGTGACCATTTCGCGGGTCGACGGTTCCGCGGGGACCAACCTGACGCAACGGTTGTCTGAGGTCATCGCCCTGGTCCAGGCGGGAGCGGGGCAATTGAGCCAGATCCACACCAAGGAATATACGCTGGAGCGGATGTTTCTTGAGAAGACGGGTCGCAGACTGAGAGACTGATCGTGCAGGACGCGTGGTACATCACACTCAAGGATCTCCGGCTGCTGTGGCGCGACCAGCGCACGCTGGCCATTCTGTTGCTGTTGCCCCTGATCTTCATCACGATCCTGGGGACCTCGACCGGGCAGCTCTTCAGCACCAAGCAAAAGGCCCAACGGATCAAGGTGGGAGTGGTCGACTACGACCAGAAAGAGTTCTCGCAACTCATTCTCAGCGAGGTTGAGAAGCTGGGTGCATTGGATATCCAGGAATTTGAGGACATTGTCGCAGCCCGCAAGCGGATGGAGCAGGGAGATTTCGACGTCACGGTCTTCATTGGGCCAGAGTACACCGAGCGGATCAACAACCTGCGGTTGGGAGACCTGTTGGCCCGGAAGGGCCGGCTGAAGGATGAACTGGACAGCCTGGATGTGAAGGTCGAGTCGAGCGCCTATTTTGCGAATGCCAAACAGGTCGTCGAAAAGCTGATCTTCGGATTCGCCTACAAGTCGTTCGTGCCGGCGATCATGAAACGCGACAGCCAGAAGTTGGCGATGTCCCTGATTCGTGCGGCCAACAAGATCGACCGTGAGGCTGAAGAGGCCGAGCAGATGGCCCAGGAAGCGGGGCAGGAATTGACTGAGATCGCCGCCCAAGGCCCGGCCAGTCCCCTGACCGAACAGAATTTCGTTTACCAGATCATCGTTCCCTCTTACACGGTAATGTTCGTGTTCTTCATCGTGCTGTTGATGGCCCGGTCGATGATTGAGGAACGCGATCTGGGGACTCTCGCGCGGCTGCGGATGTCTCCCGCGTCCGAAGCCTGGACGATTGTCGGCAAGACCATTCCCTTCCTCATTGTCTCGATTGTCCAGACGATGCTGCTGTTCATCGCGGGGAAGCTCTTCTTCGCGATGTCCTGGGGGGTCAAACCGTGGTTCCTCCTGCCGGTCATCGTCTGCACTTCGATGTCGGCGGTCGGCCTGGGACTGTTGGTGGCTACGACGGCGAGGACCGATGCTCAAGTCTCGGCCTACGGCAACTTTTTGGTGCTGACGATGGCGGGGCTGAGCGGCTGCCTGATGCCCCGTGCCTGGCAGCCTGAACTGATGCAGAAAATCGGTCTCGTCACTCCGCATGCCTGGTCACTGATCGCCTACGACCAGTTGCTCACCAAACAGTATCCCGAAATCGACCAGGTCGCCCGTTGCTGCGGAATGCTGTTGGTCTTCGCCGCGATCTTCTTTAGCGTGGGTTGGTGGCGGTTTAAATCTCTGCGGTAACTAGGAAACTCGCCCCGCAGGCGACGCAGCCAACTGACGAAATCGCGATTGCTGAACGCGTTGGAGTTGGCTTGCCGGGCCACGTGGATTGGTCCGCTCCATCCCTTTTTCCGGTCCGGTTCAGGACCAACCCAGCGGCTGCTTGCTTGACCGGTTGATGACGGTCTGCGCTCGATTCCAACCGCGGATTTGTGAGTCGGCATGAAAAAAAAGACACCCCCAAGGTTCGGCGGGCTGTCTTTTTGTTTCTCGGTCGAAGCTGGTCCGCAGAAACCGCTCTCGCCGACTCACGAGTTGAACAAAACGGTCGACAGATAACGTTCGCCGGAATCGGGGAGGACCGTCACGATGGTTTTGCCGGCCGACTCGGGACGGGCTGCGACCTTGAGTGCGATGGCCATGGCTGCGCCACAGCTGATTCCGCAGGTGATCCCTTCTTCTTTCGCCAGCCGACGGGCCGTCTCGACAGCCTCGTCATCGGTCACGGTCATGATTTCATCGATCAGGGTGCGATCGAGCACATCGGGAACAAACCCTGCTCCGATTCCCTGGATCTTGTGGCGTCCCGGGGGATTGCCCGACAGCACAGCGCTCTCGGCGGGTTCGACAGCCACGGTATGCAGCTGTTGGCCGCGCACTTGCTTGAAGTAGCGCGAGACTCCAGTGATGGTCCCACCCGTGCCCACACCCCCGACGAAGATGTCGACCTTCCCTTCCGTGTCGTTCCAGATTTCGGGACCGGTCGTCTTGACGTGGATCTCGGGATTGGCGGCATTCTTGAACTGCTGGGGCATGAAATACTCGGGCTGCGCGGCGAGTTCTTCAGCCCGGGAGATTGCCCCCCGCATCCCCTCGGCACCGGGGGTGAGGATCAACTCGGCCCCGAAGGATTTCAGCATCATCCGCCGCTCGACCGACATGGTTTCGGGCATGGTCAGTGTCAGCGGATATCCGCGAGCGGCACAGACGAACGCGAGGGCAATGCCCGTGTTTCCGCTGGTCGGTTCCACGACGCGCATGCCGGGTTTCAGGACGCCGCGTTTCTCAGCATCCCAGATCATGGCTGCGCCAATCCGGCACTTGACCGAGTAGGCGGGATTGCGGCCTTCGATCTTCGCCAGCACCTGGGAGCTGAGCCCCTGGGTAAGGCGGTTGATGCGGACCAATGGGGTCCGGCCAATGGTCTCGGCATTGTCTTGGAAGATGCCCATGGGCGCTTTCTCCGTAAAGAACCGGCCCATCGCGGTCGAGCATGTGGGCCAGAGGGTCGTCTTGGCGAACGTTCGGAGGATTATTGTGAAAATGGGTGGTGGGGGCAACACCGGTCTGAAACGCCGCCGCTGATCCGATGCGACCTGGCTGAGCTCCGCTGCGGGTTAAGAATTGGGCGGCATTGAACCGGTTCGCGGTTGGGAAAGGACCAAATCAGGCTTCGCCACCAAACGCCGACGCCCCAGCCGGAAGTTCCGGTCTGGGGCGTCTGAGGCACGCAGAGACTGGCGATCGGTTGCGGGCGATTCCTCGGGCCCTCCGGGTCGACGTCCAGCCCGGTCCGGATGAGGATGGGCAAACGTCGGCCATGGAGAACGGCCGAGGAAGAGCATCCCGGTCAGGAGCAGCCCATGCTGTTGCCGCAGTTGTGGCAGAGATAGCAGTTGCCGTTTCTCACGGTGATGGCACCACAGTTGTCACAGGCCGGGGCATCGGCCTGGAACTGGACGAACTGCTTGCTGCGGATCTGGGGTCCATCGACCTGCGGAAGCGCGGCCACCGCTTGGGAGATGGGAGCCGCAAACCGGGCCATCTGGGGCTCCGCTCCACCGTCGAGAGTCTCGTCTTCGTCGTGCATCGGCTCGACCGGCATCCGCCGCGGAGAATTTTGCTCGCGGAACCCGGGGATGAATTCCATCCCCGCCCAGCGGAAGATGTAGTCGGGCACGCTCTTGGCGTTGGGAATGTCCTGGTTGCCAGTCCATCCCGACGGTTCAAACCGCATGTGGCTGAACTTGTTGACCAGAGCCTCTAGCGGCACACCGTACTGCAGGGCGAGCGAGGTGAGGGTACCGATGGTGTCCATCAGACCGCCGATCGTGCTCCCTTCTTTGGCCATGGTGATGAAGAGTTCGCCCGGCTTGCCATCTTCAAACAGACCGAAGGTGACGTAGCCCTCGTGGCCACCCACCGAAAACTTGTGGGTGACCGACCGGCGGGTCGAGGGGAGATGCCGACGGAATGGAGCCGGTGCCGCCGGAGCAGCGACGACTGTGGGGACAACCACGACGGCCGGAGCAGCGGCGGTCTCGGCGGCAGGCGTCTCAACCTTTTTCTTGCGGTCGCTTTCCTTGGAGGTGGCCAGGGGCTGGCTCCCCTTGGAATTGTCACGATAGATGGCCAGGGCTTTCAGGCCCAGCTTCCATCCCTCGATGTAAGCCGCCTCGATATCTTCGACCGTCGAATCTTCGGGCATGTTGACGGTTTTTGAGATGGCTCCCGACAAGAACGGTTGGGCGGCCGCCATCATTCCCACGTGCGCCCGCCAATGGATCGAGCGGGACCCGTTGCGGGCCTTGAAGGCGCAGTCGAACACAGGGAGGTGCTCGGCCTTGAGACCGGGGGCTCCCTCGATGGTGTCCTGCTTGTCGATGTGGGCGACAATCGCATCGATCTGCGCCGGGTTGTAGCCGAGTGTCTCCAGGGCGTGAGGCACGGTGCGATTGACGATCTTCATCATACCGCCGCCGGCGAGCTGCTTGTACTTGACCAGCGCGATGTCGGGCTCGATTCCAGTGGTGTCGCAGTCCATCATGAAGGCGATGGTGCCGGTGGGGGCCAGCACAGTGGCTTGGGCATTCCGGTAGCCGAACTGGCGGCCCGAAACCACGCATTCATCCCACACCTCGGCGGCTGCATCCCGCAGGTACTGCGGGCAGGCGGGGTGGATCTGCCGGGTGGAGTCGCGGTGCATCTCCATGACGCGGAGCATGGGCTCGCGATTCTCGGCATACCCGGCGAAGGGGCCGATGTTCGAGGCGATCTCACTGGAGGTGAGATAGCCTTCGCCAGTGAGGAGAGCCGTCAGGGCCCCACAAATCCCCCGGCCGGCATCACTGTCGTAGGGGATGCCCATCGACATCAGCAGGCTGCCGAGGTTGGCATAGCCCAGTCCCAGCGGACGATACCGGTGGCTGTTCTCGGCGATGGCCGGCGTGGGATAGCTGGCGTGATCGACTAGGATCTCCTGGGCGGTGATGAAGATTGACGCCGCCCTGCGGAACCGCTCCACGTCGAAGGTGCCGTCTTCCAGCTGGAACTTCTTGAGGTTCAGACTGGAGAGGTTGCAAGCGGTGTCGTCCAGGAACATGTACTCGCTGCAGGGATTGCTGGCATTGATGGGCCCGCTGCGGGTGCAGGTGTGCCAGCGGTTGATGGTGGTGTCGTACTGGACACCGGGGTCGCCGCAGAGCCAGGTTCCTTCGGCCATCTGTCGGATCAGCTCGCGGGCGCGGTACTCCGGTCCGGGCCGCTGGGGATCGGTGACCCAGTGGGTCTTCCAGGTACCGTCGGCCAGAACTGCCTGCATGAACTCATCGCACAAGCGGACCGACAGGTTGGCGTTCTGGAACATGATCGAGCCATACGCCTCGCCGTTGAAGTTCGAGTCGTACTCTCCCGAGGCGATCAGCGTGCGCGCCTTCTTCTCTTCTTTCGCTTTGCACTGGATGAAATCAAGGATGTCGGGATGCCAGTCCTTGAGGCTCTGCATCTTGGCGGCCCGGCGGGTCTTGCCGCCGGACTTGACCACCGCGGCGATTTGATCGTAAACCCGCATGAATGACAGGGGGCCCGAGGGGGTGCCGCCGCCGGAGAGCTTCTCTTTCGCACTGCGGATGGTGGAGAGATCGGTGCCGGTCCCCGAACCAAACTTGAACAGCATGGCCTCGCTGGTGGCGAGACGCATGATGTCCTCCATGTTGTCTTCGACCGACTGGATGAAGCAGGCCGAGGCCTGAGGATACTCATACGAAGTTTCGGGACGCTGGATTGAACGGGTGGCCGTATCCCAGCGGTAGTTGCCGCGGCTCCCTTTCACACCGTACTGCTGATACAGGCCCACGTTGAACCACACCGGCGAATTGAAACAGCCATGCTGGTGGAGGCACAGCCAAGCGAGTTCGCGGTAGAAATTTTCACCATCTTGGGGGGAGGCGAAATAGCCATCCTGGATGCCCCAGTCGGCGATGGTCCGGGCGACACGGTGAATGACCTGCCGGACGCTTTGTTCGCGTTCCGCGGTCCCTGCCTCGCCGTAGAAGTACTTGCTGACAACCACGTTGGTAGCCAAGGCGGTCCAGGTGGCGGGAATCTCACAGTTCTTTTGTTCAAACAGGACCTTGCCGTTCTCGTCCTTGATTTGAGCCGACCGCAAATCCCATGCCACCGTATCGAAGGGGTCGGCGCCATCGGGACAGAAGTGCACTGGAACCTGGAGGCCACGGGGGTTGTGGTTCGACTGGCTATTTGTTCCAGAGCGGTCGTGGACAGCGTTTCCTTGCTTCGTACGCATCGTGCGTTCCTGAAAGAGGTCCTGAGGGGAGATTCGCGGTGGGTGACGTTCGGATAAATCACCCAATCCTCTGATCTGGACGGAATTCCAGGGAGGAAGGGAAGTCGAGAAATGACAAGCGAGACACAATCTGTTGGGGCTGGCACTTGGCTGGGCCCAATCAGTTGTGTTTCTGCTAGGCTCGGCATCTTAAACTGCGATCTTCAGTTGTCAAGCAGGCCGTCGCAGTCGACCTCCATTTCGGTTGTCTCGTCATTCCCTAACTTCGCGTGGCAGAACGCTTTGGCCGTTTCCGAAAAATTAAGAACTGGTGGAGATTTCGAGAGGGGTCCGGAGAGCAGCGGAGAGGAGCGCGAGGGACTCAACCGGCAGAGGTTGAGAAGGTTATCGTACGGTGTAAAACGCTCGAAAATGTGGAGATTTTGCTGGGAATTCACTCTTCAGCTTGTAAGGATTGTCGGGATTGGGAGGGGTGATGCCGTCGATCACCTGTCAGTCCGCAATTTTTTCCGATTTTCCCACCGACAGCCCCTCAATTCTCCCCAGTTTCCCAGATGCCACCCTCCGAAAACGTGCTGGTTTCCTTTCTGTTTGGTGGAGGCCTGGTTCTGGCCGCCGTGCTCTTCGCCCGACACACCACCACTGCGGGAGGGATAGGCCGCCTGCCGACGGCCCAACCTCTCCACGCCTTTCGTCGAGCGACCCGCCGACAATCGGCCATTGTGGGGCTCTTGCTGGCCCTGGGGGGGCTGATACCGCTGGGAGATTTGTGGCTGACCTGGCACCGCGATCCGCGTTGGTTCGCGGTCTATGTGCTCGTCATCCTCGGGCTCAGCCTGTGGCTGCTGGGGCTGGGTGTCTGCGAGGCCCTGGCGGTTCTCGCCATGGCGTCGCACAGGGACCGGTCCCACCCCCGGAAGAGTCCTCTGGGTGATTGAAGATCGCCCGGCCGCCTGCCAGAGGCCGAGCACCGGCAGCATTGGCCACCGTTGGGGTGAGATTGGGAGTTTGACGGACCAGAAGCTGAAACCACCGTCCTGGGGGATTCACAGGCTGTCTTTGGGTTCGCAAGCCTGAGGGGCGGGTCTGCAATCCCGTCTGTGCGGCTCGCGTGTTTCGGGAAGAGACCACGGGAGGCCTGGTCCCGGTGGGAACACGTCAGTGCCGGGTCTTCCAGCTCGCTTCGTAACCCGCACGGTCCAGGAGCTGGTCCGATGGGGGGCTCGAGAGACGCACCTTCATCAGCCAGCCTTTGCCGAACGGGTCGGATGAGAGGCTGCTCAGGTCGTCGCTAAGTTTCCGGTTGACCTCTACGACCTCACCAGCGACTGGGCTGTAGAGATCGCTGGCGGCCTTCACGCTCTCGACCACGCCGAACGCCTGACCTACCTGAAGTGACTTGCCCGGTTTGGGCAATTCGATGAAGACCAGGTCAGTCAGGGCCTGAACGGCAAGGTCGGTGATCCCGACCGTGGCCACGTCATCCTCGACGGCAATCCATTCGTCGGAAGTCGAGTATCGCAGGTGCTGGGGATTCATGGAGGAGCTTGTAGGCGATGGGAATAAGGGAAAGCCGGACGGCACCAACCCGGTTCAGGGGCAGCCAGAAGAGTGATCTGAAGGACGGTGCATCGACTGCGATTCGTACTGGGAGATCTTCTCCAATCGACGGGAGTGTCGGCCCGCTTCGAAGTCAGTCGCCAACCAGATCTCGACGAGGCGGTTCATCACCCGTTCTCCCAGCAGGTCGGCCGACAGGCAAAGGACGTTGGTGTCGTTGTGCTGGCGACTGAGTCGCGCGGTCATCTCGTCGTGACAGGTGCAGGCCCGAACCCCCGCGAACTTGTTCGCGGTGATCGCCATCCCGATTCCGGTTCCACAGATCAGGATCCCGCGATGGGCTTGCCCCTGCGACACCAGTTGGGCAACTTTGGCGGCGAAGTCAGGGTAGTCGGCGCTTTCAGCCGAGTCGGTCCCGCAGTCGATTCCCTGGTGGCCCAGTTCATTCAGCAAACCGATCAGGCGGGCCTTCGTGTTGAAGCCCCGGTGGTCGCTGCCTACAGCAATGATCATGGTTGGTTCTCGGATTCAGCCTTCAGTCGGAAATTCTTCGAGGAGCCTGCGGAGATTCGACTCGATCTGCTCAGCACAGCGGCGATAGTCTTCAGGACCGCCACCAATGGGGTCCACCACATCGCCTCCATCCCCGGCCAGCAGTTCCACCCGGTCGGCCAGCTGGGGAAACTGCCTGACTACCAGCTCGCGATGCCCCCGAGTCATGGTGAAGACCCGGTCGGCCTGAGACAAAAGCTCGGCGGTCAAGGGTTGGCTCTCGTGACCACGCAGATCGATGCCACGCTGCCGCATTTGCTCGATCGATTCATCGCTGGCGGGTTGCCCCACCCCGGCGGCGACCCCAGCCGAGGCCACCACGAACCCCCGGTCGACCAATTCGTCGTCAGAGCAGTGTTGACGTTCACTTAACAGCCGACGAAACAAGGCCTCCGCCATCGGGCTGCGGCAGGTGTTTCCTGTGCAGACAAACAGGTAGAGATTGCCAGCCAGTCGATGAAGTGTCCGTGCAGGCACCACAGATTCTCGGTGAAGGGACCAGGTTGTGTCGTCCACATGCACGACGCTGGTGGGGAGAGTGTATCGCAACTCCCCGGCATCGAGCAGCATTGAGCAGGCCTCCCCCGCCAGATCTGCGAGATTCCCTGCCGAGTCGCCCGTTCCTGCGATCGTTCGTTCGGCCGTCAAAACCAGCGGAGCGGGCAACAGCCGCAGAATCGCATGCAGGACATCGTGACCCGCGAGCCGGAAGCCCAGGGAACGGGAAACCCCGAGGGATTGGACGACTTCGGGAGGAATCGCCTGCGTCAAACCGCCAATCGCGGGGGGATGAAATCGCAAAGTGACCGGTCCAGGCCAGAAACGCCGGAGCAGTTTGCGCCCCAAGGGAGAAGCCCGGGGCAGATAGTCGAGCGCCTCTGCCGGCGATTTGACCGCCAACACCGGGGGCTCTTGCGACCAGTGATGCGACAGCTCCGTCAACCGGGCGGTCGCCGGCGACAGCAAATACGCCGCGGCCACATATTGGGTCTCGGTCGGTAGGCCCAAGATTTCCCCCTGGACCAACCGCTGGACGGCTTCGTGGATGAGATCCCGAGGATCATCACACCGCAGCAGGTCGAAAACTGGGGGAGGAGGGGGCATCGAATCCAGCCCGGACAGTCGGGGAAGCCAGGAATTGCCGCGGGTCTCGTGACTGACGGCAGAAAAATGGAACGGGAAGAGTTCCGGCCTCGGATCTTCCGGAATCTGGAGGACTGAATGGGGTTCAGCCCCCGACGCCGCCGAGGGATTTGAGTAGGGACCGAGTGCCGCCCCGAGGCGGCACCTCAGCCACGCACCTCCCGAATCCCTCGATCGCAGCCTGAACGTCGCTGACGTGGGTCCACGGTCGCAGGGATCCCCATAGACCTAAGTCGAGACTATAATTGGGGCTTGTGACTCGTTCAAGGGCCTGTATGACCGCTTCCGCTTTACGCCTGATCACCCACTCCAGCCGAGCGGCTGGTCGCACCCAGATGGCATTGGACGCACTCCTGTTGGAGCGCGCCGCCGAGCGACGGGTCAGTTCATGCCGATGGTATCGGTGGAGCGGCCCGACAATTTCACTGGGTTACTTTCAGACCCAGCTTCCCCCCGAGCTGGAGGGCCGATTCACCGGGTTGCCCGTGGTTCGTCGGCTGACCGGCGGGGGAGCCATACTCCATCATCACGAGTTGACCTATTCTCTCGCATTAGCCTCTGGGCACCCCCTCAGTGCCGATCCCCGGCAGTTGTACGACCTGGTGCATGAGGCAGTGATCGGGGAGTTGCGCCGCCGGGGCATTTCTGTGGGGCTGCGGGGGGACAGCCGTCCGGAGTGGGGGGAGAATTACCTCTGTTTTGCCCGGGGAGACAGCTTCGACGTGGTGTGCGAGGGAATCAAGGTCTTGGGGAGTGCCCAACGGCGCCGGCGGGGGGCGGTGCTGCAGCATGGCAGCCTGTTGTGGGCCCGTTCCGACTGGGCGACAGAGTTTCCGGGGATTTGCGATTTGGCGAAAGTCCAGGTGGATGTGGAGACGCTGGAAGAGAATCTGCGTCGGGTGTTGGGGGAGGCGTTAGGGGGGGACTTTGTGGAGGAGACGGAGTTGCCCATAGACGAGTTGCCAAGGTTTTGCGAATTAGAACGGGAATTTGGCGATCCTTGTTGAAGGGGGCGGGGGGCCGTTAGACTGCTGGCTTGCGCCCGGAGCGCTGCCCGGTTGGCTGGGCAGTGTGTTCGGGACCGAGTTCGACCCGTCCCCTTGGAATTCTCCCCTGGGAATAATGAAACACGTTCTTTCCGCTCTGGTGATGAACCAACCGGGTGTGCTTGCGCACATTTCCGGGATGCTGGCCTCCCGGGCGTTCAACATTGACAGTCTGGCGGTCGGAGCGACCGAGAATCCCGAATTGTCGCGCATGACATTCGTCATCAACGGTGACGAAAAGACGCTTGACCAGGTGCGCAAGCAACTGGAGAAGATTGTCACTGTGGTGCGGGTGATCGATTTCTCGAAGCAGAATTTTGTCGAACGCGACCTGATGCTGCTGAAAGTAAGCACCGAAGGGGGCAAGCGCAGCGAGGTCCACGAGCTGGTGGACATCTTCCGGGCCCGCATCGTCGACGTGGGGAACACTCACGTGATGATTGAGATCTCGGGCCAGGAGCGGAAGATCGATGCGTTCATCGATGTGATGCGGCCCTTCGGCATCATCGAGCTGGTCCGAGCGGGTCGAATTGCCCTGCTGCGTTCGGCCAGTGCCTCGCATGAAGTCGAGGATGATCGCCTGACACCCGAGCCTCCCCCCGAGGCGACGGTCTGATCGCCTCGCCCCCCGGGGGAGCCGACTGCTTTCCGAGCCGGGTTGGTCCTGGCTCAATGGTCTTCAACCGACTGGCCCCCGCGCGGAAGCGCGGCGGCTGAGATTTTCCTGTTTCTCCTGATCCCGCCGTTCATCATGCCCGCCAAAGTCTACTACGACGACGATGCCGACCTGTCACTGCTCAAGAACAAGACCATTGCCATCCTGGGGTATGGCAGCCAGGGACACGCCCAGGCGTTGAACCTGCGGGACAGTGGCTGCAATGTGATCATTGGGCAGCGGAAGGGCTCGCCCAACTACGACCTGGCGGTCAGTCACAAGTTCGCGCCCCTGCCGCTGGCCGAGGCGACCAAGGCGGCCGATCTGGTCAACATTCTGCTCCCCGATGAGGTCCAGGGAGATCTCTACCGGTCGGAGATCAAGCCGAATCTGAAGAAGGGGAGCCTGCTGCTTTGTTCGCACGGGTTCAACATGCACTTTGGCCAGGTCGTGCCCCCCGAGGGGGTGGATGCCGCCCTGGTGGCTCCCAAGGGGCCCGGGCATCTGGTGCGGGCCGAATACGAGAAGGGGGCGGGGGTACCCTCGCTGGTCGCGTTCTGGCCTGGCTGCTCCGACGCAAGCCGTAAGTTGGCGCTGGCGTACGCCAAGGGAATCGGCGGGACCCGTGGTGGTGTGATCGAGACCAACTTCGCGGAAGAGACCGAGACCGACCTGTTTGGTGAGCAGGTGGTCTTGTGCGGCGGTGTAAGCGCGCTCGTGAAGGCGGCGTTTGAAACCCTGGTTGAAGCGGGTTACCAGCCCGAGATGGCCTACTTCGAATGCATGCACGAGCTGAAGTTGATTGTCGACCTGATGTACCAGGGAGGCCTCAACTACATGCGGTACAGCATCTCGAACACCGCTGAGTTTGGTGACTACACCCGCGGCCCCCGCATCGTCACCGACGAGACGCGCGCTGAGATGCGGAAGATTCTGCAGGAAATCCGCATGGGGCAGTTCGCCCGCGAGTGGATCCTGGAGAACAAGGCCAACCAGCCCACCTTTCAGGCGATCCGCCGCAACGAGCGGAAGCACCCGATTGAAATTGTCGGTCGCCAGCTCCGCAGCATGATGACCTGGATCAAGGCCAAGGTTATCGAATAGTCCGCCCGGTTCATTCTGTGGAACAGGTGGTCGACCGCGTGCCGACTGCTGACGGGTGTTGAATTCGAAGGCGGCATTTCCCCCGGGAAATGCCGCCTTCGTCCTTTTCGGCAGATCGGAAAGAGTCGCCGGTTGCGGCTTCCTCGGTCGGCGAGCTACTGCCCACCGCGTGGTTGCAAAACAGGGAATCGGTCGCGACGATTCGGCGAGCAGTCCATCACCGTGGTCCGCCTGGAAGCCCGGGGGGACTCTCCGAGGAATCACACCATGTTGGCGATCCGCATCGCGACGATCAGCGGCCTGTTGGCCGGGAGCCTGATGATGTTCCCCCTGGAATCACGTGGCGCCGAGTTCTTCCCCCCGGTTTCGGATCTTCCCGTTCAGGCCAAGCTGCCCGATCCCCTGGTCAGCTTGCAGGGAGACCAGATCCAGACGCCCGATCAATGGCGCTCCCAGCGGCGGCCCGAGTTGATTCGGCTGTTTGAACACTACATGTATGGAGCCGCACCTCCGCCCCCCAAGAATCTCCGGGTGACAATGCGTCACGAAGATCCGCGGTTGTTTGATGGAAAAGCGACGTTACGGTTGCTGGAACTGCGATTTGGCCCGGAAAAGACCCCGCCCATCCACCTGCTGCTGGCGTTTCCCAACCAGCGCCCGGCGGGGAAGGCTCCCGTGTTCGTGGGTTTGAATTTCTGTGGCAATCACGCCGTGCTGAACCACCCCCAGATTCCCCTCCCCACCGTCTGGATGCCCGGGCATTGTCCGGGGTGCAAGGAGAATCGGGCGACGGACGAAGGGCGGGGCAAAGAGCAGGACGTTTGGGCGATCGACCAATCGATCGCCCGGGGCTACGCCGTGGCGACGGTTTACGCCGGCGACATCGATCCCGATCAGCCCGACTTCACGGATGGATTGCACCCTTACTTTCTGGCCGCCGGGCAGACACAACCGGGGCCTCATGAGTGGGGGACAATCGCTGCCTGGGCCTGGGGCGTGCAGCGGGCGGTCGATTATCTGGTGACCGCTCCCGAATTGGATGCAAAACGGATTGCCGTCGTGGGGCACTCGCGGTTGGGCAAGACGGCCCTGCTGGCCGGGGCGTTTGACGAGCGGATCTCGCTGGTCATCCCGCACCAGGCAGGTTGTGGCGGGACAGCCCCCAGCCGTCACAAGGTGGGGGAGAACGTCAAGCAGATCAACGATCGTTTTCCTCACTGGTTCTGCGATGAATTCACGAAGTTTAACGACAATGTCGAGCGGCTCCCGTTTGATCAGCATTCGCTGGTGGCAATTTGTGCCCCCCGGCCGGTGTTGTTCACCAACGCGGTCGAGGACAGTTGGGCCGATCCCGAGGGGCAGTACAACGTGCTGGCGGCCGCGTCGCCCGTGTATCGCCTGTTGGGGGTAGAAGGGCTGGCTGACGGTGAGTATCCCCCTCCGGGCCAGCTAGTGAAGAGTCGGTTGGGGTACTGGCTGCGGGAAGGCAAGCACTCGATGAATCGGGATGATTGGAAGATCTTCCTCGATTTCGCCGATGCCTGGCTGAAGTAAATCGGGGCGTCTTTCCGATTGGGACCGGGGTGAGCACGGGGAAGCGGTTACCGCCCGTTTGACTTCGCAGCGATGCTGATTTAGTGTCTGCGAAGGAGTTAGGGTTCGTTTTTTGCTCTTGCTGCAACAAGGATTGTCTTCTCATGGCGCGCCGCCCCGTCACTTTGTTCACCGGTCAATGGGCCGACCTGCCCCTCGAAACTTTGTGCAAGAAGGCGAGTGAATGGGGCTTCGACGGCCTCGAACTGGCCTGTTGGGGCGACCATTTCGAGGTCGACAAGGCTCTCTCGAATGACACCTACTGTGCTCGCAAGCGGGAATTGCTCGAGAAGTACGACCTGCAATTGTTCGCGATTTCGAATCACCTGGTGGGCCAGGCGGTCTGCGACAACATCGACGCCCGTCACAAGACGATTCTGCCCGACTACATTTGGGGCGATGGGACTCCCTCGAAGGTCAATCAGCGCGCCGCCGAGGAGATGAAGAACACCGCCCGGGCCGCCAAGAAGCTGGGAGTTTCGGTGGTGAACGGTTTCACCGGTTCGAGTATCTGGCACCTGATTTACGACTTCCCCCCCACGCCCAAGTCGATGATTGAAGCGGGCTTCCAGCAGTTCGCTGACCGCTGGAATCCCATTCTCGACGTCTTCCAGGAATGCGGAGTGAAGTTCGCTCTGGAAGTCCACCCCACAGAAATCGCCTTCGACATCTACTCGGCCCACCGGGCCCTCGAAGCGATCGACAACCGGGAGGAATTCGGCTTCAATTTCGATCCCAGCCACCTCATCTGGCAGGGGGTTGACCCCGCCGAGTTCATCCGGTTTTTCCCCAACCGCATCTACCACGCCCACATGAAAGATGCGAGCGTCACCCTCAATGGCCGCACTGGCATCCTGGCCAGCCACCTGTCTTTCGGGGACCAGCGACGTGGGTGGGACTTCCGCTCGGTGGGACGTGGTGGTGTGCGGTTTGAAGAAATCATCCGTGCGTTGAACCACGCCAAGTACTCGGGTCCGTTGTCGATCGAATGGGAAGACAGCGGCATGGACCGCGAAGCCGGGGCACGCGAGGCTTGCCAATTCGTGAAGAATGTCGACTTCGAACCCTCGCAGCGGGCATTCGACGCCGCGTTCTCGGAATAGGTGAAAGGCCTCTTCCAGACCCGGTTCAACACCCTGTGATTGACCTCAGCCCGCCCCGGGGATCTCCCTGAGGCGGGCTGTTTTCTTTTGTGCCCGAGGCCGCCATGCACATCCGTCCGTTTCTGCCCGCCGACCTGGACGCCCTGAAACAGATGACCGTCGAGGCGTTTGAAGGTGTCTCGATCGATCAGGGGATCGAACGGGTTTATGGAATCATCGTCGGGCACGATTGGAGGTGGCGCAAAGCCCGCCATCTCGATGCCGATTTGCGCCGTGATCCGCAGGGCCTGTTCACCCTCGTCGATGCCCAGGATCGTCCACAGGGTTATGTTTCGACCTGGTGTGATCAGGAGGCGGGTATCGGTCATATTCCGAATGTAGTCGTGGTCGCCGCTCTGCGTGGACAGGGCTGGGGACGCCGGCTGCTCGAACATGCCTGCGAGCACTTCCGTTCCCGGGGAATGACCCACGCCAAAATCGAGACGCTGGCCCAGAACGCGATTGGCAATCACCTCTACCGCGACATCGGCTTCGTCGAGGTCGCCCGGCAGGTGCATTTTGTTGCGGATCTGCGGCGGGATCCCCCCGGTTCCCAGATTGTCGCCGTCACTTGAATCGCTTTCCTGGCTGTGGTTGACGCGCCTCCGGGAGACGACGGCTTTGCCGATGGCGCGGGGGCGGCTCAGTCGATGGCCCCGGCGTGACGGCCCGCCCGGGGATCACCGGCGGCCTCCATCTGACCTGTGTTCGGGTCGATGGTGATCATCACGGGATTTCCCACCGGGCCCGCGCTGGTTGAAACGATGTGCCCGCGTCGGGCGAGCTCTTCGCGGATGCCTGGGTCAACCTGCTCGTTGACCACCAGTTGGCCCAGCCCGACCACTGCCTCCCGCCGGTCCGGATGGGGATTGAACGAATCTTGGTGATGCAGTGTATAGAAGCGTGGGGTGGTAACCGACTCGAACGCGGGAAGTTCAAAGTCGATGTGGTTGATCAGCACCTGCAGGGTGGTCTGGTCCTGCAGATCTCCCCCGGCCACACTGATCGCGGCGACTGGCTTCCCCCGTCGCAAGACCAGCGTGGGGGTCAGCGTGATGCGAGGACGCTTGCCGGGGTAGATCTGGTTGGGGTGACCGGGTGCGGTGTTCAAGCTGCGGACCCGGTTGCCGGTGTTGACCCCCGAGGGGCCGGGTGAATTGGTCAACATGTTGCAGCTGGGAGTAGCCGCGACCACGTTCCCCCAGCGATCGGCCACCACGCAGGTGGTGGTGTCTTGGGTTGGCTTGCGCTCCGCCACGGGAACGTCCGGCGGAATCGGCCGGAGGGCCTCCCTCCGCCAGGGATCACCGGGGCGGCGTTCGAGTGAGGCCCGGGCGGGATCGATCAGCGTTCGCCGTTTGCGGGTGTAGTCGTCCGAGAACAGATGGTTCAAAGGGACGGCGGTGAAGAGGGGGTCACCGTAGTAGTCGTCCCGGTCGGCATAGCCCAGTTTCATCGCCTCGGTGATGTGGTGGATCGCATCGGCCGAAAGCAGTCCCTGACGCTTGATTTCGAACCCTTCCAGCAGGCGCAGATTCTGGCATAAGACCGGGCCCTGGGTCCAGGTCGGACACTTGTAGACGGTGTGCCCCCGGTACTCGACCGCGACGGGATCTTCGATGCGGGTGACATGTGCGGCCAAGTCACGCTTGCGCAGGAAGGCACCGGCGGCGATGTACCACTGTTCGAGTTCGTCGGCGATGTCCCCCTTGTAGAACCGTTCGCTGACCGCATGCAGCTTCGCTGGGCGTGGCCCTGTCGTCTGTGTCTCGGCCTCCACCAGCCGGCGAATGGTCCGTGCGAGGCGGGGATGCCAGTCGGCCTGACCATGGTCGAGCAATTCCAGCATCGGGGTGGCGGCGTCGGCGAACGAGATGGTGCCGTATTCCCTCAGCAGCGTGACCACGAGATCGACCGCTCCCGGCGTGGGGGCGGCCTTCATGCTCCCCTGTGAGGGAATGCCGTTTTGCAGGAACCAATCGATGGCGGCGGGGTCCCGCGGCGCGACCCCCATTCCACAGAGGACTTTCACCTGACCGGTGCGGGCGTCGTAAATCAACACCGGCACTTCGCCCCCAATGGCGAACGACCCATAGTCCGAAATGGCGAGGGCCAGCAGCGTAGCGGCCGCAGCGTCGGCCGCATTCCCTCCCCTCCGCAGGATACGCAGGCCAGCCGCGACGGAGTCGGGGTGACCGGCCGCAATCGCGCCTCCCCGGCCCCGACCGCGAGAGCCGATCGATTCATCGCTCCACGCTGGCTGGCCAGCCAGCCCCAGCGCCAAAAGTCCTGCCAGGGAGATCCAGGTTCGCCGGAATCTCGCCTCGATTGATGATTGTCTTCCCATGGATTCATCCTCCGAATTTTGGTGCAGGCCGAACAGAAGATGACCGAGTCGTGGGAGGGGCCGGCCCGGGATCTTCCTCGAAGCGGCAGCTCAGACTCCCGATCCCATGCGGTGACGCTGGTGATGGGATTGGGCTAAGGGCTCCCGCTGACCGGCAATTGACTGACTGATACCGAATGGGCCAGAGAAAACGCAAACAGCCCGGACCAACAGGTGGCCCGGGCTGCGGGTTGGATGAACCGAAAACGGTCACTGACATCAGTCGTCGGAGGGACCCTCAACTTCGTCGTCTTCTCCCGTCCGCTCCATGGCGGGGGGAGAGGTCTTGGCCCGGCGAAACACCGCCACGACGTCTTCAATCGGGACCACGTACAGCAGGTTGTCCGGTTCGAAGTCGACAGGAATCGCATTCTTGGGGTGGAACAGCACCTTATCGTATTTCCGGATGGGAAAGTCCTCATCCCGGGTGATCTGGGCGCTGACTTCAACCACACGTCCCGTAATAGTGGGAATCTCTGCTTTGTCCGGCAGCACGATGCCACCCCGGGTGGTTTGCCGTGACTCATCCTTGCGGATCACAATCCGCGGACCCAATGGTTCCACAAATTCTTTCATTGTGCACCCCCTGTCAGGGAGTTCCCTGAACTGCGACTGTCGACCCCTGGAAGAATTCTAGGCCTTGGCCAATCGACTGCCAAATTGTCCCAGAGACTTCCGACATCTCCGGACCTCAATCCGGCCAACACTGCCGAATTTGCAGGTCAACCAATGAGACTGCAAAGCCAGTGCCAAATGATTCAGGAATTTCCGGGGGGACTGTGTGCTCACCAGCCGGCAGTCGGAATTCCTGATGTCGCTTCAGCAAGGCAGGCATTAAAGCCGCGCGAGGTGGGGAATGCGGGTTAGGCGTCGGGGCGACTGATACGAATGCGGCGCTTGTCCAAATGGGGAGCGGGTGGCGGGGTGTGCTCGGCTTCCGGCTTCAACTGCGAGGCCGTTGTGGACACCGACTCGGACCTCGGTTCGGTCTGACCATCCCGAGGGGTACACTTTTCGATGAGATAGCCGAGGGGGCCCGCCAACAGAGCGGGGGTCAGCACCAGATCCGAAATGGAGGCGGCGGCGAGAAGGACCGCCATCAACCAACCGAAACGGCTGATCAGCACAAGGTCGCAGGGGGCCATCACAATCAGGCCGCAGCTGACAATCAGGGTGGTCTGCCACATGGCTGGTCCACAGTGACCGAGAGCCTGTGCGACTGCCTCCGCCCGAGTCTTCCCCTGACGAATTCCCTGTTGGAACCACGTGACCAAGTGCAGAGTCCCGTCAATGGTGATGCCCAGAGCGATCGAGGCGGTGACGGTCGATCCCAGGTCGATCGGGATCTGCAGCCACGAGATGACTCCAAACACGGAAATGATCGGCAGGACGTTGGGAATCATCGCCAGGAAACCAGCGATGGGGTGCCGCAGCACGAACATTACCACGAGGGCAATGCTGAGGAAGGCCCCGGCGAAGCTGGCGATGAAGCTGCTGAGCAACTGCTCTTGCGTCGCGAAAAACAGGGGGACGAGACCAGTCACCAGGTGGCTGGCGTAGGGGCGGTAGTGTCGCGCCGTGTTGGTTGGGGTGGTCGGCAATTTCTCCTGGCTTGCTCCGGACGCCGCGGCCAGGGCCTGAGAGCACAGGGCGTCCAGTTGCTTTTGGAAATCGCCATAGCTCATGGGAGACAGGGCGGCGACCTGGGCCGTCACCCGCCACAGTTCGTCTCCCTCGGCATTCAACTCTCCAGCCTGCTCGCAGACCGACAGCAGTTCTTCCGAGCCAGGATACCGGCCCGATTTCACACGCGATTCAATCACCCGCGAGGTGGCCGCGTACCGCTGCTGCTGACGCTTGCGGGCTGCTCCAGTGTTCTCGGCCGGGGGTTGATAGTCGGGGAGGAAGTCACTTAACGAAAGCACACCACTGACGTCGGGAAGCTGGCGAATCTGATCTTCGATAGTGCGGATCAATTCGCGGCGCTGCAGGAATTTCAATTCGGCCTGGGCCTCTTTGTCGAACCGGACAATCACATCCACCGGCACGACTCCCCCCAGGCGATCTTCAATGGCCGCGTAATCCTGGAACGTGCGGGTGTTTTCGCCAAAATACCGCACTACCTTGGTTTCGGACTGGAACCAGCGCAGTCCATAAGAGCAGACCAAGGCGGTTGCCAGGCAGGTGAAATTCACGAGGTATTGGTGCCGGGCCACCCAGGCAGCAAGGCTGTGCCAGAAGGTGCTGTCGAGTTCCTCCTCGTCGGGAACCGGGGCTGGAAACAACAGCATCAGAGCGGGAAGACCCACCAGCGTGATCACCAGGGAAATGGCGGTCCCCACCGAAGAGAAGATGCCAAACTGCCGGATCGGTAACAGCGAACTGGTGCAGAGTGAAGCCTGTCCAATAATCGAGGTGATTCCAGCCCACAGCACCGGGCTGTAGGCGGTGCGAATCGACGTGGCGACGGCCGTGCGACTATCCGCGGCTGCGGCGTGCCGCCAGTAATTGGCGATGTGCACCGCCACCGACAGGGTGGTAACCAGCAACAGCGTCGGCATCGTCACCAGAACCATGTTCATCGGTGTCCGGGATGCGGGGACCAGCGCCAACGACACCATCGCGGTGTAGACGGAGACTCCCAGCACCACCATCGCCAGCCGCCAGCTGCGCAGCATCCACAAGGCGAAGGCGGCTCCCACGATCCCCGACATCAGGAACAATGACTTCTCGTGAGGGCGCGTCCAGGGGGCGGCAGGATTCCAGGTGGCCTTGAGCACCTCGGAATTCAGATCGTTGCCCGCCACGGGACTCCCGGCGATGTGTAGCGCCTGCGATGGAATGCCCGAGTCGACCGCGGTCTGCTTCAGCCAACCCAGGGCCAACTCCCGCTCCGCCTGTCCGGCTTCCGAAAGGTAGACGGCAATCGCGGCGGGGGTTCCCGGGACCTGGAAGCAGGCTTCAATTAACGGAAGGACAGGCGCCTCTCCCTGCGCTGGACCAATGACAGCCCCCAAAGAATCGAGGCTGCGAACCAACTGTGAGAAAGACTCGACCTGATCAGGGTGCCAGTGTTGCCCTGGCCACGAGATCACCAGATCATGAGGTTCCAGCGGTGGCAGTACGGCCGCCAGCTCGGCGAGGGAAGATTCCCTGCGCACTGCTCCGGGGGCGTCCTCGACGTCCAGTTCCTCCTCAGAGCCCGACACAACTTCGGAGTCGTTCGAGGCCACCGCGGCGTCACTCTCGGTCCCCGCCTCCGGACCGGGAGTGCCGGCGGTAATGAGGTCCGCCTCTTCATCGGCTGCCGGTTCCTCCACCAAAGGCTCGGTGGCCGGTTCGATTTTGATCTGCAACCCCAGTTTTTCTTGGGCCAGTTCAATCAGGGTGCGGGTCAGACGATCGCGTCGAGTCCGGCCTTCTTCCGTCAGTCGCACCCGGACAGGACCCCGTCCCACCAGCACGCCCGTCACTCGTTCGATCGCCTGATCGATGGGGATCTTGGTCGAGTGGATCTGGTGAATCAGGTCATAGGGGGTCTTGACGCTTGAAAAGTAAGGAGATGCGCCACGCCTTCGTCCATGGGAATCGAATGTTCCCCGAATGCGCCGGGTTAGACGATCGAGGCGCGGGTCATCGAGTCGGCTGCCGTCCCACGTCACCAGAATGCCGTCTTCCGTCGAAAAATGGCGTTCCGCGAATTCGTAAGCCTTCCACTGGGGGTCGCCGTGCGGGATCCATTGGTGCACTTCATTCTGTAACTGCATCGACCGCAGTGACCAAACGGTCCACGGAACGAAGAGCAGCATCGCAAACAGCACCCACAAGGCGACGCTGTTGCCCCAGCGATCTCGTTTTTCGAGGAATTCGGGCATTTGGAGAGAGGCGATCCTGTCGCGGGGTTCCATGGAGCTTCCTGACTCCAGAGCCGGGGAAGTTCCCAGGCTCTGTCCCGGCGAAAACCGGGAATTCCTTCCCCGGTGCAGGGTATATCGCCGACTGGTTCTTATATGACGAACATGGCTGTCTGGTAAAGACTAACGGTCGCAGCGACGGCAGAACAAGCAGCGACTACCGCACCGCAGCAGCTCATTTTTTCCTCCGCGGCAGGATGTCGGGCTGGTTCATTACGGTTCAGACTGCAGTTGGCTGGTATCTGGGGAGGTTGCGTCAACTTTGCGGTCTCTCTTGGAGAAGTATTGTCTCTTATTTTCCGAAGCAGGACCGGTCATGCTCGGGTCCCTGCCTGAGGATTTCGTCGCTGCCACAAGCGAAACTTTTTTGAGCGCGATTCAGCGAATTTTTCCCTGGGTTGACGCGACCAGTGGACTGGTGATAATCGGGTCGTCAGCGAGGCGAACATCACCCGGCAACGACGCTTCAGGAGCGTGGGATGCACTGTCATCGATTTCGGCCCGGATTGGGGACCCGTCGTGAGTGGCTCCAGACCGCGGCCAATGGTTTTGGGTCGGTCGCTTTGGCTGCGCTGCTTGCTGATGGCACATTGGCGTCTCCAGCGGATAGCAATGCGCGGAATGCACTGGCCCCTCGCCAGCCCCCCTCGGAGGCCAAGGCCCGGAACGTCATCTTCTTGTACATGGATGGCGGCCCCTCGCAGGTCGATACATTCGACCCCAAGCCCCGCCTGGCCCAAGAGCATGGCCAGCCGATCAAGATGAAGGTCCCCCCCACCCAGTTCGATGACGTGGGGACGGTACTCAAGTCGCCCTGGAAGTTTCACAATCGGGGAACCAGTGGAATTCCCGTGAGCGATTTGTTTCCCCAAGTGGGAGGCTGTGCCGATGATCTGGCGGTGATCCGTTCGATGACCGCCGATTTTTCGGAACACACCAACGCGAATTACTTCCTGCATTCGGGATCGGGGATCCAGGGGCGACCCAGCATGGGGGCCTGGGTCACCTATGGCCTGGGAAGCGAATGTCTGAATCTGCCAGGGTTCGTGGTCCTCAACAGCGGCATGATTCCTCCCGGGGGGCTCGACTGCTTCAGCAACGGGTTTCTGCCCGCCTCATTCCAGGGATCGCTCTTCGCCGGGGGGGACACTCCCGTGGCCGACATTCGCCGGATTGAGGCGACCGACCGACTGCAGGCGAACAAGTTGGCACTCTTGCGGCGACTCGATGCGGGGATTGCCGACAGACTGGGCCGGGCGGACGCCCTCGAATCGGCCATTGGCAATTACGAGTTGGCCGCCCGTATGCAGACCGCAGTTCCCGAGTTGGCCGACCTGTCATCGGAGTCCCCGGCGACCCTGAAGATGTATGGTGTGGGCGAGCCGGCCACCGATGTCTACGGCCGGCAATGTCTGATCGCCCGGCGACTGGTCGAGCGGGGTGTGCGGTTTGTCGAGCTGTTGCCGCAGAGTCTGGGGTTTGACCGCTGGGACCAACACGCCAATCTGCTCGAGGGGCATGCGAAAAATGCTCTCGCGGTCGACCAGCCGATCGCGGGGTTGCTCAAAGATCTGAAGTCGCGCGGCCTGCTCGATTCGACCCTTGTGGTTTGGGCGGGAGAGTTCGGTCGGACGCCGATGGCCCAGGGGGGCAACGGCCGCGACCACAACCCATTTGGATTTTCGATTTGGTTGGCAGGAGGAGGCGTCCAGGGAGGAACGGTGTATGGGGCCACGGATGAGTACGGGTATTATGCGGTGGAAAACAAACTGCAGATTCATGATCTGCATGCGACGATGTTGCACTTGTTGGGAATCGACCACACTCGGCTTACGTTCCGGTTTGGAGGGCGCGACGTGCGGCTGACCGACGTGCACGGACAGGTGATCGAAGAGATTCTGGCCTGATAGGCAGTCTGTGGAGCGACGGATCCGCCTCGCGGTTGTCGGTTGCCATGGTCGAGACAACGGGGCGGTGGTGTGTTCCAGAGAAAAACGCCCTGGACCAAAGCACACAGGTTACGTGGTCATTGGCGGATAAAATCGGGGTCTCCGAGTGCGGGGAGATCAGCGACAGAACCACCGCATCGCAAACCGTTCGTGACTCCGGCGGGGGCGCAGTGTGTAGGGGTCGTAGGCTAATTGCGCGCAGGCTCCGTCGGTGCGGGGAAGCAGCCAGGCGTAGTCCCAGTTGCCCGAGGCGTAGCGCAGCGGCACCGCGGGGCGAACTCGGGCCACTGGGTGCGAGCCGCCCACCAGCACTTTCTCGGTGGTGTAGTAGTAGCATGAGCCGAGCTGAATGAAGACCTCGTGATTCAACGGCGCTTCACCCGGCTGCCCCAGATCGTCGCACAAACCCCGGATGGCCACCTTGAATTCGCACCCTTGCCGCACCGCCTGGGCCACCGCGTCGATGGATCCGGACAGCACCTCCCCCTCGGCCGAGTGTGAGAGCAATTCCCGCCAGTCTTCTCTCACCAGGTAGCGCAGTTTTTCGAACGCATAGAAAAAGTTGCTTGCGGGAGCGTTGGTGGCGTCGTCGAAGCGGTCGAACTCGTGATACTTGGGCATGTCATCATGCCGGTGGGCGGCCACTGCTCCCCGGGGTCCCACCACCGGCGGCCCATCCAGAAAGGGGCGGGCAATGCCTTGCCCACCATCTTCATTGTACAGGAAGAGCGAGAGACTGGGGCGGGGTCCGAAGCGGTCGGGAAGCTCGACCGGCTGCCGAAGTGTGAGGATCCCTGCCACCCACCGCTCATCGAGCAGGTAGGTGGCCCGCATGTCCATCGATTCCTGAACCAGTTCATGACGGCCCGAGCCGGGGGCGATGTGCTCGTCATGATAGAACTCGGAATAGATCCGTAGGTCGGCACCTTTGGCTATGGCGCGACGTAGAGCGGCAGGTTCGCCCGCCACCACGCGTCGACCGGCATCAAGGCAGAGCACGTCGCGCCAGGCGTGATGATGCAGCCGGTCACTCATGGCAGTTCTCGAATACGCACTCCCTTGAACTCGATGGGCGAGCCCTCGGATTCCAGACAGAGGTAACCTGTGCGGGGATCGGCGTCGGAGCCACCCGAGACTTCTTCCCCGTTCACCCACAGGCGGACTTCGCCATTGATGGCCCGAATGTAATAGTGATTCCAGTTTCCAAATCCCTTGCTCAGATTTTTTCGGGGAAAACTGCGGCTTCCGTTGGGCGAGAGCGGGGGGAACGGCTTGAGCTTCGAGGTGCCGACCGGGAAGATGTCGCCGTTGGTCGTGAACCAGTCCGCCTTCTTGCCCGACTGTTTCTCGTACGCCTCAGTGTAGCCGTGATCGAGAATCTGCACCTCGATTCCGCCAGGGGGCAGGGTGTTGGGTTTGAGGCCTTCGAGCGCCTTTTCGGACGCCCAGACGAACACGCCCGAGTTGCCGGCCGACTTGAGGTGGCGCCACTGCAGCACCATCTCAAAGTTGCCATATTGCTTGACGGTCCGCATCACCCCCACCGGGGTTCCCTTGCACTGGATTTCGCCGTTTTTGAAAGTCCATGTGTCGGGATCCCCGTTGACGTTTTTGAAATCGGCCTCCCCCAGGTCCCGCCAGCCAGGCCCGGTCCCATCAATCATGGCCTTGGGGGTGATGGTGGCACTGGTCGGCTGTTCCTGCGAGGCGGCCTGGGTCGCCAGGAAGAGCCCCGTCAACAGGGTGGACAGCAACAACGAACGCGGGGTGCGCAGCGACATGTGGGAAGTCTCCAGGATCCTGGGGGGCTTAGAGCGGGAGCATCAGCGGACAGCGCCGCCCCCGGAATTTGGGATCATATCGCCGTGCTTCTGTCGATCCAACCGTTTCGACTGGCGGTGGTCCAGGTGTGCGTTGGAAGCGTGCCCGATGGCCACGGTGGAAGAGGCCGCCATCACGAAAAAAACCAGGCCAGAGAAAATCTCTGGCCTGGTCTCATGAGTCGAAGACGGCGGGGAAGAACGCAGTCGTCAATCCCCTTCCGGCTGCGGTAGCGGGTGGTAGCCCCGCGAGGGGATCGAAGCGGTCGGTCGCCGGATGGGCGATTTTGGAGTGCTGGTCTTCTGGATGTGGCGCGCTTCGCCAGACTCCGGAGGAGCTGGCAACTCGGCCACCAAGGATCCTTCATCATCGGCCTCGAGAGATGCGGACTCGATATTTTTTGGCTGTATGATCGTCAGCAGAGCGTCGCGGTTCTTGTCCCACGCGGTGGAATCGTCCCGTTCGAGGGGCAACAGCACCGTCAGTGCCGGGGAATTTAACCTGGACGCCGCGTAGTTCTCCAGAGAACCGGTCGTCTTGGTCCCGGCATTCCGCATTACCTCGAATTTTCGCGATCGGGCGACCTGGTCGGCCAATTCGGCGCAGTTTCCTTCGGAATTGACCCGGCCGACGTCACGGCTGTCCTTCACATGCACCAGGAGCGTGGGCTTGAATTCGGACAACAACTTCACAACGGCTGCGGTCTCGGGTTCACTTGCCGCCTTGGAGCCCGACCGACGATCGGACGTCTTGGACCAGTTCGAGCCAGGGAAATTGCGGTTCAAATCGACTCCGCGCGAATTGAGCGAGAAACGCCCCTCCAAACCATCAGGATTGGCGCAGCGAACCAGCAGCACCTTGCAGCCGGCCAGCAAATCAGGGTGGGATGCGAGGTGTTGAGCCAGTTGTTCCACGACTCCTACGCTCTGAGGTTCGTCTCCATGCAGGCTGGCCAGGAACACGATCCGACGCGTTCCCGTGCCGAACAGCAAGGTTTCGATCGGTCGCTTCTGGGCACTCTGTAGACGACGGTTCCAGGTGAGCTTGGAATTGTTGCTGCGGGGAGCGCCTTCGGCTGGGGTGGCATCACTCCCGAGGGGGCCGGCTCCCGCGATTTGTGCGGTTGGCAGCCCCAATGTGGGCCCCTTGGGGGCCGGAGTGGGGGTGACGTTCGGCGCCGGCTTGGAGGGTCGCACCGGGGTGGTGACCGCAGGGGGTCTGGCGGTTTGGGAGGGGGTAGAGCGAGGGCTGCGCTGCGTGAAACCGTTCTCGGACTCACCCAGCGAAGAACCACCCTGCGGAACTGTGGTCGGCGCGCTGAACCCACCATCATAAGGGGCGGGCGAGTAGGTCGTTCCCCCATACCCACCCCCCGACGAGAACGTGCGGGGATTGGCGCAGCCAAACAAGGCCAGGGGAATGAACAGGGATGTCAATCGTGCGACCTTCATGGCCGCTCCTCGAACAGGGGGTGAAACAGGGGGTTGCTCAGGGCTGGCAGCCGTGGCGCCGGCCGTTGACAGGTTTGTCTGGGGGGGGGGTTCCGAGTAGCCCAAGACGTGTTCAGGCTTCGTGCCAGGAGAGGCGATCGCGATCGGCATCCTCTTCCTCAATCGCCAGACGGTATCGCAGTGTGCCGAATTCGTGCTGCAGCATCTCACTGGAGGAATGGATGTGTTCGGCCTCGGTCAGGAAACGCAGGTCTTCATCCTGCTCGAGCCCATGGTCCTCGAGAATCGCGATGAATTCGTCGAGGTTTTGCCCGTACATGATCAACAGCTTGTGTTCGTCGAATTGGACTTCCAGTGGGATCGCAGGATTGAGAACCGCAATTCCCGTGCAGCCGTCGTTCAGCAACAGCTCTTCGAATTCGCAGAGGGTGCTCTTGAGGACCGGCAGGTCGATGTGTTCGCGGTACAGGTCGGAATGCCCCTTGCGACCTCGGTCGTGACTGGTTTCGAGCACCACGTCGACCTCGTCTCCCAGGGGATCGAGCAGGGCCAGGAACAGGTCGAACAGCGTCTCGGCCGAGGCCGCAGCCATGACCACCGGGATTTCGACTCCCGTTTCCTTATCTTTGTAACTGTCACGGCGGAATCCACTCCGCGGAACGACCTGCAGATCGATAGCCGGGCGGATGGCGTCGGTCAGCACAAAGCCCCCGTAGCGGGAGATCCGCATGTGGTCTTCGATCTGCTGTTCGGTGAGGTTCTCGAAGCTGCTGGGCGCCACCCGCGACTGTCCATCGCGGAAGACGTTCTTGATGAGGCGTTTGAAGAGACCCATGAATGGTTCCGGGAATTGCGGTGCCGGTCGAACTGTTTGAAAACTAGCACGTGATTTTTCCCTCCCGCCAAGTTCTGCATAAAATCCTGCAGCGAACGTTGGCGATTCTCGATGAAGTACCAGTCGTACCACCTGGGAAGACTTTGATGTGGGCGAGTGGTACCCCAGATGAGGCGCAATCATTGCGGAAGGAGTATTCGCAAGATCAATCCAAATTGATGTCAGAGGCCGGGCGTTTACGCAGAGCCACCCGTCCTGGTTTTCGGCGACCCCGGGCCACCCGTTCTCTGACCGGAGGAGTCATTCCGGCCCCCGATGGGGCCGCGGATTGAGCCGCGGCGATCTTTGGGGTGAATCAATCGAATTCCTGTGAATTGGCCGGTTCGATCGAGCTCCTTCTTGGAGTTGTACCTCGTTTTCTGGGCAATTCCTGTGCCAATTCCGAATCTCGATCCGCCCCCGACAACGTGCGTCCCGAGGTGGGTGGTTGGCCACGGCGTGCAAAAGCCGCTCGAAATGCGACTTACGACACAGACTGGGAGGTTGTCTCTTTCGGGAACAGCCCTCCCCGGGCTTGGCAGGAACAGCCAAACCTCTATCGAATCAACAGCTCGGGTTTGTCAATCAGGGAACGGCGGGAAAGACAGTACCTGCTGCCGTGTTGGGCTGTGACCGCCTCTCGTCCGGTGTGCATCGCTCGTTGCGCGGGCCCCCGGGTCGGGGTGATGTGTTGGCTCAACCCTGGGTTCCCTCCTTCCAGACGACACGGGAGGGGGGGGAGTGCAACCCCGTGCTGGGCAGCCGCCTGACGGGAGCTCAATCATGGAGACGCATGTCGAGAGACAGACAGGGATGTTCGGCACTTGTGTCCCGCGCAGCTGTGGGGGAGAATTCGGGGTCAGACCCGGATTGTTGTGTCCGCCGTCTGGAAAACTTCCGAGCTGGAAAGTACGAGGATGATGATGGGGTTCGGCCGATGGGTGGCGATCTGGAAGCGTCGGAGTGCCCCGGGTTGGTGCCGACTGGTGGTCTGGACGAGCGTCTTCGCCAGTGTCTGGTCGGGCGACGTCTGCTGGGCACAGGCAGCTCGTGAAAAGATTGAGGCGACGGACGAATGGCAGTCTCTCTATCTGGGGAAGACTCGCGTCGGCTATCTGAGATCAGCCAGCGCACCGGAGACCGTGGACGGTCGTGAGTTGATTCGCTCCCGCAGTGAGACGGCCCTGACGATCGCGCGGTTTGGGCAGAAGGTGAAACTCCGGATCGTGATGGAATCCCTGGAAACCCCGGCAGGCGAATGGCTGTCGTTTGTCTCGACCATGGAGAATCCGCCGAGTCTCTCCACTCGGACGGAAGGGCGTGTGGAGGGGGACGACTTGGTGCTGACCTCGACTGTGGGGGGAAAAACCACCACGCGGCGCCAGCCTTGGGATCGCCAGCTCAAGTCACCCGCCTGGCAGGATCGTCTGTTGCGTGACAAGAAACTGGAACCCGGCGCCGAAATGACCCTGCAGTCATTCGAACCGCAGTTCGCACGGGCGATGACGGTCACTCTCAAGGGGCTTCCGCCGGAAGAGGTGACCCTCCCCGATGGTTCCCGCCGCAAGCTGGGAAAGATCGCCGTCACTCAGAGTCTTGATCCCAAGACTTTGCAGTACTCGTATTTCGATGATCAGCGAAAGACGGTCAAGACGCAGACCAGCATGCTGGGGACCGAGATGATTACGTGGGCCGTCACTCGGGAAGAGGCGCTTCAGGAGCTCTCGGGCGAGGATGTTGACCTCGCCATTGCGACGCTCATCAAGACATCCAAGATCGAAAACTCGCTCGAAACCCGGCGAGTGCTGTATCGGGTGCATGTCCCCGGGGAAGATCCGGCGGAACTGCTCGCCCAAGGGCCCACCCAGAAGATCCGCCGGATCGACCCGCATACGGTCGAATTGGAAGTTCTGTCGTTGAAGCCTGGGGCGACGAGAGGCGGCGAACCCGAGCAGGAGATCGAACGGCGGTTCTCACAACCGAACCGCTTCCTGCAGAGTGATGATCGGCGAGTGGTCGAATTGGCGACCAAGGGGGTGGGGCAGGCGCAATCTCCCGTCGATCAGTCGGTCGCCCTGGAACTTTGGGTGCGTGACAATGTCAAAGACAAGAACTTCTCGACTTTGATGGCTTCTGCCGCCGAGGTGGCTGAGAAACTCTCTGGCGACTGTACCGAGCACGCTTGCCTGCTGGCCGCGATGCTGCGCAGTCGCGGGGTTCCCTCTCGAATCGTGGTGGGGCTGATGTATGTCCCCCGGGACTCGGCGTTTGGCGGCCATATGTGGACTGAGGCTTTCCTCAACGGAGTCTGGGTTCCATTGGATGGGGTCTTGGGCAAAGGACGGGTGGGGGCCGACCACATCAAGTTCCTGGACGCAGGACTGGATGACGACGAAGGGGATGGCTTTGCGGCGTTTGTTCCCGTGGTTTCCGCGCTGGGGAAGATGCGGATCGAGGTGTTGGAAGTCGAGCATTAGGTCGATCGGCTTCTACTCTTCCGATCGCAGTTCGCGGGTAGCCTGTTCTGGTTCCAGGGGATTGATAAACCAGCCGCTGCCCATCTCAAAACCGGCCAGTCCAGTCAGTCGCGGCAAAATCTCAACACGCCAATGAAATCCCTCCGCGGGCCCCTGGCGGAGCGGGGCGGTTTGGAGCACAAGGTTGTAATTCGCCTCGGGAACCAGCCGTTGCAGTTGTCTGAGCAGCTGGGCCAGATTCTGCGCCAGTTCGGCCAATACGGCGGGGGCAGCGTGCTCGAAATGGCTGCCATGACGGCGGGGAACCAGCCACGTTTCGTAGGGGAAACGGCTGGCTGGGGGGCAAATCACGGCGATTTCGGGAGACAGGGCCACCACGCGATCTGCTCCGTCGATCTCCCGCTGCAGCTGCTCACACCGCGGGCATCGGCCGTGCGCGGCGTGCCAGTTCTCGGCCGCCCGCCACTCGTCGGCCACCTGCGTGGGAACTCTCGGCAACACCAGGATCTGAGAGTGCGGATGTTGCAGAGACGCTCCTGCCGCCGGGCCGTGGTTCTTGAAAATCAAGGCATGCTGCAACCGGGAGTCTTCACTGAACGACCGCAATCGCTGTTGGTAGACCTCGAACAACATCTGCCAGGTTGCCGCCGGATGGGTGGCGGAGAGGGGGAGATGCTGGGGAGTTTCGATGACCACCTCGTGGACACCGAAAGCGGGCTGGGAGGGTTCCAGACTGGAGCTACTTGAGGGAGGCGGGGCGGGAGATTGGAGTGCGGGAAAACGGTTGAGGACCACGCGCATCTGCCAACCCGGGGTATCAGCGGAGGTACCGGTCGTGCGGCGGGCGAAGGTTTCCGGACCCGAGAGCTGTTCATTCCCTTCACAAAAAGGGCAGGGAGGGGGCTGCAGGGAACGGCTGGCTTCGGGGTGAAAATCATCCGGGCGTGCGAACCGGCCCGGAGCCTGGATCACCCAGCGATTCAGCAGACCGTCGCGCCGCAACTCTGGCATGGTGGGTTCGGAAGGGAGAGCACATCGGCGGACAGCCGAAGTCAGAAATGGGGCCGCGAACGTTCAGGGCTCGGAAGGTTTGGCAGGAAGATCGGCCTGCTGCCGATGCCGCTGGGCCCGTTCGGAGTCCCCATGGGCTGAGAAATAGTCGGCCAGAGCCCGATGGGCGGGTTGGTGGTCGGGTTCAAACCGGAGAATTGTCTCCAGCCATGCGACCCCTTCGGCATCTCCTTCCGCCAGCAGCGTACGCCCGATTTCGAGTCGGGTCTCAAGATCCTGGGGGGTCTTCACCAGTTGCTCGGAGAGTTCGAAAATCCGGGCCTGGGCCCGGGTCGAGCGTTCGACTGCCTCCCGTTCCACACGGGACTCTTCGAGTTTTCCTGCCTGGGCCAGCGCCTGAGCATAAGAGTACCGCACGTCATTTCGCTGCGGGTCAAGTTCGCGGGCCTGGGTCAGGCGTGCGAGGCCGCGATCGGTCTCCCCTTCCCACAGGTCAATCCGTCCCAACCCAAAGAGCAGGTCCACACTGGCTGGTTCCACTGGCTCCAGGCGTTCGAGCAGTGACTGGGCCTCGGCCAGCCGTCCAGTGCGGATCAGGCAGTCAGCCCAGGCCAGTTGCAGGCGGTTGTCGCCAGGGTTTCGAAGGGCGACTTCCGCCAACAGCTCGGCCGCTTCTTCCATGCGGTTCTGCTCGGTCAGTACTTGAGCCAGCATCTGGGGGAGTCCACGCCAGCTGGGACGCAGC
>CAIOTJ010000472.1 GCA_903861195.1 uncultured Planctomycetaceae bacterium | reverse complement strand
GGGCTCAAGGTGCAGACGTACGTGCTGGCCGGGATGCTGGCGGGGATCGCCGCGATGGTCAACATCGGCTACCACGGCTCGGCCGCCTCGGGAGATGGGGCCGGTTATGAGCTGCAGGTCATTGCCGCCGCCGTCGTGGGGGGGGCCAGTCTCTCGGGAGGCCGGGGGACCGCGCTGGGAGCCGTGCTGGGAGCGCTGATCATCTGCCTCATCGTCGATGCCATCGTGGTGCTCGATCTCGACCAGAACTACAGCCAGATCATCGTCGGGCTGGTGATTGTGGCGGCCGCCACGCTCGACCGGCTGCAGGCGGTCTGGCGCCGCACGGGGGCGGCCGGGTGACCATCCCGGGGGCAGCTCCCGCCAAGTCCAGCTCACACCAGAGTGTGGGTCTCCTTTTCACCGGGACGCTCTTCCTGTCGGCCCCTCAGCCGGCCCCCCCTTCAGTCCGCTCCACCTGCTATTCTGTCTTTGGCAATCCCCCACACCCGCAGATGGTCCGGCGGGTCTCCTGGATGATGAGAGATCGGGTGCATTCATGAAGAACCGGCTGCTCCGCACCTTTCTGTTCGTGATCGGAATTGTGTTCACGGTCATCGGCCTGATTGGATTGATCGTCTTCTTCAACGAGCGCAATGGGAACCAGAATTTGGCTTGGCTGATGGCGCTCGCGGTCCTGCTGCTGGTCGGGTTGGGGTTGGTTTTTGGGTTTCGCAAGGTGCTTGCTGGTTCGTCCGAAGGTGCGCCCAACCCTCGGCAAGGGCGCTACCTCGTCGACCAGGCCGAGCCGCTGGCTGGGCTTCCGTCTCCGGCCGAGGTCCATTTCGAACAGGAAGTGAAGGGGCGCAACCCCCGTCCGTCGTCGCTCAAAGTGAGCCTGTCCTGCACGCTGCCGGGCGAATTGAACTGCCGTCCCGAAACCCGCTTCGACCGGTTTGGCAAGGCGATCGGGTTGGCCGTCGAACCACAGACCGGCGATGACGAATTCGACCAGTCGACCTACCTGCGGACCGACCGGCCCGACTTCGCCGCCGCGATGCTGGGCGATGCGACCCGCCGGGACGCCCTCCGGCTGGTGCGGTCGCTCGGTTTTCAGGAAATCTCAATTGGCCCGGCTCAGGTGCAGGCGGTCTGGACCGGTTTCGAGCCCCTGAAGGATGACCGCGCGAACCTCGCGCTGCAGACCGCCCAGTTGCTGGTCCCGCTGGCCACGTCCCCGGTCGGTTTCGACGAAGCCGCTGAATTGCCGGGAGGGCATCTCCAGCCGGCGCTGGAGTGGCTGTTGTGGGGGCTGAGTGTGGCGTTCGCCTTGCTGGCGATCCTGGGGTGGCTTTACGAACCGCTGCGGTTCTGGCAGTTTGCAAAACTGTCGGCCGCCGTCTGGGCTGCTGTGCTGCCCCTGGCGGCGGCGGTGGGTTACGCCGTGATGCGGGGGGACTCGCGCTCGCACGACCGCTGGCGCAGTTGGCTGCTGCCCACCGTACTCTGCACGGCCTTGGGGACCCTGGGCAGCGTGGCGGGCGTCAATGCGCTGGCCGACCGGACCCCCGCCGAGACCCGCCAGTTCCCCATCCAGAATGTCCGCGAGGTGCGGGGCCGGCGGTCTTCGAAAAGTTACTACGCCTACGTCGCCGATTGGGACAATCCCCGCGAGACCCGCGAGTTCCGCTTGTCGCGGGATGAATTCCAACAGGCGCAACGCGGCCAGCCACAACTCGAGATCACCACCAGCCCGGGGGCCCTGGGACAGCGCTGGATTCATCAGCGGCGGTTCATCCCCTGATCGCACACCGCTCCCACCGGCGGTGCCGTGGCGCTCCACGCCCTGCGGTCGGTTTCAACCCACAGCGGCGGCTCTCAACGCGGTCCCTCGCTTGCCCCACGGCCGCCCCGGTCCGTAAGTTGACCCCGTCGCACTCCGGGAGGTGCTGCATTACCCCCCGGAGACCGCGAGTTTCTCCCCTGTCGATTTCCCGCTTCGCCTTCCTGTGAGGACCGTCATGCCTCGTCGCGCGCTGCTCCGCTCGTGGATGTCCCTGTCTTTGTTGGTCGCGGGCCTGGCTGGGGGCACCCCGGCCCTGCACGCCCAAAGCGGTCCGAT
>CAIOTJ010000471.1 GCA_903861195.1 uncultured Planctomycetaceae bacterium | reverse complement strand
GCAATGTTCTGTGGAGAGGCGCAACTGCCCCGCGACTTCCCCCGACTGGCGGCGGTGCCGGGGGAGCGCGTGGGCGAAGCGCACCACCTGCCGTCCCAGTTCGCGCACCGCCTGCAGTTCGAGGGGCTGGGTGAAATCGCAAAGCGGAAGATCGGAAATCATTGGTCACCCGGTTCGGAATTGGGGGACGGGGGCCGGACCAGGGCCAGCGAACATTTGCCCGATCGGACCTTTGCCCGATCGGACCTTTGGCCCGGCGGGATCCGGCTGGCCCCACAGGCCGGCCGCACGGCAGGAGCGTGGGCGTCATGTCCAGCCACGGTCGAAACGTTCCGTCGGGGGCTGTTGTGCCGAGAGCAGGCGTTCGAGCTGTTCCAGTTCGCGGTAGAGCGAGAGACGGTAGGCGGTGTGATCGACCGACTGGCCGTCGATCTGATACGACGGTTTGCCTCCCGCCGTGGCGGGAGAGAGGCGGGCGATCTCGGCCAGCAGCGATTCGCGGCGTTGCAGCAGGGGATCCATGAGTGGGGTTCAACCCGTGGGGAGTGGGGCGTGGGAAGAGACGGGATCGCGATTCTGGGGGAGTGGCACATGGCCGAAAGGCGGGCGACCGGCCGCTTTTGGGGGTGTCGTGTGGAACTTCGTCCCCGGGGCGGCGGGCCCGTTCCTGGCAACACCGAAGCGGGTCGGTGGGCAGTTCTGCGGGCGTGGCGTGCGGGAGGCCACGCCCGAGAACCCCGGTCGGGCCAGCGGTCCCTGCGAGGAAAGAAAGCCACGGCCCTCCCGGTTCGGGGCGGGAGGACCGGGGGGGACCGTGCAGTCGCCAGTACGGGCCGTGGGGGCCGCTCCGGGGAGAAGACACCAGATGGTCCGGCCCCGGGTTCCCCGGTTCAGGGAGTGCTGCGGGCCATGTAACGGGGCTCGAGCGTGGCGGCGGCCCCCCGTTCGCTCGCCTTCCAGCGCAGCACGATGTCGTGCGTGAACTCGACCTCGGAGTTCGCGGGGGCCTGCACGACCGCGAGGGGCCAGTTTTCCATGTAGGCGAATGCCTTGGAGACATCGCCGATGAACCACGACCCCTTGTTCGCCAACCGGCTCGTCAACAGATTGCTGCTGACGACCTGGTAGCCGTTGATCGGGTTGGAGGCGACGGTCTCGCTCGGATTCCCCGTGGTGGCGAACCCGGGACTCTGCACGCGAATCTCGGTGGCCCCGATGATCCGGCGGGCGGTGTAGAGCAGCCCGCGGGGGACCACCAGGTGCCGTGGATCGGTGAGAATCGGTTCGCCGGTGTAGGGATCGACCAACCCGGCCATCGTCTGCTCGGCCTTGTCGAGACTCTGCCAGTCGACCAGGGGATTGGTGGCGGTGATATTGATCCAGGGAGCCGCCGTCTGGTAGGTGGCATAGGTCGTCCCCTTCCAGCGGTAGCGGTGCGCCTGGGTGTTCTCATCGATCACGCAGTCGATGATCCGCTTTTCTTTGTTCACTCCCAGCCAGTTCCCCACCTCGGCGGTCCGCTGGACCAGCAAATTGGTGCGGTCGAAGAAGACCGCCTCGCGGGTCAGGCCGACGATCATCCCCCGCTTGGTCGTGGCGGGGGTTTCGAGGAAGTCTTCGGCCACCCCGGCGTGCGGGTAAGGGCGTCCTTCCGGCACGGTCTCGGCCTCATCCCCCAACCGGGAGATCCCGGCGATCTTTTCGCCGTTGAACTGGGTGGGGATGGTGCGGACCAGGGGCGAGAAGACGAACGACTCGGCCCGGAAGGCGTCGAGGATGGCGTTGTAGACGACCTGGCCGGTGATGCGGCTGAACGTGCCGGTCGTCACCGCCCCGCTTTCCTCCAGTCGTTGCAGGCTGTGCCCTTCGCCGCCGTGGCGGGGGTTCCACGAGTCGACCAGTTCGCGGCCGTCGGGAATGAACTGCTCAAACAGGGCGCGGAGCGAGAAGTCGGCCAACTGCAGCTGGCCGGTTTGCAGGGCCGTACCGAGGTCGTCGAAGAACCGTTCGGGCCGGGCGTCGCGCTGGGCCGCCTCGTACAGCCGGCGAAGTTGCGTGGTTTTGATCATGAGGGAAGCCTCCTTCAGTGGTTATGGCAAAGTGAAAGACAACGTCGGTCAGAAGAGGGGGCGCGCTCCGGAAGGAACCTGCCGCCAGGAGAATGGGCCGGAGGCAGAGTGGTTCGCACCCCTCCTCCGGCTGGGGAGAGTCTTGTTCAGCGCAACTGGTAGAGGGCGATGTAGTCGACCGCGAGCGCTTCGGCGGCGGCCGAACCCGCCTTGAGAAACACACCCGCCTGCAGCGCGGGGAAGCCGGCGAGGGGCAACAGGTGCTTCACCGGACCTCCTGATGGGTCGCGGACCTGCACATCGTCGATGAGAAAGACCACCTCGGCGGTCGTGGCATCGAGGGGCTGAATCTCAACCCGCAGGGTCTGCGGTGCGGGACCACCGGCGGGGACCGCGGTGACGGTGATCTGCGGGACGCTCCCGCGAACCGAGATGGCGCGCCAGGTCGACTCGCCGTCGACCTTGTACAACCCCGCGCCATTCAGTCCCGGCCGGGGCCCCTGCCCATTGTCGAGCAAGAGGTCGGCCGCGGCGAGGGTGTCGGCCACCCCTACGAAGACATTCGCGGCGTTGACCGCGGCCTCGGTGTACTGAATGCGTCCTTCGAGCATCAGGGGCTTGTCGTCGGCGGGACGCAGGGGGCGGGTGGTGGTCCCCACCGCGCACTCGCTGTTGTCGACCGCGGCGGTGGTCAGCACCACGGCACCATTCGGCGTGGTGGAGCCGACGGCCACCGCGGTTCCCGCATCGGCCGTCAGCGACGTCCAGCGATGCGGGGCCAGGTACCACTCAAAGTCGTCAAAGAAGCCAAACATGCGCCGTTCACGGACGGCCTGGGGCAGATCGAGCAGCTTCATACATGCTCCGCATGAGAGAGTGGAGGGGAGAGAGTGGAACGCAGACAGCAGACGCGAATCAGCGCAGGGCGGCGACGAAGCCGCGGACATCGTCGGGAAGCTTGTCGACCGGCTCACCGCGGGTGGAGAGCGGGGGCGAGCTGGCGGGGCGCGGGCGGGGATTGGTCTCGCGGGGGGGCCAGCTTTCGATCAGTTGCCGGCGGTCCGACTCGCTGGTGAGACGGGCCAGGGCGACCAGCCGGGGGCGGTCGGCGGCGCGGTTCAACTCCTCCAGCAGCGTCCGGCAGGCCGATTCGGTTTCGAGCTGGGTGACCCGTTCGGCCAGACTCTCGGCGCGTGCCGCCGCGGGTTCCGTGGCCACCGCCGGGGAGGCGGGGGACCGCGACTCGGTCAGCCGGGGTTCCCCCGGGGGGAGCGTGGGGGCCAGTTGCCGGGCGAGATGGGCGAACAGTTCCGCGTACTCATGTGCGTGGTAGCGGTCGAACGCCTCGGCCAGGGCGTAGACGACGGTGTGCACGATGGTGTCGCGAGTGGCCGCGGGATCGGCGGGCGGCGCCAGCGTGCGCGCCCGCATCACCGCCAGGAGGGGGTGTTCGAGCAGGGGAGACCATTCCACCTGTTCGCACAGTTCCTTCAGGGTGACGGAGGGCCGTGCGGGGGTGTCGGCGGGCACGGACTGGCAGGCGGTCTCTCCCCGCGGTTCGGAGGCAGGGGGAGCGGACGATTCGGACAGGGTGGGGGGCATGGCGGTTTCCGATTCAAACAGGCCGGAGGAGGTGGCGGGGTTCTGGACGATGTCGACGGAATGCACTTTGTCGATCGCCTCGACGATGCATTGGCCGTCGCGCTGCCGGACCTGTCCCAGCGCATTGTGCGACAGGCCAAACCGGCGGGGGTTGCGTTCGGCGGCCTCGGCGATCATCTCGGCCTGAGGGTGCGAGCGGAGGTAGTGCAGGTCTCCGAAGACCCCCGCCTCGCGCACCCCGACCGAGGTGAGCCAGCCGAATCCCTCGGCCACCGCCCGCCCTGCCCCGGCCTGCGATGGCGCGGGGTGGTCGAGGTTCACCGCCAGTCCCTCGTAGAGGTAGGCGGCCTGGTTGAGGGCGGCATCGGTGTAAACCCGGTGATTGCGGCTGGTGCGGCCGAGAATCTTGACTCCCCGGATCACTCCCGCCTCCCGGTCGACCTGCGGGGTCTCGCTAAAGGTGATTTCAAGCAGTGGCGTCGTCATGCGGCGGCGGTTCCTCCGAAGGGGCAGACAAGGGATTGGCGAAAGGTGGGTTCCACACCGGATCGAGATCGGCGACCCGGTTGCGTTGTTCCTGGTCGAAGTCGAGACCCGCCTGGGCGGCGGCGGTGCGGCGCGAGAGCAGTCCCAGCCGCAGTTGCAATTCGTGCGTCTGCGCCAAGGCCCGGGGATCGCGCGAGGCGACGGCGGGAACGCCGATCTGAATGGTCAACCGGTCGAGCAGGACATCGAACGGGACCCCCAGATGATCGAACGCCCCGTGCCGCCAGGCGAGCCGCAGCACCTTCCAGCAGAGGCTTTGCAGGTGCCGGCGGAAGTACTGCTGGTCGGCCTCGCGGGCTTTGACGAAGGGGGACTCGGCCACGAGGGTGGAGGCGTAGTTGGCGTTGCTGGCATCTCCCGAGATGAGGTACTCGGGCATGCTCCAGCGCAGGCCAATCGACCGCAGCACCGCCTGCCCGACCTGCAGGAAGTGGGGGATCCGTTCGGAACCGAGGGGGCCGGGCTTGTATTCCAGCCCCGCCGAGGGGCGCAGAATGGTTCCCGGGGGATACCTCCGGACCCGCTCGTAGGCGGTGGTGACCGGGGTGGCGCGATGGGCCACGGGAACCTCGCTGCGGGGAATCCCCAGCGGGGCCTGGTCGGATGTCTGGGGCTGCAGGATCCAGGCGATGGCCGCCTGCAACGCCGCCCCTTCGGCAGTGTTCCGCCGCAACACTGCCTCGCGCTCGAGGTCGGCCTGGATCACCGCGAAGTCCGACACGCCACGTTTGGCATTGCGGGGCACATTGCGGCGGAGATGCTCGACCTGGTCGACCGGCAGATAGTTCCAGTCGCGGCCCGCACTGTCGTGAACCACGTGGTACCCCAGCGGCCCGGTGGGGTCGTCCGCCGGCGTATGCACACCGAACGACCAGGAGGAGACCAGAGTTTCCGACACCCCCAGCCAGTCTTCGAGGGGGCGGGGACGGGCTGGTTCGGTGATCTGTTCGGGTTCGAGAAACCGCAGCCGGCAGGCTCCCCGGCGGTGCGAAACCAATTGCACAAACGCCTCGCCATCTTCGCGGACGCGGTGGTGCAGTTCGCGGTCGAAGAGCCCGGCCAGGTCATTGTCGTCGGCCAGACGGTCGAGCACGCGCTGGGCGGCGGTGCGCCATGCCAGAGGGGCGTCGTCGGCTTCAACCCGCAAGGTAAAGCCGGACCCGAAGACATAATTCGCGAGGCTGTCGAGGGCCCCGAGGGCCACGGGAGTCAGCAGCGCGAGTCGGCGGGCGGCCCCCCGCTGGCGGGCGAGGTCGGTCTCGGTCTCGTACAGGGGGAGGCACCGTCCATCGCGGCGGTCCTCGAGCGTGGCGGGGGTCGCGGGGGCCATTCCTTCCCCCCCAAATCCCGCCTCACGCGGCTCGATCGGTTCTCCCCAGCGCTCTTGCAGAGAGACCAAGGAGCGCGACCACGCGGGGCCCGGGGCGGACGCGGCCCCTTCCACCCCGGACGAGCCGGTGGGAAAGAAATGGGAGGCGGAGCCGGCTTCCCAGGAAGCGGCCGCCGACGGCAGGTCGGGGTGGTTGGACATGGCAGGCCCGGCGTCTCACGACGTTGGGGCAGATGGACTGGTGACTCGTATTCTTTGATTATCGCCGCCAGAAATCGGGTGGGGAAGACAGATGTGCGCTCATCTGGAAATGTGGCCGGATTTTCAGGGGGTGAGAGCCGCGAGCTGCCGAGCCCGGGAGCTTCCCACACAGGTTATTCACCCCGTTTTCAAAGAATTCACTACACTGCGGGCCAGTGCGAGCGAGCCGATTCGGAGTGTCGTGTGACATTCCGCAACGATCGGTCCGCAGATCGATGCCACGCCCCCAGGTGATGAGGCGCGTGCCGACACCAGCGGTGGACGGGTGCCAGGTGAACCACGGTGAGGGAGTGCAGGTGCGACGACCGACGGGTCGGATGAAGGCGAGGTGGGGCTCGCGGATCGCCTCCCCACAGCTGACAGCCGCCACAAGGGCGCTGCTGCTGATTTGCCTGCTCAACTTTCTCGGTTGCCAATCACCGGCTGAGTCGACGCCTCCGCGCCCCAAACTCGCGGGCACGACAGTCGCCCCCCCGCCCGTCTCGGCCATCGAGATCCACCCCGTCCGCGACGCCAGCGACGACTTCTTCGAAGCCGACACGGTCTACCGCATCACCCTGCGATTCACCGAGACGCAGCTCGAACGATTGCGGACGGAACCGCGCAGCTATGCACGGGGCACGTTGACCGTCGAGGGGGAAGCCCCTCTCACCGATGTGGCGGTGAAGCTCAAGGGGGCGGCGGGGAGTTATCAGGAACTCGACGGCAAACCCGCCTTCACGCTGAATGTGGGGAAGTTCCTGAAAGGGCAGGAGTTTCATCGTCTGCGGAAGTTCCACCTCAACAACTCGGTGCAGGATGAGAGCTACACCAGCGAGTGGCTCTGCGCGTCGATCTGCCGGGATCTGGGCCTGCCCGCCCCGCGCGTCGCCCATGCCCGCGTGTGGCTGAACGACCGCGACCTCGGAATGTATGTGCTCAAAGAGGGCTTCGACCGGAACTTTCTCAAACGGAACTTTGTCCATCCCGGGGGAAACCTCTACGACGGGGGGTTCTGCCAGGAGATCGATGCCGAGCTGGAACGGGATGAGGGTCGGGGCCCCGACGATCGGGCCGATCTGCGGGGGCTGGTGGCGGCCTGTCAGGAACCCGACCCGGTGCTGAGCGCCGAACGCCTCGCCGGCACGCTCGACCTCCCGGCGTTTTACCAGTTCATGGCGTTCGAATTGTTGATCGCCCATTGGGATGGTTACTGCGGCAACCGGAACAACTACCGGATTTATTTCGATCCCCCCAGCGGGAAGGCGTATTTCCTGCCGCATGGCATGGACCAGACGTTTGGCGACCCCGAGTTTCCCCTGTTCGCCAACCTGGGAGGGCTGGTGACGGAGGCTGTCTGGGCCCGGGACGAAGCGGGACGGAAGGCGTACCGCGAGGTGGTGCGGCAGATGCTCGCACGGCTGGATGTGCAGGACCTGGTCGCGCGGGTCAACCGGCTGCAGCAGCGGCTACAACCGGCGCTGGCCGAAATCGACTCGGAACTGGGCCGTCGGACCGCTGAATGGCGGGAGGACTGGAGCAACCGGCTGGAGGCGCGGTGGGCCAGTGCGGCCCGGCAATTGACCGAACCTGACCGACTGGAACCCCCCGCCCCTCCCGAACCCGAGATCGAATCCCCCGATGTGAGCCGGCCCGTGCTGTTGGCGGGCTGGTTTCCCCAGAAGGAAACCGAAGACGCGGCTCATGGGGAAGAGCCGGGGGATCCACTCGCGCCCTGGAACCGTCCCCCGGCCGAGGAATCGACCGGGCAGGAGGGAGCGCCCGACGCCGCCTCGCAAACAGCCACACCCGAGGAAGCAAACGCGGTTCCGGAGGACATGCCGTCGGATCCCTCCCCCCAGGATTCGCCCACCGAGTCTGCTGCCGTTCCGCCGGCAGAACCCCCGACTGAAACCGAGCCCGAATCGCCACCCGAATCGCCACCGGAGGCCGAACCGGTCCCGGTGGTGCTCTGCACCGTGACCGTCGGAGACTCGGGAGATTGCGTAGCGTCGTGGCGGAAGCGGGTGCGGCTGCCGGCGGGACGATACCGCGTGACGCTTTGGGCCCGCGTGGAAGGGGTGGTGCCGCGCGAAGGGGATGAGCGGGGCCCGGGGGCGGGTTTGCGGCTGTCGGGACAGAATCGGGAGTCGGGACTGGTCAGCACCACCGACTGGACCGAGCTGGCGTGCGAGTTCGACATGAGCGAAGAGCAGCCCGAGGTGGAACTGGTAGCCGAACTGCGGGCGACGGCGGGGCAGGCGTGGTTCCGAACGCCGGCCCGGCTGGAGCGGCTGGCCCCGCCCCCGGAGTGATGTGTACCAGACAAAAGGGAGACGCAACTCGTTTCAATTCGGCAATGGACCGAAACGTGCCGCGTCCCCCTTGGACGCGTCCACCGACTTACGGGTGCAGCCGGGCCCAGCGGATTCCCATCGAACCGGGCACCCCCGCGTACCACACAGCCAGCACGTGACCGTCGGGCAACAACCGCAACGCCGGGTGCCCAAAGGTCCAGCGGCGCATGTCTTCCCAATACTCAGCGAAGTCGACGTTCTCGGCCCCCTGCGTAAGCCGGGCCTGCTCGTCGTGGGCGTAGACCACCACCCGCTCGCTGGGGGGCCAGGTGCGTCCCTGGTCGGGCGAGACCCACAGCGACATGGTGGCGGGGCTGTTGCGGTCGACGACGAACATCAGCAGCCGTCCGTCGGGCAACACCAGCGGGGCCGCGATCTGCCCGATCACCCCGGTCGATACCGGCGTTTGCCACGCCGGCTGGCCCAATTGCCCCTGCACGATGTGCACCGGCAGATCGCGCTGCGTCTGCCGGTCGTGCGTCCAGAACAGGGCGACGTAACTTCCCGGCTCGGAACCCGGGCAGAGCCGCTGGTCCCAGTAGTAGACCTGATGGGCGGAATCCTGCGCCACCAGATGCAGTTCGGGAAAGCTCTTGCCCCCGTCGCGCGACACCGTCAGCCAGGCACCGTGGCGGGCCGGGGCGGGATCGTCGAACTCCTTGAAACTTTCGAATGCGAAGCCAACTTCACCCCCCGGTCCGCGCAGGGCGGGGCCGGTCGCCGCACAGCCCGATAATCCCGGAGTGGGAATCGTCCGCCAGGGGCTCCAGGTTCTCCCGGCATCGGTCGAGACCGAGACCACCTGCCGGCTTTTCAGCAGCCCCTCGGTCTCGGGGTTGAACAGTGGCCGGTCGGGATCGGAGCGGTCGAACCACGTGCTGAAGAGCAGCCACGTCCCGGGTGTCGGTTCGACGATCTCGGCCCCCGCCAGAGAACCGGGAATGCCGTCGATGACGGTGGGCAACCGCGGGATCAGCACGCTCCAGGTCGAGCCCCCATCGGTCGAGTGACACAGCCGCAACGTACAGTCGACAGCATGCTTGGCCGAACCAAGCTGGAACCCGCACACGACCGTCCCCGACCGCGCCACGAACAGACTGGTGAAGGCGGCCACCCGCTCGTGGGCAGGCTCGGGAATGGGAGCCGAAACATGTCCCGTTGCAACCATCTGAACCATAAGCGGGCTCACCGACACGAAAAGGGGGCACGAAAAGGGGGCAACCAATGAGATCAAACGGCCGGGGAGGACCGCTACTTCACAATCGCCGGCCGCTTGTAGAACGGCAGTTTCACCACTTCGGCTGGTTCGTGCTGGCCGCGGATGTCGACCGTCACCGGCGTTCCCAGAGCCGACGCTTCGGGGGTGACGTAGGCCATCGCCAGCGACTGTTCGAACGTGGGGGAGAAGGTGCCGCTGGTGACCTGCCCCACGGCACTGCCGCCAAAATGCACCACCGTTCCTTCGCGGGCGATCCGGCGGCTGGCGAGCCGCAGGCCCACCCGGCGGGGCAGCGTGGTGTCGTGCTGCCGCGCCACCAGGGAGGGGTGACCGGGGAAAGTGCGTCCTTCCAGCTTGACGGCGAACTTCAGGCCCGCCGAGAGGGGGTCGATCTGCTCGTTGAGTTCATGTCCGTACAGGGGCATGGCGGCCTCCAGCCGCAGGGTGTCGCGGCAGCCCAGACCGCAGGGGAGCAATCCCACTGGGGCACCGGCGGCGATGAGACGCTCCCACAAGTCGACTGCGGCCGCGTTGGCCATGATGATCTCGAAGCCGTCTTCCCCTGTGTAACCGGTACGGCTGATCAGCGCGGGGACAGAGCCGATGGTGGTCTCGATCGCGGAATAGTACTTCAGTGGGGCGAGCGGCTGCGGGACGAAGGGCTGCAGCAGGTCGAGCGCCCGCGGCCCCTGGAGGGCCAGCATGCAGCGGGTGGTGGTTTCATCGTGCAGGGTGACGTCGAACGCCCCGAGGTGCCGCTGGATCCAACCGACCACCTTGAGCCGGTTGGAGGCATTCACCACCAGCAGGTGCTCGTGGGCCAGGCGATAGACCAGCACGTCGTCGAGAATGCCGCCGGTGTCGTTGGTGAGCAGCGAATACCGCACCTGCCCCGGCTGCAGCGTGAGCACTTCATTGGTCAGCAGCGATTCGAGCGCCTGGGCCGCCTGGGGACCGCGAAAATACAGCCGCCCCATGTGGGCGATGTCGAACAGCCCGGCGGCGCTGCGCACCGCCTTGTGCTCGGGGACGATCGACGTGTACTGCACGGGCATTTCCCAGCCGGCGAAGTCGACCAGGCGGCCGCCGTGCGCGGCATGCCAATCAAACAGGGGAGTGCGGGCGAGCGACATGGCGGCGAGACCACCGCGAGGGTGGGGCGAGAGACTGGCGGGGAAACCACCGCAGGGATGCGGCGACGGATCCAAACTCAACGTTAGTCTTCCCGGCGTACGCTCAATCCGCAAGCGTGCCCCGGGCTAATACCCGGCGGCGGCCCCGTCTTTGCGCGGATCGGTCCCCCCGTGGAGCACGCCGTTCTTCATGTCGATCTGGATCGCCTGGTAGCCTCCGAACGAGCCGACCGCCTTCACCACTTTGTGTCCCTTGGCACGCAGTGCCTCGCGGGTGATCTCGGGAATGCCCGCCTCGACCTGCACCGTGCCCCCCTCGGGATCCATCGGCTGACCGGTCGGGGTGGCCGAGCCCACGTGCTGCACGCGGGCCGCGTCTCCCGCTTCCTGCACGTTCATCCCGAAGTCGATCATGTTCACCAGGATCTGGACATGCCCCTGCGGCTGCATGTCGCCCCCCATCACCCCAAAGCAGAGCCACGGTTCTCCCTCGCGGGTGACGAACGCGGGAATGATCGTGTGGAACGGGCGTTTGCCCGGCTCGAAGGCGTTGGGATGCGCGGCGTCGAGAGAGAACAGGGTCCCCCGGTTCTGCAGGGCGAACCCGACGTCTCCCGGAACCACCTGCGACCCGAATCCGTGGTAGATACTCTGGATGAACGAGCAGCAGTTGCGATCGGAATCGACCACGGTGAGATAGATCGTGTCGCTCTGGGAGAGCTTGGGATCGCCCGGGGGGACGTCGGTGGCCGCCTTGTCGGGATCGATCCGCCGGCGCTGCCGGGTGGCGTAGTCTTTGGAAATGAGCTCGGCCACGGGAACTTCGGCGAACTCGGGATCGGCATAAAACCGGGCCCGGTCGGCGAAGGCGAGTTTCTTCGCCTCGATCAGCAGGTGCAGGTATTCGGGACTTTGGGGCCCCAGTTTCTTGAGGTCGTAGGCCTCCAGCACATTCAGCATCTGCAGCGCGGCGATTCCCTGTCCATTGGGGGGCAGTTCCCAGACGTCGTGACCCCGGTAATTCGTGGCGACCGGTTCGATCCAGGTGCTGGTGTGTTGACTGAAGTCGTCGAGCGAGAGGAAGCCTCCGTTTTGCTGGCTGAACTCGACAATTCGCCGGGCAATGCGCCCCTTGTAAAAGGCGTCGCGTCCCTGTTCGGCGATCTGGCGGTACGACTGCGCCAGGCGCGGATTGCGGAAGACTTCGCCCGCCAGCGGGGCCCGCCCCTCGGGCAAATACGTCTCCGCCGAGTCGGGCCATTCCAACAAACTCTTTTCCGCCCCCTGCCAACTGGCCGCGATCACTTCCGAGACCGGAAAGCCCTCTTCGCAGTACTCGATGGCCGGCTGCAGCAGTTCGGGCAGCGGCTTCGAACCAAACCGGGTGCGGAGTTCCTCCCAGCCGTCGACACAGCCCGGAACCGACCAACTGAGGGGGCCGAACACCGGAATATCGGCGTGCCCGAGCTCGCGGAATTTGTCGCGCGACAGCGCTCGGGGACTGCGCCCCGAGGCGTTCAGCCCATGCAGCGTGCGCGACTCGGCATCCCAGTACAGGACGAACAGGTCGCCACCGATGCCGCAGCTCATTGGCTCTGTCGCCCCGATCACGGCACTGGCGGCAATCGCGGCGTCGGCGGCGTTCCCCCCGGCCTGCAGGACCCGCAGGGCGGCCTGAACGGCGAGGGGTTGGCTGGTGGCCGCCATGCCATTCCGCGCCATCACCACACTGCGCGACTGTCGGGGGTTGGGGGCGGGACGCTCGTACCCGGGGGGAAGGCGTCCATTGATCTCGGCCACGGCGGGGGGGGCATTCGCGGGAGCTCCCCCACCGGCGTTCTGGGCACCGGCGTTCTGGGCACCGGCGGTCTGGGCACCGGCGGTCTGGGCAACGGCGACACCGGGTATGGACGACGCGGGAGGACCGGCCATAAGCAGAGTTCCAATCAGGGTGGTGGACAGACAGCACCACAACCCCAGAGAGGGGAAGGATCGCATGCGGCAATTCCCGGAGGAGGTCTAAGACGCCTGGGGAAGGCGCCGGGCGGGCATTCGATTCCACGGGACTCTCCCGTGGGTCGGCAGTGTCTCTGAAGGGGGCGGGGAATTCAACACCGGTTTCCCGGGAACAATTCGCCAGATCGTTGAAATCCTTGAATTCGTCTGCAGAAGAAAGGCCGTTTTTACCGATACGCCCGGAACGGGATAGCTCCGAGATCCCATGTGCCCAGATTCTGAGCAGTTGGCCCTCGGCAACCGTCCTGCCTTTGGAGAACCCCCGCATGCCCCCAGACTTCCGTCGATCCCTGGTGATCGCATTGGCGGTCTGCCTGGCCGGGGGAGGGATTCCCTCACAACTTTGCGGTGCCCCACCCGCCAAACCTGGCCTCGGGGGACTGCACTTCTTCTCGCGAAAAAAGACCTCGCTGCCCCCCGACGGGTCGTCGACGACGACTCGCAAAGCAGCCCCTGGCTCGGACGCGATTCGGCAGACGCCCCCCCCGGCACGTCCCGCGACCGCTTCGACCAACCCTCTGAGACACGCCCTCGATCGGGTCACAGGCAAGGCCCGGCCCCAGGTAGGCCACGCTCTGCCGTCCGCCCCCGCACCGGTCGAGTTGCGCGGCCCCGCCCTACTGCCAGAGGGGGAGCAGACCGCTGCCAGGCCAACCGACACCGGGGACCCGGACGCCGGCCCTGGGGAATTGGTGGGCGACGGGAACGCTGTAGTCATCGATATTCCAGCCCCCCCTGGTTCCGACGACGATGTGATCGCATCCGATCGCGAAACCGCTCCGGACCGGCGGGCAACTTCGTCGCCCCAGATTCCCCATTCGCATGCCGTTTCGGAATCGGACGAGACCGACCTTCTGGCCGAGGAGAGTGCCGGGCCAAAACCGCTGGAGACGAAGCCCCAGGACGTCGAACAACGCACCCCCTCCGAGAGCATGGACGAGGAGGAGGAGGAAGCGGAACCGGTGTACGCGGAGCCCGCAGAGTTGGGGGAAGGCGCGCTGCCCCCCCGGCGCATTCCGACGCGGACCGCCTCGGTTCCTCAGCCTCAGTCCCGCGACCCCGTGTTCACCGTTCCCACCACTCCCCGGTTGGCCGAAGGAGCCGCGGTCGACCATCAACCAGCCGGTTTGACGGTGGACTGGCAACTGGAGGAGGACCTCTCCGTGGGGGCGACCGGGCGGGCCACGCTGACCATCCGCAACAGCAGTGCTTTCGAGGCGACCGATGTGGTGGTGCGGGCCGTGTTGGCCGAATCGCTCGAATTCCGGCAGGCGAATCTGCCCCCCCGGCGACAGGGACAGGTGCTGCTCTGGACACTGCCCCGGGTCGCACCGCAGTCGGCTCTGTCCATCGACTTGACGGTGCGGGCCCTTACGGCGGGCGAAGCTGCCTGTCTGGCCAGTGTCACCAGCACGCAGACCACCACCCGCTCCCGGCAGATTCTGCAGCCCGTGGTCGAAGCCACGCTCGCGGTCCCCGCGGCGGTGATCGCCGGCGACAGTCTGACGGCCTTGTTGGAGGTGAGCAACAGCGGCGCAGGGGCGGCCCGCCAGGTCGTGGCCGAAGTCGAGCTCACCGAGGGACTGATGCATGCCAAGGGACGGCAGTTTCGCCTCGCACTGGGATCGCTGCGGGCCGGTGAATCACGCTCTCTGCGGCTGCCGCTGTCGGTGGTGGCCACTGGGCCTCAACAGGTGCAGGTCCTGACCTCGGCCCGCGGAGCCCCCGCCCGCACTGCCACCGCTGCCGTGCAGGTGCTGGGGGCCCGGCTGCAATTCGATCTCGTCGGCCCCTCCCGGCGCCTGGTCGACCGTCCAGCGAATTACGCCCTCCGCCTGCGGAATACCAGCCAGGCTCCCGTCGGCGGGGTGACACTTCAGATGCAGGTGGCCCACGGATTTGACTTCGAATCGGCCAGCGAGGGAGGAGAGTGGGATCCCGAAAACCGCTCGGTCGCCTGGCAGATCGCCGATCTGGGAGGCGGCGCGGCCACCGAAGTGACGGCCCGGCTGGTCGCCCGACAGCCGGGTCTGGTCACCCACACCGCCGAGTGGACCAGCGAGTTTGGTGCAGGAGAGACCCTGGAAGTTCAGACCCAGGTCGAGACCGCCCCCCGGTTGGAACTCGACATCTCGGAAGATGCCGACCCGGTGGAGGTGGGTTCCGAGACCACCTGGCGGGTCGTGGTGCGGAACGACGGTTCCGCCCCGGCGCAGTCGGTGCGGCTCTTGCTCGAGCTGCCGACGGGAGTGCGGTTGGTCGAAGCGACCGGGCCCACCCGCTGGGGGGCCGACCAGGCGCTGGTCGCCTTCGCCCAGGTTCCCCAACTGAAGCCCGGTGCGCGGGCAGTGTACACCGTAACGGTGGTGGGAGAGAAACCGGGAGCCCTGCGGTTGAAAGCCCAGGTGACGGCGACCGATCTCGAACCGCTCGAGGACGAAGAGACCACCCGGTTCTACAGCGACCGCTGACGGGGGTCGACGCGGCCGCCGGGGAGGCCCATGCACAGGCCGTCATGACTCGTCCGGCGGGCGAACACGTGACGGGGCGTGAAGATCGACTATGATTTCCGGTCAGACGTGTTGACCTTCGGGATTCGAGTCATGATGTCACGCCTTCGCCTGCTGCTGCTGTGCCCCCTTCTGATGTCGGGAGGGTTGAGAGACCGGCCGTGCGCGGCAGCCGAGCCGGCCCGGGCGACCCCGACGACCGTCGAGGGAGAAACGCCCGCAGAGCGGGGCTTCCGGCTGGTGACCACCAAACCTTATGTTCCCGCCGATTTTCCCGAAGCGCTGTTCAACGAACTCTGGACCGTCTGGCCCGAGCCCCTGAAGCAGCAGGCAGCCGACGTCCCTGCCGCCGAGCGCCGCCGACTGGCGTTCGAGCGGTATGGATTGATGGAGCGTCCGGGGAGTGAAGGCTCTGGCCCCCCACTCGGCTATACCTCCGACGGCAAGGGAGGCTGGGCGATGAACTGTCTCGCCTGCCATACCGGCTCGGTTGAGGGCCGGGTGGTGCTGGGAGCGGGCAACAGTCTGTTCAACCTGGAGACGCTGACTGATGACATCCGGTTGGCCAAGCAGGCCCGTGGTCTGGCCCCCCGGCACATGGAATTCGGCAGGTCCCGCATGCCCCTGGGAACCACCCGCGGAACGACCAACGCGGTGATGTTTGGCGTCGCGCTGTGGGGGCTGCGCGATCTCGAACTGAATCCGCGGCTCAACCTGCGGCTGCCCGCGTTTGTGCATCACGACATGGACGCCCCGTCGTTCTGGAACGTAAGCCGGAAGCGGTTGTTGTACTGTGAGGGCTCGGCCGAGAAAGGTCCCCGCCCGCTGCTGCAGTTCACCCTGGTGCCGCAGAACAGCGGCGAGACGATCAAGAGCTGGGAGGGAGAATTCGCCGACATCCTCGCCTGGATCGAGTCGCTGCAACCTCCCCCCTACACCGGTGCGATCGACTCTTCGCTCGCGACGGTGGGAAAACAGGCGTTCGAAACCCACTGCGTGCGGTGCCATGGACCGCAGGGTCCCGGGCTGAAGTCTCCCGAGAAAATGATCCCCATAGCCGAGATTGGCACTGACCCCGTCCGGCTGCACAGCCTGTCGGATGATTTTCGCCAGTCGATGCACAAGAGCTGGTTTGGCGAATATGGCAAGCACGAATACAACCTCGAACCGACCGGTTACGTCGCCCCGCCGCTGAACGGCATCTGGGCCTCGGCCCCCTACTTCCACAACGGGTCAGTTCCCACCCTGTGGCATCTGCTGCATCCCGAGCAGCGCCCCGTCGTCTGGCGGCGGTCCCTGCATGGGTACGACCATCAGAAACTGGGGCTGGAGGTGGAGGCCTTCGAAGAACTTCCCACCGCAGTGCAGCGTGCCGACGAGCGCCGTGAGTACTTCGATACCCGCAAAAAGGGAAAGAGCGCGGCGGGTCACCTGTTTGTGAATGATCTGACGGAAGAGGAGAAGCGGGCGGTGCTGGAGTATTTGAAGACGTTGTAGGGTCTGGCCGGTTCCCGTCGTGGGTTTCACGCCGGCGTTCTGCCGTCCAGGTTCGCGTTCCGAAGAATGGCGATTCGACCGAACAGGTGATCTCTCCCCTCGAGGATGGATTCGTTGTGCCAGCAACGGTCGTATGCAATACTGCGCACCGGATGAGCGATCGGTTGCTGAATCACAAGCATTCTCTCGCTGGAGGCTGTTCGACTTGGATCGGGCTGGCTGGCATTTCCAGCAGGTCTTGATCCGGTTCTCACGCGGATGCTCCGACTCGTTATTCACCGCTGACATGCAGACGCAGATTGTTCTGATTGATTTCGAAAACGTGCAGCCCGACAAGCTGGCTTCCGTGATGGGTGATCACTTCCGGATCGTGATTTTTGTGGGGGCCAGCCAGGCGAAGATTCCGTTTGAGATTGCCGACTGGCTGCAGCGGCTGGGGAATCGGGCCGAATACGTGAAGATCTCGGGGAACGGTTCGAACGCCCTCGACTTTCACATCGCCTTCTACATCGGACAACTGCTCGGCAGCCATCCCGCGGCCCAGTTCCATATCGTCTCGAAAGATACGGGATTTGACCCGTTGATCGCCCACCTGAGATCACGACACGTGAAGGTCGAGCGGGTCCTGACGATCGAAGAAATCTCCGGTCGGCCCTCTTCCGCGGGATCGCCCCCCGTCGCCAAGACCACACCGGAAAAAAAAACTCCGGTCACTGCGTCCTCGCTGAAGCCCGCGGAACGGATTCAACTGATCCGGCAGCGATTACTGACCCCCGCTTGCCCCCGCCCCAAGACCGTTGCCACGCTCACGAATTGGATCTCTGGGATTTTCCAGAAGAAACTCTCGGCGGCCGATGTCCAGGTGGTGGTGCGCGGGCTGAAGGACGAGGGGACCATTGCCATCGAGCAGAACAAAGTCCAGGTTCGCGGCTTCAAATGAAACGGTGAAGTTCCCGTCCGAGTCCATCGCCTGAAGTGGCGTTCCAGCCTCACCTGGGTACACAAGCAGGCTGGGACCGAGGCGTTGCCAAATTGATGGCATGAAGACTACAGAATCTCGTCGATGACGCGGCCCCGGCTGAGAGGATGCGGGCGTCCCTCGGTGTCGTGCAGTTCGGTATCGGGGGGATAGCCCAGGCAGTGGAAGAGAGTGGCGTGCAGATCGCGGGGTTCCACCCGGCCCGAGACCGGGAACGCCGCCTGGCCATCCGACTTGCCATGCACCACCCCGCCGCGGACTCCGCCGCCCGCCAAGGCGACTGAGAAGCAGTGGCCCCAGTGGTCGCGGCCCGCGTTGGCGTTGAACTTGGGGGTGTGCCCGAACTCACCCACCCACAGCACGAGGGTTTCGTCGAGCAGTCCGCGTTCGAACAGGTCGGTCAGCAGGGCTGAGTAGGCCTGGTCCATCCAGGGCATCAGGAACCGTTTGAGCAGATCGTTGTGGCGGTCGTGTGTGTCCCAACTGCCGGCGTTGGGTTCCCCTTCAATGTTGCACCAGTTGATCTGCACCAGCGACACGCCCGCTTCGACCAGGCGACGGGCCAGCAGCACGCTTTGCGCCCAACGCGTGCGGCCGTACCGATCCCGGGTGGCGGGACTTTCTCGCGACAGGTCGAACGCCTCGCGGGCCCGCGTGCCCGAGAGCAACTCGAGGGCCTGCTGGGTCTGGCGATTGAATCCGTTGACGGCCACGGAGTCGGCCGCTCTTCCCAGTTGTTCATTCACCCGGTCGAGCAGGGCCAGACGTTCGCCCAGTCGGCCTGAAGACAAGTCGGCGGGCAGGGCCAGGTCGGGCACCTGAAAATCGGCCTTCGAGGGATCGCAGGTCAGCAGCCACGGGTCGTATTGCGGGCCCAACACCCCGCCAATCTGCCCGGGCCAGACGATCTCTCCCACGTTCGCGATGCGGTTGGGGAGGGTGATGGCGGGAGGAAAACCGGGACGGGTTCCCCGCGTGAGGTACTTCGCCAGCGAACCCCAGTGAGGGGCGAGATTGGGGGCCCGGGAGACGGCGTTTTCGACGTTGAGCGGAACGTGCGGCACCCCGGTCATCATCTGGTAGCCGCTGGTCGAGTGGGCGTTGTCGTTGGTGACCATCGCCCGCAGCACGGCAATCTTGTCGGTGTGCCGGGCGGTCATGGGCATCAATTCGCCCACCGACAACCCGGGCGTCTGGGAGGCAATCGTGCCGAAGCCACCCCGGATTTCCGGCGGAGCCTCGGGCTTGGGATCCCACGTTTCGTGCTGCGGGGGGCCGCCCCCCAGGAAGATCACAATGACCGACTTGGCCCTCCCGAACGACCGGCTGACGGTGGTTTCGGCGGCGGGGGCTGCCTGGGCCCGGTGAGCCAGCAGGTCGGCCAGCGAGAGCCCTCCCAGGGCCAGCCCGCCGACGCGCAGGGCCTCGCGGCGGGTCCCTCTTCGGGAGCCGGGAGTGGTCTCTTCCAGCAGGCTGAGCATGGTCGCGGTCCAGCGGGCTTGGGCGGGGTGCGTTTCCAGAGTGAACGGACGAAACGTTCTTCGACAATATCGGCCCTGAAAACGTCGTGTCAATTGGGGAGATTCGGGGGATTACCCAGACGCCTGTCGGGATTTGACTGACACCCCCGAAAGACAATCGCGGAGTCTCTCCGGCCATTCATCCAAGGCTGCTCCAAACCCTCGCGGGATCAGGGAATCCCCGTGGACAGTTTTCAAGGAATGGCCAAAAGTCCCAATGGGAGTGAGGTTTATGCAGGCTCTGCAAGGACCACCGGCACGGTTCGCAAAAATCCCCACCCTCGATGCTGTTTTCAATTGCCAAAAGATATTTTCATTACGTAGGATGGGAAATTGGGGAAGTCTTTTCCGGCATGATTTGGGCCATTGCCCGGCATGGCTTCCTGCCGGAAAACCTGGCTGTCGTGAAAAATACGGTGGGGGCCTCCGGAAGACATCCGTGTCGGTACGGCTGTGTGAATCTGGCCTGTGAGGATTGGCTGGTGGTTCGTCTGGCGAATCGCTTCGAGTCTCATTTTTGGATTGATTGAAACATGGATCGCAGAGATTTTCTGCGTGCGGCGGGAGCACCTGCGGCTGCGGTCGCAGCGGGTGCCGCCGTACAGGCTCAGGCCCCTGGCGAAGCCTTGCCCCCCGGGACTTACCGGCGGTGCGAGCAACTGCACACCAAGCTGCTGCCGGAGGAGATCGACCAATTTGTGGTCGATCTGCCGCTGCCCGCGGTGGCCAAATCGGTGCCTCTCGCCGCGGATGGGTCAGGCCCCAATCCGCCAATCGGAGCGGTGGCTCAGGGGACTCCCCCCGAGTGGTTCTGGCGGGAGGGAGCCGGTCCGATTCCGGAGAACTCGCAGTGGGGAGAGCAGCGTCCCGGCCGCCCGGATGACGTCTACCGGGTCGCGGGTGTGCCGGTGCAGTACACCGAAATGCAGACCCGCGACTTTGTGACACAGGTGATCCCGGGGTGGATGACGCGGTTGTTGGGGTATTCCGCCCCGCGGACCGACCCAGCGGCACCGGAAATCTCGGTGCCTGGCCCGACGTTCGAAGTCCGCCTGGGAGAGCCGAATCTGGTGCGCGTGACCAACAACATCGACCCTGCGTTGCACCTCGACATCTCGGTGCATCAGCATGGGGGGCATGCACCGGCACACTCCGACGGGCATGCCAACTTTCTCGTCTTGCCGGCGGAACCAGGCAAGCATCCCGCGGAATCGAAAGATTACTATTACCCGAATCCGGTTCCCCTGAAGGTCGAGGGGGAACTGGGAAACTGGCGGAAGCAGCCGGGACAATGGGAGTTCGAAGACGCTCCCACCACGATGTGGTACCACGACCATGCCGAGGATCTGACCGCCCACAACGCCCTGATGGGACTGGCCGGTTTCTTCTTTCTGCGTGATCCGGACCTCGATGAATGGCAACAGAACGGCTCCTTGCCCGATCGGAACCATGAGATCCCGTTGGTGTTCCGGGACGCCTGTTTCTGCAAGATCACCGCTCCCGAGCAGATGCAGGAAGCGGTCAAGGCCGCAATCCAGCAGTTCGAAGCGAACAACCCCGGACAAACCATCCGTGGTGAAGCCAGCATTCACTTTGATCCCTTCGACCACAACGGAACGTTGGGCAACATCATGTTGGTCAACGGGGCGCCGTATCCCCGGAAGCGGGTGCGTCCTGAAGCCTACTGGCTGCGGATGCTGAATGCCGCGCTGGCGAGGTTTTTCGACCTCGAATTCTGGGTCCTGCATCCCACAACCCGGCAACCCCGGCTTCTGAAGTTTCTGCGATTTGGCCGCGACAGCTGGCTGTTCCAGAAGCCGCGGGAGCAGACCTCGGCGTTTCTGGGGATGGCCAACCGGGCCGACGTATGCCTCGACTTTGGGCAATTCCTGGACGCCTCGGGGGTGCATCCCGATTGGCAGAGTTACCGTCAGCCCGATGGAACGATTCATGTGTATGTGGTGAGCACTCTGAATCAGAAGGATGGACGCGGTCCCGGGCATGGCGACAACATCGTTGCTGCCCAGAATTTTCCCCGGGGCAACACCGGGGCGGTTCCGCTCGACAAGGACGCCCCGCTGTTTCTGATGCGGTTTGAAGTCGAGTTGCCGCCGGTGCCGGCCACGCCCCCCCCGGCCGACGCCCCTGCTCCCGCTCCGCGCATCGTCACACGCCTGAGCCCCGAGACCCCGCTGAGGGCTTTTACCCCCATCGAGCTGCCGCCACCCGGAAAGATCGTTGTGCGGGAACTGGTGTTCGAACGGGGGCGCGGGGCCTGGCAGATCAATGGCCGGTTCTACGACTCGTGTATCGCCAACGCGGTCCCCGAACTCTGGAGCACCGAGCTCTGGATCCTGAAGAACAAGAGCGGTGGCTGGTGGCACCCCGTCCACATTCATCTGGAGGCGCACCAGCAGATCTTCATCCGGGGACGCAATCACCTGGGGGAACGAATCACCCTGCGTCGTCCCGACTATCACCCGGAACTGTACGAGCCGTTCATCGTCGAAGATGGCTGGAATGAGACCAACGCTCCGATCGAAGAACAGCGGTGGAGGGACGCGTTCGGAGGAGGTGCCGCAGTCGACCCGCAGGCAAATGGATCGGGGTTTGACAGCTCGGTGTGGGACTATGGGATCAAACACGACAACACGATCCTTGGCCCCAACACCGAAGTCCACATCCTCATGCGGTTCCGCACCTTCCAGGGCCCCTTCGTGTTCCACTGTCACAACCTGAATCACGAAGACATGCGGATGATGTACCAGATGGATCCGCGACTCAGCGACGCCGTTCCCCCCCCTCCCGATTCACAACTCAAGGTACGGCCCGATTACTGGTTCTTCCGGGGTCCCGAGCACTGCTGCGAAGCCAGCAAGAAGGAGCAGGCATGAACACCAGCAATGATCCCCATGTGTCGCGTCCGTCCCGCCGGGCCCTGCTTGGTCTGGCTGGGGGCCTGGGAGCCGCTGGATTGATCGCCCGTGGCCAGCCCGAACCGCGCGAATTTGCCAGAGCGTCTTCTGCGGGAACCGGCAGTGCCTTCCTGGCCCCGGGAAGTCGGCATTCCGATCAGATCCCCAATGTCAGCCTCTTCACGCAATCGGGTCGTCGGTTGCGGCTGTACGACGATCTCGTCCGCGATGCCCAGGTGCTGCTCAGTTTCATGTACGTCCGCTGCAACGGGGTCTGCCCCGCCAGCAGCCAGGCGATGCAGGACCTGCGGGAACCGCTGCGGCGGGAGCTGGGAGCCGGCGTCAAGCTGATCTCGCTGACCCTCGATCCCGAGCAAGACCGCCCCGCCGAGCTGGCCCGCTATGCCGGTCGGTTTGGCATTCCTCACGAAGACCGCTGCGAGCCGGGACTGGCCCCCTGGTACTTCCTCACGGGGACACCGGAAGACATTGAAGCGGTGCGGGTCGCCCTGGGCTATCGCGATCCCGACCCGGTGATTGATGCCGACCGCTCGCGGCACGCGGCCATGTTTACGTTTGGCAATGATCTGACCAATCGCTGGGGCACCCTGCCGGTGGGGCTCAACACGGCGCAGACCCTCTCCGGGGTGCTGCGCGTGCTGGGCACCACCCACGCGCAGCGGTACAACAATCTCCCCCGGCCCTCCTGAGACACGAGGTGTTTCCCATCATGAAAAGTGCCATTGGCGTGTTGAGTGCGTGTGCGCTGCTGGGGTGGATGCTGGTCGCCGCGACCGCCGGTCATCCGTGCCCGCAGTGCCAGACAGTGCATGGTCCGCGGTATTGCCCCGCGACACCGTTGCGCAAAGACCAGATCCTGAGCCCCATTGAGGAGGGTTGCGCCCGACAGCAACTGCAGGATCTCGAGTTGGATGTGAAGGGGACCATCACCGAATCGCGGCGGCTCGTGGCCGAGGCACTGCGCTGTCAGCCCTTCTGGACTCCGGAACGACTGCGTCGGGCCGCCGAGGAATGTCCGGACTGCGTCTGGACCGAGGACGATGCGATTGCTCGGGTCGACCAGGTGGTGGCTGACCAACAGGCCCTGGTGGCCTTGGGCAAGGCGTGGTTCTGGGAGCAGCGGGTGGGGAGTGATGGGCAGACGGCGTGCGCCTCGTGCCATTACCGGGCGGGCTCCGACGCCCGTCCCCGCAGCCTGGGAGTGGCCCTGCGGGCGCTGGCCCCCTTCACCGATCCCAAACTGCTGTTCCGCGCCGATGGCAGCGAGCGGAACATCGCCTACGAGGATCAACTGGCGATCGAATACTACGAGAATCGCTGGAGCGGGATGATGGATTTCCCCGCCTTTTACCGCCAGCAGGCGGTGCGGGCCCTCAACCAGGCGAGCCAGCGGATCGACCTGTCCCGGGCCGCGATGAGCGAAGAGAATCGATCCTCTCTCAACGCGGAACTGCACACGGTGCAGTTGAGCGGTTCTGATCCGGCCTGTCGTGACGCGTGGCTGGGTGTCGAACAGCGGCTGGCCATTCCGGTGACCGGACCCGGCCTGCCGTCCGAAGTGCTCGACCCCATCCGCACCCTCATTGAACTGGGGAATGCGGGTTTGCTGTTGTCTGAAGAGGCGATCCCGGCCGATGGCACGGACCTGACAACCAGCCTCGCACAGGCGCGACAGGTGGTGGGGAGCCGGGTTGGCAACCGCGAGGCGGCCATGGCCGCGGAATTGGTGAAGGCGGCCGCAGCCGCCCCCCAGGAAATTCCCGATGGCGAATTCCTGCTGCGGGCGGTCAATGAACGGAACGCTCCCACGGTGGTCAACGCGGCGCTGCACGACCGCCTGTTCCATGACGGACGGGCCGCCAGCGTGTTCAATGGTTACGACCACCTCGGTGATGACGCCGGTCGGGATGGCATCGGCAAATGGGCCCTGCGCAACGGGGTCTGGCGGCGGGTCTTCGTGCGGATTCCCAATGCCGCACTCGCCTCGCAATCAACCGCCCCGCTACTCTCGGATGAGATGTCGTGGTTCGGCCGCCAATATCACCATGTCGCCCGGAAGCTGCTCAATCACACCCCGCGTCCGCTGGCTGACCAAACGGTGTCAATGGCCGACAGCGTGCTCGGCCCCTACGTCACTCCGCAACCGGGCAGCCAGTTGGGCAAGGGGCTGAACGTCAGCTACCGCGACCTGATCCGGCGGGCCTTCCGCGCCGAGTTCTGGTCGGATCTGCCCACGCCTCGCGTCGGCGAACACGACGCACCGACGGGGACCGACCTCAAGCTGACCCAGATCGAGGCCAATTTCCCGCTGTTCTGGGGCCTCGCCCTGATGGCCTATCAGCAGACGCTGGTCTCCGATCAGAGTGAGATGGACCAGATTCTCGACAAGACGCGGCGGGGTCTGTCGCAGTTCGAGGATCCCGTCCACCAGTCCTCGGCGAAGGACCAGCGCACCAAGACGCTGCTGCGGGGCCTGAAGATCTTCCGGGAGCATGCGTGTGCCGATTGTCACCACCTCCCCGAGTTCGCGGGCGCGACTCTGGCGACGATCTACGGACCAGTTCTGGAGTTCGAGGGGCCCCTCGACGCGATCAATGCCGACGATGAGCTCAACGAGTTCGTGAATTGGCAGGTGCGGCGGGCGCAGGGGTGTGTCGAGCCGGTGCTGGTCGAGTCGATGGCTTTCCGCCCCAACCTGGCGCCCCGGCTGTACGACACCGGGTACTACAATCTGTCCGTCACGCCCGACACGCCCGGTGAGGGTTTTGATCCGGGAAATGCGGGCGAGGTCCGGGTCGATCTGACCACCGAAACCAAAGCAATCCAAAGCGTGGCCAGCCGCTTCGGGCAAGGTCTGTTCAACGATCTGCTGCAACGTCCGGTCCCGGTCACCTATTCGCTCGCCCGGCGTCGTGATCGGGCCCGCTCCGTAGCCGTGGGTGCCTTCAAGACGTCCACGCTGCGGAACATCGCCCTCACCGCACCGTACTTTCACGATGGCAGCGAGGCGGACCTGGCGGGAGTGATGGACCACTACTCCAGTCCCTTGAATTCTCGCGGTCAGGTCAACCAATGGATTCATCCCGCGATGATTGCCCTCGATCCTGGGGATCCCCGGCCGCCGACCGCCGTTCCGGCCGGCCAATGGCCGCTGGTCATCGAGATGATGAACGCCCTCACCGACCCCCGCGTCGCACAGGGCCTGCCTCCGTTCGACCGGCCCTCACTGTCGATTCCGAAATCGCGGCTGGTCAACGCCACCACCGGGCGCACCAACCCGCAGGATATGGTTCCGATCGAGCAGGTACAGCCGTGAAGTGCAGGAGGTACTCACCCGACCCCCCGCGGCTTCACGTCTGACTGTACGGCCCGCGCGGTTCTCCGCGCGGGCCGTTTGTGTTCAGCCCTCCCCGAACGCCTCCAGCCGGTCGATGAACTCGTCACTCAGTCCGGCCGCTTCGCGCGCCACCCGGTGAAACGTCTTCCCCCGGCTCTTTTCGGGGCGCAGCGGCCAGTGCAGGTGCGCCTCGTACGCCTCCCACTCGCTCTGTGACGGGTCCTTCAGCGCCCGCAGCCACCGCCAGCCAAATCCCACGTGTTCAATCTCGTCGTGGTGAATCGCCCGCATCACCCCGGCACTCTTCGGGTCCCCCACCGCCTCGAACCACTGTTCAAATTCCAGCGTGTGGTCGAGGTTGCACCCTTCAAACGTCAATGGCAGCCCCGCCAGGTAGTCGAGCAGCGACGTGAACTCTTGCGCTTTGCCCCAGAAGTAACGGTTGACCTTGAGCGTGCCGAATTCGACTCCCAGCTCGCGACAACGCTGCATGTGCAGCCGGGTGTGCCGCTGCTCATCCCCCATCACCCCCGCCAGCCCCAGCCGAAACGCCGGGGGAGCGTCGGGAAACGCCCGCAGCACCCACGCCATCACCTCCAGGGCCTGCAGTTCATGATTGGCCATGATGTGATGGGCCACCCCCCGCCGGAGGGGGTCGCCGAAGGTGTCGGGGTGCGGCATCGCCGGCGACTCCTTCCGCTCACAAAACTGCAGGTTCGGCGGGCGGGCCGGCAGCGGCACCCGCTCGGCCGGTCCGGGAGCGGTGTCGGTGAACGGCCCCTTGTGCGAGGCCAGCTTCGTCTCCAGGTCGGCCGAGAACAACACCCGGTCGGCAAACTCGCGCAGTTCCATCGTCTTGTAAAAAGGGGACAGGTCCATTTTTCAGGACTAAACGGCTGGTTCGGACGATTCTCAGCCTGCTCCACAGGCACGCCGGCAGCCGTTTAGGTATTCTCTTACAGTTCCCGCCCGATTGTCCATGGAGTCTGTTCCGACGGGACTGGCCCACTGGCACTGACCGGCGGGGGCCGCGCGACCCCAGTTCCGCCGACGGGTGGAACCACGGCTTCTCGCGTTGCGTCGTCGCGGGTTAACTCTCCCCTTCCGGCTCCTTGTGGCGTGGTGTGGCATGATCCAGCAACCGGCACGGCCGTCATCCTTCGCGGGGCCCGTCGCCGCGGTCTGGCGCTCCGCCCGGCCCCTCCACTGGCTGCTGTGGGCTGGCCTGACCTGGCTGGGGGGCGTCCCCACGCTGTGGGCCGACGAATTCCGCATTCGGCTTCCCGAAGGGGGCGAAGAGACGGTTGCCGCCCGGCTCGTTGGTTCAGGCCAGGGGGCCCTGGTGCTGGAACTGGCCGACGGGCAGTACCGCCTCGTTCCGGAAGGAGCGGTGGCCGACCGGAAAATCGGCGACGGCCCCGAACCTCTCTCGGGAGACACCATCGCCGCCCGCCTCACCGAACGCTTTGGAGCCGAAGTCACCTACACCCTGGTGAAGGAACCGTTCGTCTATGTGCTGGTGGTCGCCAGCCCCCTGGGACGGACGGGGGAAACCCGGGCGAAGAACTTCCTCGTGCAGGTCGCCACCTTCTTCAAAAATGTCGACAAGGCGTTCGTCAGTTTCCTGCGCGAGACCAAGGTCAAGTCGCAGGCCCCCACGCATCCCCTGCCCGTGCTGATCTTCGAATCACAGGAAGACTTCGAAAAATACGCCCGCTCGATCACCGGGGGGAACGGACTCTCGGTGGGACGGGTGCTGGGGTTCTATTCCGAACTGACCAACATGCTGGCCATCCGGCTCAGCGAGTGCCGCACGTTCGAGACTCCCCTGCACGAGGCCATTCACCAGCTTTCGTTCAATCACCAGATGCTCCCCCGGCTCGCGTCAATTCCGCGGTGGTTCGCCGAGGGACTGGCGACCGGCTTCGAGGCCAACCAGGGGCGGGTGAACATCGGCCCGGCCCTCGTCAGTGCCCGCTACGCCCGGCAGGTGCGCGACGCCTCCAACGTGGGATTTTCCACCGTCCTGGGAGACGACGCCTCGTTCCAGGGAGACGACCTTGCGACAGAAGCGTATGGCCGGGCCTGGGGTCTGCACTGGCTGCTGGTGACGAAGTACAAGCCCCAATACGCGGCCTATGTCCGACAGCTCTCACAAAAGCCCCCCCTGCTGCGCCCGACCGAAGAGGAACGGAACACCGACTTCCAGCAGGCGTTTGGCAAATCTCCGGAAGAGATCAACCGCGAGTTCCGGACCGCCCTGGAATCGGCCCTCAAGAAGCAGAAGGTGCAGCTCGACCCCGAGAAGCCGAAGGGACTCTCGCTGACCCACGAGAACCTCGCCACGGTGGAGATGGGGGCGGTGAACAAGGTCTCCGAGGCGGGCAGCCGGCTGGAGGTGCAGGGGAAGCTGACCAACCTCTCACCGCTGCGGCCCCTGGCGTTTTACGTCACCGTCGAGACCGAAACCGGCACCTATGCCGAGTGGCTGCTCTCCGCGGTCGACGTCAACAAAACCGTCCCCCTCCCGGCCCAGGTGGTACAGAAGGTCATGGAAGGAGCCCCCGGCGGGCCCTCGCGCACCTTCCGGGTGCACGTCAAATCGGTTCCGTCCGACAGCGAAGACGCCGCAGCCTGGAAAAGGGGTCAGGTCCCTTTTCCCCATTACGGCGAATGATCGTCCTCCTTGGAGGGGATCAGTTGGCGGATTGGCATCTCCGCGGTCGGCATGCGGCCTGGTTGTCGAGCTTGACCCGTCACTCCGACGGCATGGCACTCGAAGTCCCCCCCGCCGCAGGCAGATAGCAGCGCTGCACGTAGTCCATCACCATCCGGTCGGCACTAAACCGCCACCCCAGCGTCAGAATCGAGTGTTTCATCCGCGCGATCCAGCCATGCGGCAGGCCGTTCTCGTCCCGGTCGTAGAACGTCGGAATGACCTCCTGCTCGAGCACCTCGTAGAGCGACTGCGCATCGCGGGCGTCGTGGATCTCGTGGTTTGTGTGTGTCTCTCCATGGCCAATCGCAAAGCCGTTGAACCCGTCGTATGCCTCGGCCCACCACCCGTCGAGAACCGACAGGTTCAGGCCTCCGTTCAGCACGGTCTTCATCCCGCTGGTCCCCGACGCCTCCAGCGGCCGCCGGGGGGTGTTCAGCCAGACGTCCACCCCCTGCACCATGTGCCGGCAGGTGTCAATGTCGTAATCCTCCACAAACACAATTTTTCCAAGGAACCGTCGGTCGTGCGCAAGCTGCGCGATCCGCTGCAGCACCTGCTTGCCCGGTTCATCCCGGGGATGCGCCTTCCCCGCGAAGACCAACTGCACGGGGCGGCGCGGATTGTTCACAATCGCGTCGATGCGGTCGATGTCGCGGAACAGCAGCGCCGCCCGCTTGTAGGTGGCGAACCGCCGTGCGAAGCCAATCGTCAGCGTATCCATGCTCAGCGCCCGGCGGAACTGCTGCACCAAGGCAGCCGGTTCATGCCGTAACTGGGCCAGCTTGGCCAGCCGACGACGGACGAATTCCAGCAATTCGAATTTCAGATTCTGGTGCGTCTCCCACAATTCAGCATCGTCGATCTTTGCGACGGACTCCCAGGTCTGCTGCTCTCCCGTGTGCTCAATCCATCCGGGGGCCAGGTGCCGGTCATACAACTGACGGATGGGAGGCGCCAGCCAAGAGAGCACGTGAACGCCATTGGTGATGTGCCCGATCGGCACCTCATCGACAGCCTTCCCGGGATACAGCGAGGTCCACATCGCCCGTGAGACATGCCCATGCAGGCTGGCGACCGCGTTATGACGCCGCGACAGCTTCAGCGCCAGCACCGTCATGCAGAAAGTCTCGTTGTGGTCTCCGGGATAGACCCGCCCCAGTCCCATCAGACCGTCGTACGAGAGCCCCAGTCGGTCGCGCAGCGGGCCCAGGTGTTCCTCCATCAGGTCACCGGGGAAGCGGTCGTGACCGGCGGGAACTGGGGTGTGGGTGGTAAAGACCGCCTGGCTGGCCACTTTCTGGGCCGCCTCGTCGAACCCAATCCCCTCCAGTTCCATCAACTGACGCGCCACCTCCAACGCGGCAAACGCGCTGTGACCCTCGTTCATGTGGATCACCCCGGGGCGAATTCCCAACGCCCGCAAGGCCCGGTAGCCCCCCACCCCGAGGATCAGCTCCTGGCGAATGCGCACCCGGTGATCGCCCCCGTAGAGCCGGGCGGTCAGGGCCCGATCCTCTGGCGGATTCTCGGCCACGTCCGAATCGAGCAGGTAGAGCTGGCAGCGCCCGGCGGTCACCTGCCAGACCCGCAGGTGAATCACACCGTGCCGGGTCTCGACCGCCACCTGCACGGGAGTGCCATCGGGACGCTGCACCAGACTGATGGGCAGCGCGTCGGGCTGCAGGTGCAGATAATTCTCCTCCTGCCATCCCTCGTGGCTCACCCGTTGACGAAAGTAGCCTTCCTTATAGAACAGCCCCACTCCCACCAGGGGAATCCCCAGGTTTGCGGCGCTCTTCACGTGGTCTCCCGCCAGCACCCCCAACCCCCCCGAGTAAATGGGAATCGATTCGTGCAGTCCGAATTCCGCCGAGAAATACGCGACCGGAGCCGCCCGCAACACCCCGCCAAACCGCGCCCCCCACGTGGTCCGCGAGTTGAGGTAGTCGTCGAGACGGTGACAGGCGTTTTGAATCCGGCTCAGCAGCGTTCCGGAGGTGATCCTCCCCGACAAGGCCTCGCGCGACTCCCCCTGCAGCAGCGCCACCGGGTTGTGCTCCCCCGCCCGCCAACGGTCGGGATCGAGATCGCGGAAGATGCTGACCGAGTCGGCATCCCAGCACCACCACAGGTTGCGGGCCAGCGTCCACAGCCGCTCATACGCGGGAACCACCTGCTGCGAAATCATGCGCAGCGAGTTCAGCAGAGGGCCCAGCTGGCCAGCCGCCGCCACCAACATGCTGGTCTCGTCGGCGGTGTACACCCGCGGGGCCACTGTCTGGACCACCAGCACCCCCTGCAACACCCCCCGATCGAACAGCGGCAGCCCCAGAAACGAGCTGTAAGGATCTTCCCCCGCGTCGGGGAAATACTTGAAGCGGGGATGCTGCGAGGCGTTCTCAACCGAGACCGGCTTCAGCTCCTGGGCAGTCAACCCCGCCAGCCCCTCATGGAGCCCCATCCGCAGGGTCCCCACACATTCGGGACGCAACCCCAGAGTGGCCGCCAATTCCAACTGCCCCCGATCGGGGGTCAACAAATACACCGAGCAGACATCGGTCTGAAACCGATGCTGAATCAACCCCACGATCTGGTTCAGCGTGGTCAGTGGGGTCTGGGTCTGCGAAACCAGCTGGCTGATCTCTTCCAGCGCCAGCAACAAAGACGCCTCCGGCGTCAGGGGATCAACCGTCGTATCCGAGCTCATGGGATGTCTTTCCGGGAGGCACAGCGCAGGGGAAACCCCAACAGAGTCTCCCTGTCGTCTGGCATTGCAGATTGCGTGCCGAGAGTGCGGACGGCCAGATGAACCCTCAGTAACCCCCCTAATCCACCGGGTTTTTCCCATTCACGTCCCAGCGGGACCACTTCTGTTCAGAATACCACCATGTCGCCTGGCTGTCGCCCGGTGCCGCTCGAAAAGGCACGGGTGCCGAACCCCTCGGCGGAGTCCCCGCAGGTTTACACAGCTCTCCCCCGGGGCAGGACCGAGCCCCGGATTCCCTTCGGTGCCCCGCGGGGGGCCTCGTCAGGTACGGTCGCGCCCACTGCTGACCACGCTGGCCAGCCGGCGTACGGGACCGGCAATCTCCTCGGGCTCATCCACCTGGGGCCGGGCCAAATCCAACGTCCCCTCCAGCGGATCGACCAACTCGTTCTCTTCCTCGCGCAGGGTCAGTTCCGCCCCGGGGAAGAACCGCAGCACCAGCAACGCCCCGGCCCGTGCGAACGACGAGACGGCGAAGAGGAACAGATACGCCTCCCGGCTTTCTCCCAGGATCTTCAGCAGGCAGCCTCCCAGAATCGAACCCAGCGCCAACGCCACCGAGTTCCCGAGATTGAACATCGTGAGAATGCTGGTCCGCTCTTCTTTCCGGACCGACTCGAAGAACATCAGCAGCATCGCCAGCTCATACGCCGCCCAGACCACCCCCCCGAGGAACTGGATCATCACCAACTGCCAGAACTCCGAGGCGTACAGCCACGAGCCCGAGACCGGCATGATGCCAATTCCCCCCAGCCACAACAGCCTCCGGGCGCCAAACAGCGTCGCCAGCCGGCCACATGCCGGCAGCGCCACGATCTTCGCCAAAAACGAGACCGCCAGCAGGGCCACGAAATGCAGATACGAAATCTTCATCTGACCCAGCATGAACGGCGAGAAATACGGCCCCGAGATCTGCACCGCCATCTGCACCGCGAGGAAATACGTCAGCAGCCGTTCACTGCTCCCCGCCCGAATGCGCCCCAGCAATTCGCCAAATCCCACGTGCAGTTGCGGACCATTCAACTGGGCCGACTCGGTCTGCCGCGAGAGAAACCGGGCCGAGATCATCCGGCACACGAACGCCACGGCGAAGATCGCCGCGAACATCTTCAGCACGATCCCGTGCTGCTTGCCGTACTGCAGCGAGAAGCCCCCCGCGAGGAAGCCGACCAGCACTCCCCCCTGCCCAAACCGGGTGCGCATCGCGAAGAACGGAGCCCGCACATGGTAGGGGACGACCGTCTCCATCCAGGTCTGCCAGGCGGGAGTGGCTCCCAGCCCACCGGCCCAGTACAGGGCCACGAACCCAAACAGCGCCCAGGCGGGCAGTTCTCCGACCAGGGCCGCCCCCACCAAGGGCAAAAAACTCAATCCCTGCAGCAGCACGCACAGCACGCACCACCGCCGGTTGGAGCCGAGCCACCGGACGGCATACGGGGAAATCAGCTGCAGCACCGCCCCAATCAACAGCGGGACCGAGGCGACCAGTCCCGACACAATCTGACCCAGCCCCAGGGCCAGTGCGAATGCGGGGAAGTACGTCTCGCCCATGCCCACCATGAGGCTGTAGGCGGTGCAGTCGGCCACGCTGTTGCGCAGGTTGCGGCGCAGCGTGCGCCGGCGGCTGAAACGCTTCGGTCGCAGACTGCGGACGGCGGATGACGTGGGGGGAGAGACGTCTGGCAAACCACCAGACGCAAGGCCGCCATGCCCGGGAACCGGGACACGGGGTGCGAAGATCTTCATGGAAATGACGCGGGGAAGTGAGTGGTCACAGAACGCAACCACGATTCAGGCGAGAATGCGGTTATAGCACACCCCGCCAACGTCCGGGAAGACGGTCCTTTTCCCCGCCCGTCGCCCTTCAAGCGGCACGTCAACTGTCATGAAGTCAACGACTTGCAGCGTTGCGGCCCCCCGTGCAGCCGACTGCGAAAAACCCACTCCCGGAATTTTTTTTCTCCCGGCGGCCCTGCACACTGCACGCGGTCCCCCGCCCGCCGGTCATTTCGCCACGCGCTCAATCCAGAGCTGCACCGTCTGGTCTCCCACCAGGGCTTCATTCGCCCCCGCCCGGGCCGTCCCGGCCGTGATTTCGTCGGCCAGCGTCTCTCCCTGGATGTAGCCTCCCCACTCCTGCAGGGCGGTCCGCACGTCGTCCGACGCGGCCGACCAACCGATCCGGATGCGGTCTTCAATCTCCAGGTCGGCCTCCTTGCGCAGCTGCTGCACCTGCCGCACGAAGTCGCGGGCCATCCCTTCCCGCAGCAGCGGCGGCGTCAACACGGTCGACATCGCAATCTGTACCCCCTGCGTGTCTCCCGCCACCCAGTCGGCCGCCTGCTCGGTTCCAATCAACACATCGTCCGGGCCCAGCACGTAGTCAGTCCCGCCGATCGACAATGTCACCGACTCGCCGCGCCGCAGGGGAGCGAGGACTGGTCCCGGTGTCTTCGGCAACGCCTGGCCAATCGCCGCCAATCCCTTGCCATACTTGGGACCCAGCGTCTTGAGGTTCGGCTTGTACGTGTATCGCACCAGATCGTCGAGCTGCTCGCAGGGGGTGATCTGCTTGACGTTCAACTCTTCCTGGATCACCTCGGCCAATGAGGCCAGCGGAGCCCGGTCGGCCGGGCTCTGGCAGGCGAACCGCAACTCGGGCAACGGCTGCCGCACCCGCTGACCCGCCTGCTCGCGCAGGGCATGCCCCAGGTTCACCACCCGCTGGGCCAGCG
>CAIOTJ010000470.1 GCA_903861195.1 uncultured Planctomycetaceae bacterium | reverse complement strand
TTCGACATCGCGGTCGACGGACTCGCTGAGCCCATCGGCTGCACGGGAGCGCACCCGTTCTGGAGCGAAGACCGCCACGACTTCATCCCGGCCCGCGACCTGCGTCTGGGGGAAACCCTCCGGACCGAATTGGGGACCCTCCGGCAGATCACCCGCATCACCCCCCGCCGCGGCCCGCCGGTCCCGGTCTTCAACCTCGAAGTCGACGCCGAGCACGTGTATTACGTGTCGGTGGATGGGGTGTTGGTGCATAATGCGTATGGAGGTATCCGTGGAGAAGCGACGATTTCACTGAAATTCGTTGAGGGGATGAATGCAAGAGATTTCGCACAAAAAGCCAAGTCCCTTCAGGAACTCGGTGAGGCTGGTGAGTTGATTCGTGTCATGAATCCAGTTGCTCGCGACCCCAGTGTGGCGGCCAACTATCGCCAAGACATGATCAATCGTATTTGGCAACAGTACGGACAGTCCAATCGAGATTTCGCAAACACTCTTATTGACCGAGTCAAACGAAGAATGTCGCCTGATCATATCCACGAATTGCAACTCGGCGGCTCGGATGTGATTACGAACTTGAGATTTATGGACCGGTTTACAAATTGGCAGATTTGAACGCAGCAGATTCGATCGCAGTTGCGAGACCTGCCTGTTGGGACAATTATCCGTGTCAAAATCGAATAACCATCATGAATCAAAGCACGATTAAAAGAATTGCAGTCATCAGGGAAATTCTTCGTGCTGATCCGGCGACTGTCGTTGCCGGAGACTTGCGACCTGGCTCTCAGAATCCCTCCTCAGGGGTGCAAACGTGGGATGAATTTCTCGCGATTATGAATGGTGGAAGCCAAGGTGCTTTTGATATTTGGTCAAACGAGGAACTTCCCGAGAACCAGTTCTATGCAACCACCATGCCAGGTGGTCGCAATCGATGGTTGGTGATTGGGCAATTACTTTATGAACCAATTGCATTGAATCGAGCGACAGCCGAAATCAGGTATTTTCCTGAGGCAGGAGATTCCGTTGTCTTCGGTGACATCGATCGTTTCGTTGGCGATATTCTGCTTGGAAAGAAATACTGTCAAGTCGTGCCAAAAGGTGACCGAGACGCGTGGTGGAAAATAATTCAAGAGGCGGATCGCATTGCTGACTGATAAGCATCACAAGTTTACTCTCGAAGAGGAAACATCGTATGTTGGTTGTCATTGCTCAGCATATAGGGATCGGTAGGGGGCGCTGACTTGTGCGGAACTCTACGCGAATGAGTGCGACAGTGGTGGCAACTGGTTGGCCGAGGGGTTCCGAAATCCGGGCTAATGCACGCGGTGCGATGCGAACCGGCTTTGGCGCGGGACTTCGCCGGGGCGTGGCGGTTGTCCTGGCGGTGGCGGCTCTGGCGTGCTGCTTAGGAAAGCCGGGGGGCAGTCCGATTGCTCCGTCGACGGCTGCCCCGCCCACAGCTACCCGTGTTGCCGTTGGTGCCGCGCTGACCGAGCAGTCGCCGACAGCCCCGCTTCGAGCCGGTGACCGGCCCCTCGGGTGAGGCCTACTACGCCCGGGCGATTGAGACGATTCAGACCGGGCAGCGGGTCTTGGCCCGCAATCCGGAGTTGGCCGGGGTGGAACTGCCGGATGCGCCGGTGGATCCCGCCACGTGGTTCAACATCCGGCTGCGGATGCCGAAGCCGACGGGGGATGTGCTGGA
>CAIOTJ010000469.1 GCA_903861195.1 uncultured Planctomycetaceae bacterium | reverse complement strand
TGAGTTCCCCCCCGCCCCTGTGGAGGTCATCCCGGGGTGGCCGCCCCATGAGACTCGGCGGATCTTGGTCCCTCGCCCAATTGCTGGAAGACTCCACCGGCAAGACTGGCATCCCCGACATGGCATCCGACCATTCCCCGCACCGTCCGCCGCGCCACCCGGCCGCACGGCTCTGGCTTCCGTCCCCATGCCCTCGCTGATCGACCTCGCCCATCCCATCCATCCCGGCACCGCCCCCTGGCCGGGGACGCCGTCGGTCGAGACCCGGTTTCTCGACCGGGCGGCGGCGACCCGTCCCGACGAACGGCACTCGAACTCGACCCGATTCGCGATGAACGTCCATTGCGGCACTCATCTCGACGCGCCGTTCCACTTTTTCGACACCGGCAAGACGGTCGACCAGATTCCGCTGTCGCAGACGTTTGGCCCCGCGACGCTCGTGCGGCTGCCCCAGCGCGGGGCCGGTCAGGCGGTAACGGTCGACGATCTGCGGCCCCACGAAGCCAGCCTGCGGAAGACCCGCAAGCTGATCCTCCAGACCGGCTGGAGCGCCCGCTGGCTGCAGCACGATTTTTTCGAAGCCCATCCCGATCTCTCGGTCGAGGCGGCCCGGTTCTGTGTGGCGTGCGGAGTCGAACTGGTGGGGGTCGAGACCCCGTCGGTCGACCATGCACCGCACGACACCCATCTCGAACTGCTGGGGAACAACGTGGTCATCGTCGAGTGCCTGCGGGGGCTCGAACAGGTCCCGCACAACGAATTTCTGTTCGCCGCGATTCCTCTCAATCTCGCCGGCCGCGATGGGTCTCCCGTCCGGGCGGTCGCCATCGTGGAGTGAACCGATGCCCGCCCTGTTCGAACTTCCGCTGCTGGTGACCGCCGACGACATCGACCCCCTCGGTCACGTCAACAACATCCAGTATGTGAAGTGGATGCAGACGGCCGCTCTGGCCCATTCGGCCGCCCAGGGCTGGCCGCACGACGAATACGTCCGCCTGGGGGCCGGCTGGGTCGTCCGCTCGCACACCATCGAATACCTGCAGCCCGCCTACGAGGGAGACGAGGTGGTCGTGGTGACCTGGGTGGCCGACATGAAAAAGGTGACCTCGCTGCGGCGGTATCACATCGAACGCCGTCGGCCCCGGGACGATGGCCGCGGCCTGGCGGTCTCACTGCTGGCCCGGGCGGCGACCGACTGGGCGTTTGTGGATTACACCAGCAAACTCCCCCGCCGCATCGCCCCCGAAGTCAGCCGCTGTTTCGAGATCGTCCCCCACGACACGCCCCCGCAACCCTAAGCCAGGCTCGGCAAGTCCTTCCGACTTGCTCTGGACCTTGCCGTCTTCGGTTGGGCCCGGCCGAATTGCGGTTCCCTCTTGGGCTCGCCGACGAATTCCCGCCAACGGTCTCACGGCTCACGGTCCACGAACCACGGTCCACGGTTGTTGAGGTGACAAAGCACGGGGGTTGTTTCCGGTCGCGGGGCACGGTGGTGGGCCAAACTGGCCCGATTGCCGTGGGGCGTGCTGCACGGACTGGCGAGACTGGATTTTCGGATTGGCGGCATGCTACGCTGAACACTTGGTTTCTGGTGTGCGAACTGTGGTTCTGGAAGGGGCACGGGGCGGCTGGCCCGGGTGTCTGTCTGGTGTTCTGAATGGCGATGGTGGGCCCCGATTTCGAGAAGCAACCGCTGATTCCGGTCATTGCGCAGGATCACGCCAGCGGCGTGGTGCTGATGATGGCCTGGATGAATGCCGAGGCGTATGCCGAGACCCTGGCGACGCGGCGGGTGGTGTACTACAGCCGCAGCCGGAAGAAGCTGTGGCGCAAGGGGGAAGAAAGTGGCAACGTGCAGCAGTTGCACGAGCTGTACTTCGACTGCGATGCCGACACCCTGCTGGTGAAGGTCACGCAGATTGGCGGCGCGGCGTGTCACGAGGGATACCAGAGTTGTTTCTTCCGGAAGCTGTCGGCCGACGGAACGTCGTTTGAAACGGTGGGCGAACGGGTGTTCGATCCGGCCGTGGTCTACAAGAAGTCCTGAGTGATGTCTGAACAAAAGCTGAAGCTGGGCATTCCCGCGGGGAGTCTGCAGGAGGCGACGGGGGAACTGTTCCGCCGGGCCGGTTACCAGATCAAGTTTTCGTCGCGTTCGTACTATCCCGAGATCGACGATCCCGAGGTCGAGTGCCTGCTGATTCGCGCCCAGGAGATGGCCCGCTACGTCGAGCAGGGGGTGCTCGACGCGGGCATCACCGGGCACGACTGGGTGGTCGAGAACAATTCCGACGTGCACGAAGTGTGCGAGCTGATGTTCTCGAAGGTCAGCCGGCGGCCTGTGCGGTGGGTGCTGTGCGTGCCGAACGATTCCCCGGTGCAGTCGGTGCAAGACCTGCAGGGGAAGCGGGTGGCGACCGAGGTGGTGGGCTTGACCCGGGCGTTCTTCGCGAAGCACGGGGTGACCGCCCAGATTGAATTCTCGTGGGGGGCCACCGAGGTGAAGCCCCCCAAACTGGCCGATGCCATTGTCGAGGTCACCGAAACGGGCAGCTCGCTGCGGGCGAACAACCTGCGGATTGTGGCCGAAGTGCTGCAGAGCACGACCCGGTTCATCGCCAACCAGACGGCCTGGAAAGACTCGTGGAAGCGCGGGAAGATCGAGAACATGGCCCTCATGCTGCGGTCGTGTCTGGCCGCCGAGGGGAAAGTCGGGCTGATGATGAATGTGCGGCGGGCCGACTTGCAGAAGGTGCTCGACCAACTGCCGGCGTTGCAGAAGCCCACGGTCGCTTCGCTGTCGGATCCCGACTGGGTCGACGTCAACACGATTGTGGACGAGTCGTTCGTGCGGGTGGTGGTGCCCCGGCTGAAGGCCGCCGGTGCCAAGGGAATTGTCGAGTACCAGATCACCAAGATCATCGATTGACGGGGGGGCTCGCGCGGCGGGATCGACCGCGCGGCCGAATTGTTACTCTGGGAAAGTGGGGGTGTTGTGGACGACCTGTTCGAGGACCCCGACTTCCAGCGGTTTCAACGGGCGTGGCGGTCGGTCGCGATTGAGCGGTCGAGCACCTACTCGCTGTTCACCTTCGGCGAGTCCGAACTGCCCTACTTCCTGGTACTGCGTCCCGCCCGCGATGACGATCCTGTCACCGTCGCGCGGGGCGAGGTGAAGATCGCCCGTCCATTGATCATCACCCCCGACAACGCCGCTCCCGAGTTTCGCGACTTTTTCGAGTCGGACGAAGACGCCGGGCTGGTCGAGCGGTTTCTGATGGCGCGGGCCGCTCGCTTCTCGCACCTCAAGTTCTCCAACCGTCGCGGCGAAGCCCGCATCGTGACCGATTGCGTGGAAGAGGCGGTCGACAAACTGCGCCAGCGGTTGGACAGCGAGGAAGACGAGCGGACCGGCATTCTGGTCGCCCCGCGCGGTCTCAGCGGATTCGTGGTCTTCCGCTACGCAGCCGAACGCGTCATTGCCAGCGCCCCCGACAACATCCAGGAACTGCGCGAACGGGGCTTTCTGCCCGGCTGACGCCCCACGCGGCCCTTACTCTGTGTCTGGCGGCGGATCTCTGGGGAGCTCCGTCCCGGTCACGCCCGGTGGACCCGGAGGTCGCTCTGCCAGAGATGAGCCCGTCTGGTCGCGCCCCTCGGGGTAGCCTTCGGCTCCGATGAGCGGCACGAATCGGCATTCACAGACAGGGTCGATCTGGGGCTGGCCGTGCCGCTTGCGGATCGTCTGCAGAATCTGAAAGCCCGTTCCCACCGGAATCACCAACCGGCCCCCTTCCCGCAATTGCTGGAACAGGGTGTGGGGAAACACGGGAGCCCCGGCGGTGACGAGAATGCCGTCGTAGGGACCACGTTCGGGGACACCCAAAGTGCCGTCGCCGA
>CAIOTJ010000468.1 GCA_903861195.1 uncultured Planctomycetaceae bacterium | reverse complement strand
CTGGTGCGGGCCATGCTGATTCGCCTGCAGCCGACGGCCGACGAAGATTGGCGGAATGAGCCCGAGCTGTTGCAGGCCCATCTCGACCGGCTGGCCCGGTTCGCCGGCCGCCTCTCGCCCGTGCACAACACGCTGAAGGCGCTGGTGCTGTACCACCGCCTGCAGTTGGATCTGCGTCGCGGCAAGCCCGAGAAGGGGCGGTTTCTCGAATACCTCAAGCTGCCCCGCCCCGTGGGTTACGCCCCCCGTGCGTTTCTCGAGTCCGAGGCGATCCAGCGGTTTCCGTGCGATCTGAATTCCAACTACGACGGCACCACGCTGCTGGGCCCGATTGGGAACGACGAACCACTCGTGCGGCAGTACCTGCAGATCTTTCTGAAGGATGCCGAAGATGGCAAAGAATTCGAACCCTACATCAACGATGTGTACCTGCGGCACCTGCTGGCCGAGGTGAAGATCACCAATGGGCTGGGGAATCCCGAGCAGTGGGCCAGCCTGCTTCCCCCCGAGCTGTATCAAGCACTGAAGGAGCGGATTGACCTGAATTTCGTCCCGACGAACCCGGCCCGGTTCGCCGTCGACCAGCCGGTGGTTCTGGAACTGGACGTCAAAAACGTTCCCACGCTGATCGTGAAGGTGTTTGAGATCAACACCGCCGGGTATTACCGCGAGAACCAGCGCGAGATCGACACCGACATCAATCTCGACGGGTTGGTGGCGAATTCGGAACAGACCTTCAAATACAACGAGGCCCCGGTACGGGTGGTGCGGCGGCGGTATGAGTTCCCCCAGCTCAACAAGGCCGGGGTGTATGTGATCGACTTCATCGGCAATGGCAAAAGCAGCCGGGCGCTGATCCGCAAGGGACGGCTGCAGCACGTGGTGCGCACGGCCGCCAACGGCCAGGTCTTCACCCTGTTCAACGAGAAGCGGGAACCGGTCCCCGAGGCGACGCTGTGGCTGGCGGGACGGGAATACAAGCCGAATGACCGGGGCCAGATTCTGGTCCCCTTCAGCACCGCCCCCGGACGGGTGCCGGTGATTCTTTCGCTGGGAGACTTTTCCTGCCTCGACTTCTTCCAGCATGAGGCCGAGACCTACGGACTGACGGCGGGCATCTACGTCGACCGCGAGTCGCTCTTGACCCGCCGCAAGGCGACGGTGGTGGTTCGGCCGGGGCTGTTCCTCAACAACGCCCTCGCGACGGTTCGGCTGTTGGAAGAAGTGCGGCTGACCATCCAGTCGACCAATCTGGACGGCGTGGTGACCACCCAGGTGGTGACCCCCTTCCCGTTGTACGAAGACCGCGAGACTGAGCATGAGATCCTGGTCCCGCCCCGCACGGCCCAGGTAACCTTCACCCTGAATGCCGTGGTCCAGCGGAAGACCGCCGGGGGTGAGCCGCAGCCGCTGTCGGCCGCATCGACGTTTTCCCTGAACAACATCGAACGGACCGAGAAGACCGAAGACCTGCACCTGGTGCGGAGTGCCGGGGGTTATGTTCTCGAGTTGCTGGGCAAAATGGGGGAGCCCAAGGGCTCGCGGCCGGTGAACCTGTCGTTCAAGCACCGCGACTTCCGCCAGCCGGTGAACGCGACGCTGAAGACCGATCCCCTGGGGCGCATTGTGCTGGGCCCGCTGGTTGACATCGACGCAGTGACGGCCCAGGGTCCCCAGGGGCCGCCCCACACGTGGAACCCCAGCCGGGATCTGTCGACCTACGCCACGGTGCTGCATGGGCAGGTGGGGGAAGTGTTGACGGTTCCCTTTCTGCCCGGTCCGGGAGGCGAGCTGACCCGCTCGGAAGTCTCGCTGCTGGAAGTGCGGGGGGGCGGGGTGTTCGTGGCGGATCGTTTCAGCAATCTGAAGCTGAAGGATGGTCTGCTGTCGCTGGAGGGATTGCCCGCGGGGGACTACGACCTGCTGCTCAAACGGGTGGGGGCCCGGATGATGGTGCGCATCTCGGCGGGAGATCGCCGGGGGACGTATCTGGTGGGGCCGACGCGCCTGCTCGAGACCAGCCGGCTGGCGCCGCTGCAGATTGCCTCGCTCGACACCGCCGACGGCAAGCTGAAGATCCGGCTGGCCAATGTTTCGAAACTGGCCCGCGTGCATGTCTTCGCCGACCGCATTCATCCCGAGTACGCGGTCTTCGATCAACTGGCCCGGGTGCGGGCGCCGGGGCTGATTCAGTTCACCCCTGCGAGTGTGCAGACGCTGTACCTGACGGGACGGAACATCGGTGATGAATACGCCTACATTCTCAATCGCCAGCAGGCGCGGAAGCTGCCGGGGAACATGCTCGAACGGCCCAGCCTGCTGCTGAATCCGTGGGCGGTGCGCGAGACGCAGACCGGCGAACAGCAGGCCCAGGGGGGCGAGCAGTTCAAGCAGGTGGGGCAGCCAGCCCCCAGCCTGATGGATGCCGCCGACCGGGCGGCGGCGGTCACCGGCGGAGAGGCGGGAAATTTCGCCAATCTCGACTTCCTGGCGCAGACCTCGGCCGTGATGGTCAATCTCGTGCCCGATGAGCAGGGAGTGGTCACCATTCCCCTGGCCGACCTGGGACCCCATCAGCACATCGTGGTGGCGGCGGTGGATCCGCTGCAAACCACGGTGCGGCACCTGGCGCTGCCCGAGCAGGATGTGCAGGTGGTTGACCAGCGGCTCTCGCGGCCGCTCGATTCGCAGAAACACTTCGTGCAGCAGAAGCAATTTTCGGTGCTGAAGGGGAAGGAGCCGTTTGTTCTCGATGACATCTCGGCCAGCCGGTTCGAACTCTACGACAGTCTGTCGAAGGTGTACGACCTCTACCGCACGCTGTCGCACGATCCGCAGTTGGACGAATTCGCCCCGTTGATGGGCTGGCCCGAGATGACGGCCGAGGCCCAGCGCACCTTCTACTCGAAGTACGCCAGCCACGAGCTGACCTTCTTCCTCAAGAAGAAGGATCCCGAATTCTTCCGCGAGGTGATTCAGCCGTATCTGTCGAACAAACGGCACAAGACCTTCCTCGACCGCTGGCTGCTCGATGAGGATCTGGCCGAATGGCGTCAGCCGTGGCGGTTTGGGCAGTTGAACATCGTGGAGCGCATCTTGCTGTCGCAGCGGATTGCGGGCGAAGGGCCCGCCACCGCGCGCCACGTGGCCGATCTGTACCAGCAACTGCCTCCCAATCCCGATCGGGTGCTGCAGTTGTTTGAAACGGCGATCCAGGGCTCGGCGTTGTCGGCGGAGGCGAAACTGTCGCTCCAGGACGAGACGCGGACACTCGAGAAGGGGGCCCAGAAAGAACGATTGTTCAACCGGAGCACTGGTGGCTTGGAGGGAGGCCTGGGGGGATACGGGCCGATGGGGGGTGGTGGTATGGGAGGCGGGGTGCTTGGCCGGGCCGAGGCGAAGTCGGCGGCGGCTGGCAAACCCGCCGCCCCGCCCCCACCCGGGGCGGCCCCCCGCGGTCTCGAACGGCAACTGCGCGAGCAACTGGCCGAGGAGCCGGAAAATCGCTCCGGTGACAACCTCGCCCGGAAACGGTCCGGGCTGCGACGTTCAGGGGTCGCCCGCGATGCCCTCGAAGCCGACAAGAAGCAGGATGGCCTCGCCGGAGAGGAGGCCGCCAAGGCGGAACAGGATGGGGTCATATACTTCGGCATGGGTGTGGACAGCGGAGTGGAACTCGAGGACCTGCGGGCCCTGTACCGCCAACCCGAGAAGACCAAGGAGTGGGCCGAGAACAACTATCACCACCTCACGATCGACCGGCAGGACGCCAACCTGATCACCGTGAACGCGTTCTGGCGCGATTATGCCCGGCACCCCGCGAACGAGCCGTTTGTCTCGCGGAACTTCGCCGAAGCATCGCGCAATTTCCCCGAGATGCTGCTGGCTCTGGCGGTGCTCGATCTCCCCTTCGCCTCTCCCACGCAGGAGCCGGTCTTCGACAAGGCGAAGATGACGCTGACCCCGCCCGATCTGGCGGTGGCCACGCATGAGGAAATTCGCGAAGTCGCGGCCCGCGAGCCCGCGGCCCGGGTGCTGGTGGGGCAGACGTACTTCCGCCTGGGAGACCGCCATCGAACCGTCGATGGCGAGCAGGTCGACAACTACGTGACCGAAGAGTTCCTCATCCACACCGTCTATGGCTGCCAGGTGGTGGTGACCAATCCCAACTCGTCCCGGCAGAAGCTGAATGTGCTGCTGCAGATTCCGCAGGGGTCGATTCCCGTGCTGAATGGACGGGAGACGAAGTCGGTGTTCATCACCCTCGAGCCGTACCATACGCAGACCCTCGAGTACCACTTCTACTTCCCCGCCGCCGGAGACTTCGACCACTTCCCGGTGCATGTCTCGCGGAATGACGAGTTGGTCGCGTTTGCGGCCCCCTTCACCTGCCATGTGGTCGAGAAGCCGACGAAGATCGACCAGAAGTCGTGGGATTATGTCTCGCAATTCGGCACTTCGGACGAGGTGCTGGCGTTCCTGGATGCGAACAATGTCTCGGCTCTCAATCTCGACCGCATCGCCTGGCGGATGCACGACAAGGCGTTCTTCGAGACGGTGGTGGCGAAACTGGCGGCCCGGCACGTCTACAGCCACACGCTGTGGTCGTACGCTCTCAAGCACAATGTGCCCGGGGCGGCCCGCGAATTCCTGCAGCATGCCGACCCGCTGGTCAATGAGATTGGCGGCCGGCTGAAGAGCTCGCTGGTGACGATCGACCCGGTGTTGCGACGGACGTTCGAGCACCTGGAATACAAACCGTTGGTCAATGCCCGGGCGCATGCCCTGGGCAAGCGGCGGCAGATTGTGAACGACCGCTTCCACGAGCAGTATCACCGCTGGCTGACCCAGGCGGCGTACGATCGCGAACTCTCGACCGACGACAAGCTGACCGCCACCTACTACCTGCTGCTGCAGGACCGGGTGGTCGAGGCCCGCGAACTGTTTGCCCAGGTGCCGGTGGCCGAGGCCACCAGCCGGCTGCAGTACGATTACTGTGCGGCCTACCTCGACTTCTTCAACGATGAGCCGTCGCAGGCCCGCGCCATCGCGCAGAAGTATGTCGACCATCCGGTCGATCGCTGGCGGAACACCTTCCAGACGATCATCGCCCAACTGGACGAGGCGGAAGGGAAAGATGCCCAGGTGGTCGATCCCCGGAACCGCGACCAGCAGCAGGGAGCACTGGCCGCGACCGAGCCCTCGTTCGAGTTCCAGGTGGAGGGAGGCCAGATCCAGTTGGCCTACCAGAACCTGAAACAGGTGCGGGTCAATTACTACCTGATGGATGTCGAGTTGTTGTTCAGCCGGAACCCGTTCGTGCAGCAGTTCCGCGGCCAGTTCAGCGCGATCAAGCCGAACCAGACCGTGACGATCAATCTGCTCGAGGGACAACCGGCCGACGCGAAGGCGGGCTCGGGCACCCGCAAGATCCCGCTGCCCGAGACCCTGCGAAACCGCAATGTGCTGGTGGAAGTGATGGGGGCCGGCCAGACGCGGGGCGTCGCCTACTACGCCCATTCGCTCTCGGTGCAGGTGATCGAGAACTACGGGCAGGTGCGGGTGACGCGGGCGGAAGGGGGCCGGCCGGTCCCCCGGGCCTATGTGAAGGTCTACGCCCAGTTGGCGGACGGCCAGGTCAAGTTCTATAAGGATGGTTACACCGACCTGCGGGGCCGGTTCGACTACGCCAGCCTCAGCACCGACGACCTGGGAGGCGTGCGGAAGTTCTCGATCCTCATTCTCTCGGAGGAACACGGGGCCCTGGTCCGCGAGGCGACGCCACCCAAGCAGTGAGGAATTCCAGACGGTGCGCGGGGGGGGGATCATTCCTGGAATGATGGCCCCCCAAATCCAATTGCGAAACCTGGAGAACGACTGTGCGTTCGCTGCCCCCCTGGTTGCTGTGGCCGTATCGCGGGATCTGCCTTGTCGCCCTCGCGTGGATGCTGATCTGCATTCTGCTGGCGGTGTTCCAGCGGCGGATGATCTATCTCCCTGCCCAGGTGGCCGTGCTGCCTCCCCCCGAGACCCTCCCCTGGGCTACGGTGGAGCCGCTGCAGTACACCACCTTCGACGGCCTGACGCTGCGGGGCTGGCGGGTTCGCCCGCGCGGTGCCGAGACCACGGCCTCCCCCCCGGTGGTGTTGTACTTTCCGGGAAATGCCGGGCATCGGCAATACCGTCTGGACGATTTTGAGGTGCTGGTCCGGGCCGGGGCCGAAGTGTGCTGTTTCGACTACCGGGGTTATGGCGAGAATCCCGGCTCACCCACCGAGGGGGACCTGCATCGGGATGCCCGGGCCGCCTGGAACCACCTGACCCAGTCGTTGAAGATCCCCGAGCGGCGGATTGTGCTGCTGGGGGAATCGCTGGGGGGTGGCGTGGCGACCCGCTTGGCGGCCGACCTGTGTACGGCCGATGAAGTCCCCGGCGGGCTGGTGCTGCGGTCGACGTTCAACACGCTGACCGCCGCGGCCAGTTGGCACTACCGGTGGCTACCGGTCGACTGGCTGTTGCGCGACCGGTTCGAATCGCAGCGGTGCATCGGGCGGGTGGTCTGCCCGGTGCTCTGTCTGCATGGTGAGCGGGACACGATTGTGCCGCTCGAACTGGGACGGCAACTCTACGCCGCGGCCCCCGAGAAATCGGAAACGGGCGTATCGAAGACGTTCATCCCGCTGCCGCAGGCCGACCACAACAACGTCGTGCAGTCGGAAGGGGACCGAATGGTGGAGGCTCTGCATCAGTTCCTGAGTCGCGCGGTTCCCCATCGGGGATGAGGGGTGTGACTCGCCACCCCCCATCGAAACTACGCGGGCAGTTCCACCCGCCCAGTTCCACCCGCCCAATTCCACCGACCCAGTTCCCCTGGCCCTGCTCCACCGGCCCAGTTCCCCTGACCCAGTCCAGTAGCTCGCCGACAACTCCGCTCAGTCAAACCACACGGAGAGATCGGGGGGCTGAACGGGCACCACCGGCTTCTCAACCGGGGAGTGGGGAGCATCGGCACGAGGTGTTCCCG
>CAIOTJ010000467.1 GCA_903861195.1 uncultured Planctomycetaceae bacterium | reverse complement strand
TGCGAAAGTAGGTCATCGCCGGGTTCATTTTAACACCCCGTCAGGTTCCCCCTGACGGGGTGTTTTTTTGCGCGCACTCTCAGTGCTGTTTGGACAGATTGATCCCTAGCCTCGGCCGTCTGAATTCGGATCAACTCAGATTGTTCGTCCACTCCCTCGCCAAGATGCCTCCCCTGGCTCCCCGGCGTAACGACTCGACATCGCTGCTGCCACCTCCCTCGTCCGCCGGGCCATCTTCCTCCCGCCAGAACCCGCCATCCAAGGCCGTTCCCGGGTGCGCTGTTCGCATCCGTTCTTCCTCCACCCCCACTCCCCACGGCCAGGCTGTCTGCGGCCTCCCGGTGACGCACTTCGGCAGCCCGAATGGAATGCGAAAGTTTCTCGTTCATCAGTGGAGGGAGGGGAGCGCACGACGATCGACTTTTGAGTTCCCGGTTCAACACGCGGTCGCAGTTCTGCGGCGGAACAGACCCATCGACGATCCGAAAATCGTTCGAAACTCGGATGTTGTCTGGCGAAGATCCGGCCAGAGACTTCCGTCAACCAGCCATCGCCCCCCGAGCCCAACCGAAGTCGGTGTTCTGCCGGCTGGGGGGGGCGAGTTGCGCACCGGCTTGAATCGGCGTCAGATTCGCCGGTTTTCCAGACAGGTTCGTCTCTGGAGTGCGGAAGGACTCGGTCCGTGTCGGCCAGCCGTTCAATGGCACTCAGATCGCCTGGCTTTGGTGAAACTTCCGTTTGTCGACAGATCGTGAAAAACGCGATTTCCGGAAACTTTCGCAGCGATTGCGACGTCCAACTCCCAGACGATGCGGGAAACCCTTGTTTCGGTGGGGCTTTTCTGGTTGACGATGCTGGAAAAGCTGTGTTAGTTTGACGATTCTGGGCGATTCCCTGCAAACATCCCGGGTGGTCGGGGTTGGAGTGGCGACGATGGCCGATGTACAAGGCGTTTGGGGCATTGAGATTGGCCTCGCGGGGCTCAAGGCGATTCGCCTGGTGTTCGCTGAGGCCGCCAAACAGGTGCTGGCCACCCATTTCGATTACATCCCGCACCCGAAGATTCTCAGCCAGCCCGACGCGAATCCGGACGAATTGGTTGGCCAGGCGCTCGATACCTTTCTGGGGCGGAATCGGGTGCAGGGGGACCGGATTGCGATTGCCGTCCCTGGGCAGTCGGCCCTGGCGCGGTTCATCCAGCTGCCACCGGTCGAGCCCAGCAAGGTGGTCGAGATTGTCAAATATGAGGCTCGGCAGCAGATTCCCTTTGCTCTGGAAGAGGTGATCTGGGATTACCAGCCTCTGGGGGGCTCGGGAGCCGAGGGAGGGTTTTTGCTGGATGCCGAGGTGGGGCTCTTCGCGATGAAGCGCGAACAGGTCATGCAGCAACTGAACCCCTTCATTCAGCGGAAGATTGAAGTCGACCTGGTGCAGATCGCACCGCTGGCCCTCTACAACTATCTCTGCCACGACCAACTGGGGATGCAGGCGGGCAGCGAAGAGGTCGAGACAGGCCCGTATCATCTGGTGCTCGACATGGGTTCGGATGCCACGACGTTGGTCGTCTCGAATGGCAAAAAGATCTGGATCCGCAACGTGAATGTGGGGGGCAACCACTTCACCCGGGCCCTTACGAAAGAAATGAAGCTCACCTTCGCCAAGGCCGAGCATCTCAAGTGCAATGCCACCAAGGCCCCCGACCCCAAGGCGGTGTTCCAGGCATTGCGGCCGGTCTTCAACGATTTCGTGTCGGAGATCCAGCGTTCGATCGGATATTTCTCGAGCGTGAACCGCGACGCCAAGATCGAGAAAATCCTTGGGGTGGGGAACGGGTTCAAGCTGGCGGGGCTGCAGAAATTCCTGCAGCAGAACCTGCAGATGGATGTGGAGCGGGTCGAGCATTATCCGGGGCTGGCGGGAGACAGCGTGCTGAACGCCCCGCTGTTTCAGGAGAACATTCTGTCGTTCGCCGTTCCGTACGGGTTGGCCCTTCAGGGTTTGAACCTGACGCGGGTGCGAACCTCGCTGCTGCCCCCCGAGATCACCTCGCAGCGGCTGGTGAGGAAGAAGAAACCGTGGGCGGTGGCCGCGGCCGCGGTGGTTCTGGGGGGGCTGTCGCTCTCCCTGTTGGGCTCTGGGCTGCGGGCGGGCACTGTCAGCCCCGAATACTTTGGAGAAGCCGAAAAGAAAGCCGATCAGGCCATCGGCCAGAAAAACGGCTTCAAATCGTCCTACGACTCGGCTGTGGGTCAAAACGACAAGCTGAAGAAAGACCTGGAGGCACTGCTCTCGTCGACCACGGGCCGGACCGCCTGGCTGGAGGTGTACAAGGCGATCGAGGCCGCGCTCCCCCGCGATTATGGAGACGCCCAGGAGGTCGAGCCGGCGAAACGCAATCGCATCCGCCTGCTGGGTGTGACGACTCAGAAAATGGACAACCTGGGAGACTGGTATAAGGGGCTCAGCGAAGACGCGAAGAAACGGATGCGCGAGCCCGATTCGAAGAACGGTCCCACTGGTGCGGGGTATGTCTTCACCTTGCAGGGGGTCCACTTCCACAATGAAGACGACACGGGAATGTCGGACGCCGAATATGTGCAGCAGACGCTGATCAAGAATCTGCAGAGCTGGCAGGTGGAGGTCCGCGACCTGACCACAGGGCAGCCGATGGGGTTGGTTCCAGTGCGGCAGTTGGGAATCAAGTGGCCCACCATCTCCGCCTCATTGCCGCGGGCCTCGTTCGCCTACATCCCGGAAGGGACCCTGGCGGCCCGCGAAGAGGCTGCTCGGGCCGAGGCCAAGGAAAAGAAGAAGAAGGCCGCCTCCAGCGGCAAACGGAAGGATGAAGGGGACGAATCGACAGGCATCAAGGTGGAGCGGACCGCGTTCACCGCTCAGTTCGTGTGGGTGGAAACCCCTCTCGACAAGCGGGTGCCGGTCGATCCCGATGCCCCGAAGGTCGACCCCAACTCGGCTGGGACGGCTGCTGGGGGGGGCACGACCGGTGACGCGGCTGCGGGGGGCACGACCCCAGCCACCGGAACCGGAGCGGCCACTCCCGCCGCGACGAAATGAGCGGCGAACAGCCGACACTTCGCCAACGCCCGAGCCAGATGCCTCTGAACCCAGGCGAGGCTTTTTCAGCCCCGCTTAACAGTTGATACCCAACACTTGATGCCCAACACTTGATGGGTCCTCCCCCCGGCACCCGCGGGGGATTGGGAAGTGACCCAGACCACGAGACTCTCCAACTGCGGATGTGAGCCATGGACAAGTTGAAGCCGATCCTCAAGTACTATTTCTGGATCCTCTTGAGCGTGGCGGTCCTGTCTCCGCTGATCGGCTGGTTTCTGGCCAGTTCGGGGATGGCCAAGAATTTCGACGACCGGCAAAAGAAGCTGGATGGACAGTTCAGCCAGCTCAAGGCCTCGGCTGCCGATCCCAACAGTGATTGGGAAAACCAGCTCAAGAAGATCAATGAAGTGCAGGAACTTGAGGCCTTGAAGGCCCGGGTTCAGCTGTGGGAGATGCAGCAGCCGCTGAAGGTCTGGCCTCCCAAGATGTCCACGACCGATCCCGAGCAGTTCACCTCGGCGGACCGGGGTTACTACCGGAAGAATTACCTCAGCTTCCGCAAGGAAGTCTTCGAGCAACTCGAGCCGGTTTCCTGGGTGGAAGACGAAGAGGAGGGGCGACGCAAGGGAAAGGTGGCGATCGCCCTCGACGGTTTTCCGATTTCGGAGGCTGTGGGGGGCATCCGGACCGACAATCCCTCATCGCAGGAAATCGAAGAGGCCCAGGAAGATCTCTGGCTGGCGAACGCGATCATCCAGGTCATCCGCAGCCTGAACCAGAGTTCCGGCAGCCAGGTGGACGCCGTGATTCCTGAGATCTCCGTGTTCAACCTGCGTGGGGGAAATCGTTCGGGCAGCACCATCACGCTGACCAAGAAGTCGGGGGGGGGCTCAGCCTCTTCCACATCGGCCAGTGCGGGTGGGGGCGGGGCGGCGGCGATGGGTGAGCAAATGGCCAAAATGGCCAAAGAAGGTCTCAAGTCGTCTGGATTTGGCGGAGGCATGGGAGGTGGTGGCATGGGAGGTGGTGGCATGGGGGGTGGCGGAGCCTCCGGCGATGCCAGCACCGTAGGGACCGTGCCCACAGTCACGTTCGATCCCATCGAGGAACTGGGAGAACCGGGTGAAAACCCCGCTCGCCGGTATGTCGAAGATCGCGATGAGTTCCGGACCCGCGGCTTTTACCTCGAATTGAAGATCGACCAGACGCGTGTGCCCGAACTGCTTGTGCTGCTGTCGAATCTGAGTTGGCCCGCCCGCGTCACCCGGGTGCATGTGGCCGATGTGCGTGAGGAAGACCTGTTGCCGCTGGGGGCCTCGGGCGGGACTGGCGGAGCCATGGCCGCAGGTGGCGGCGGCATGGGTGGTGGCATGGGCATGATGTCTGGGGGCGGCGGCATCGACGCCATGAAGGCGATGAGTGGGGCGATGGCGAAAATGGGGGGTGGCGGCGGTGGCGGCGGTGGTGGTGGCGGCGGTGTTTCGGGCCAGGCGTCTGGAGCGCTGCTGGGAGGCCGGGCGCCCGGCGCAGCCACTGGCGGGGGTGGGTCGACGGCTGGCTTGACCGGTGGCGGCCTGGGGGGACTGACGGGCGGGGCGGGAGCCGACGCGACAGCCACGCCCAAGGTCGATCCGTTGGCGAACCCGAACCTGGTGAACGTCGCCCTGGATGGCTGGTTCACGCTGTACAAGAAACCGAAGCCCGAAGTGCTGGCCAAGATCTATCCTCCGGCGAACACCAACCCGGCGACGAGCCCGGGGGCGGCCGTTCCGGCGGACGGAGCCACCGCTCCTGCTGGGGCTGCGGCGGGCACGGCTGCGGCAGACCCGGGGGCTGTTCCGGGGGCTGACGGAGCTGCAGTCAATACGGCGACGACCCCCGGCACGGCGAGCCCGGCCGGTACCCCCGAACCCACCGCTGGGGCTACAGCGACCGATCTCCCGGCGGCGGCTGCAGCCGAGGGTTCTGCTGCGGAAACTCCGGCGTCCACGAACAGCAACCCGCAGCCAACAGCCACCGGTGAGCCCGCGGCGGAAGGGGCTCCCGAACCGGCCAACCCACCGGCTGAAAATCCCCCGGCGGACGCTCCGCCGGCGGGTACCGCTCCGCAGTGATCTGTGGATGACCAGCCTGGTCGTCCCTCCGTGACTTTCCCGACTTTTGTCTGATCGTTGTTCCCAGTCCCCAAGACGGGGGAATTGCCATGAAAAACCTGGTTGAGAAGATCAAGACGTACAACTACAAGCAGTTCTTCCTGAACCACGGCGAAAAGGTGGGAATGGGGGTTGCGGGATTGGTGACACTGTTGTGTCTCGCCATGACCAGTTGGGGAGGGTACGGCCGCAATCCGCTCGAGATGGAGACGGAGGCCCGCAAGGTTCAAGACCAGTTGGCGGCCAATCGTTGGCCCGCCGATCAAAAGGAAAAGTTCCTGATCGCCTCGGCCGACAGTGCGATTCAGGGGTCGCTGACCCCCATCGATCTGGCGCAGTTCGAGTACCAGATTCCGTTGTCGCCGAAGGTCAAGACCTACCAACTGCCGGCTGATGAAGTCGAGGTGTTGCCACCCGTCGACCTGATCGCCCGCGCGATTGAATTTCCGGTGCTGGAAGAACAGGAACCAGAGGCGGCTGCGGAAGAGCCGGTGGCCGAGACCAAGCCGAAGGCGGAAAAGCCCAAGGATCGCAAGAAGGGTGGGGGTCTGGCGGGAGGCGGCGGTGGGACGCTGGATCTGGGCGCGCAGTTGGAGGAGTCTTCGAGCGATGGCGGTAAATCGGGAATGGCGGCAACGACTTCCAGTGCCGCGGTGAAGTCGCGCGGCAAGCGGGCCATTGTGGTGACCGCCGTGGTCGAACGCCGGGCCCAGCTGGACCGCCTGCGGAAGGCGCACCATCTCGAGACGTTGTCTCAGGCGGAGTCCTTGCTGAACTATGCGGACTTCAAGTTGCAGCGGAAGCGGGCGATCCCGGCGAAGGATCCCTGGTCGGGAGAGTGGGAGGATGTGAAGATCGATTCGGCGCTCGACACCCTCAACAAGGTGGTGCTGGAAGAGGCTGACCTGGTGGCGGCGGAGTTCATCGAAGGGGTCTTCACGATGTCGTTGCCCCGGCGGGCCGATGGCGATTGGGACCCGCGGTACGTGGTGCACCCCCGCATTCCCACGCTCGACAAGCAGCAGCGGGAAGAAGAAGAGGCAAAAAACGCCGCCGCGTCCGAGGCGCTCGAAGGAGCCGACGAGGAGGGGGGCCGCAATCGCCGGGGGTTGCTGCGAGGCCAGCGCGATGCCAAGCGGATGCGCCGCGATGCGGCGAATCGGCTGGGTGATGAAGGCTTCTCCGGCTCGGTGGCCGATTATATGGGCGGCGGCGGGATGGGGGCTGGCATGGGAGCTGGCATGGGAGCTGGCATGCCGGGCAGCGCTCCGGGGGGCAAAGGGGGTGGTCGGATGGCGGGCGGCATGGGCTCGATGCCCGGAGGTATGGGTTCCATGCCTCCGGGAGGCATTCCCGGCGGCGGCGGTGGTTCGGGAGTCGCTCCCCGCCCGGATATGGGCAAGCTGATGTCGGGGGCTATGGGCCGCGGCGGTGCCGGAGGCATGATGCCCGGGGGTGGTGCCGGGATGTCGATGCCGGGGGGGGGCGCGGGCATGTCAATGCCTGGCGGTGGCGGCATGTCGATGCCTGGAATGGGTTCCGGCATGGGGGGGACGGGAATGCCCGTGGTGGGGCAGATCTCCTCGTCGGGAGCTGATCTGGTGATGTTCCGCTTCTTCGACTTCGATGTGGAACCGAACGAGTGCTACATCTACCGCGTGCAGATGATCATCGACAACCCGAGTTTCAATTCCGATTTCGTGCGGCAGTCTTCGGTGGCGGAAGGAGAGACCCGCGAGTCCGACTGGAGCAAGCAGTCGATTCCCGCCATCGCTCCCCCGGAGGTCCAGTACATGGTTCACCGGGTGTCGAAACCCCCTACTCCGCAGCGGGCGGCGGAACTGGATGTGCTCCAGTTCAATACCGATTTTGGCTCGATTGTTGAGGCGTCTCTCCCCCTGAAGTTTGGGCAATATGTGGGGGGAGATAAAGAGCTGGAATTCCCCAACATCGGGGCCCAGACGTTCGCCAAGGGCAAGGTGAATTTCGCCAGCCGCGATCTGTTCCTCGACGCCGTTCCCAGTCCCAAGCTGGACCCCGGCGTCTTGGCTGACCTCGGGCTGGAGGGAGACCAGAAGCTGGTCATGTCTCTGCAATCTCAGCTCGATCAGGCGGTCACGGTCAACCGGTTGGGGAAGCTGCAGCCGATCGACGGCGGATCGACTGAGGAAATCAGCGAGGTCCGCAAAAAGCTGAAGGAGCAGAATGACAAATACGCCGACCTGAAAGAAAAGTCTCCCGCCTCCGGGTCGAGTGATCCGTTCAACCTCTTCGGCAGCAGTGGAGAGGATGAGAAAGACGGCAAGAAGAAAAAGAAGGGCCGCAACTCTCTCAAGTCAGGTGGCAGCGGTTTCCCCGGCGGAGGCATGGGAGGTATGGGGGGCATGGGGGGTCCGATGGGGGGCATGGGAGGTCCGATGGGGGGCGGGGCGGGAGGATTCCCGTCGAGTGGTCCCGGCGGTGGAAGTCGGCCCGGCGGCCGCAACAACCAGTAGGAGCTCCTCCCAGCGGTCGTTGCGACTCCGCGTTCTCGAACCCGCCCATCCACAACCCGGTGGGCGGCAGATGACTGTGAGTCGCGAACCGGTATTGTTCAACCCAGCCCGCGGTGGCCTTCAGCCAACCGCGGGCTGTTTGTTTGGGGTCGTCGAACCCGACTTGTCATGTGGGTCGGCCGCCGGACGCGCGGGGTGAACTCTCTCACCTGGCACGATCGGCTGCCCCCGCCAGTTTTCCCGCACTCCCGAGTCTGGCCTGCCAGCGCGTGACGGTCGTGACTGGCGGGAGTGACACTGGCCAGCCTGGTGGTCGGTGATGTTTGCGGAAATCAGCGCGGCACAACCGCCGTCGGGGGATCCACGGCACGCGATTCATCACCTTGCGGGCAACCCGGTTGCCCAAGGCAAAGGTGAGCAAGCTACCGAAGATCGGGCCACTCCGCTGGCGATCTTCTTATCGAGCCGTCGGGGCGGTGGGGCAGAACCCTCTGGCTCAGCCGTAGCCAGTTGGCTGTGGAGACCGAGCGGCCGTCGCGAGCCAGAGGAAAGGTTTCGCTCGACCCGGGGGGAAAAGCGGAGGAGTGCTGGCGGCTTACCGCCGCTACAAAAAAAACACGCCGGTGGAGTGACCTGACACCCCACCGGCGAATGGCATTTCGTGGGCTCAGGCCCAAACAGTCGCTTCGTTCTCGATGCCGGCCATCAGCCAGTGATTGAGCTCACGCCAGACATTCGCGGGGATCCGGCTGCCTTCGGACCATTGCCAAAGCCGGACATTCAAACCGGCTGTCCAGAGGATCCGTTCGGTCTGCTTGAGAGCAGGCCAATCGTTCCCCGGGGTTCCCCCCAGGAACGCCCGAAAGCCCCGCAACTGTCCAGCTTCCGCCAGCAGGCAGCGGGCTGTGGGAGGGGCCCCCAGGGAAACCACACCGCCGAACCAGGCAGGATGCCGCAGGGCCACTTCCAGCGACAGAGCCGCCGCGTCGGCCGCAGCCGCGAGGATGATTCGCTCGCTGTGGAGGTGGTAGTCCCGACGCACGGCACAGACCACATTCTGGACCTGCAAGGCGACATCGGCGACCTCGGCCTGAGGCGAGACCGGGATGCATACACCCAGGTAGTTCCGCTCACTGATCGCCCGCATCCGCCGCTCGAACTCGCAGGGAGAGACCGGGACCGTTGAGAGCCAGACCAGCAAGGGATAGGCGTAGGTCGGTTCGTACCCTTCGGGCAGGAACAGTCCGTCGATTTCGGCACCCGACCGGGCCGGTGGTGCCAGCAGGGCCAACGGCACACCCGCCGCCCAGACCGCGGGGTCCATGGCGGATTGGGCTTCGTGGGCGACCTGCGACCGACCGGGGTCGATGTCCAATTCGAGGGGCCAGCGTGATGTCATCTCAAAGTCCTCTCCAGAGAACCCGCCAAGGATTCCACCGGCACTCCGTCGGGATCCACTCCCAACAAGACAGCCGGATATTCCTGGGCAATCTCCCGCAGGGGGAACAATTTTCCGGGGCAGGCGGTGGCTGACGCCCGGATTTCTTTATGAGGTACGACCTGGTCAAGCGGAATGAAGTATTCCTGACGCAGGGTTTGCACCAGCAGTTGCACACTCTTCTGCTGGGCGGCGGTGGGAGGGGCATTCTCGAAGTTTCCCACGAGGCAGATGCCAATTCCCAACTGGTTGTAATCGGGCTCGGCGCTGCCGGCATGAGCCCCCTGAATCTGTGTGCGCCAACGGAACGTGGGTTCAATCGCTCCGTCCGTCATCCCATTCCCATTCCCAATCACGAAGTGGTAGCCAATCCCCAGCCAGGGATTGCCGCTCTTGTCCTTCTTCTTCTGGTGTTCCGCGTGAATGCTGTCGACATTGCCGGTCGAGGTGGCGGTGTGGTGCAGCACGATGTACTTCCACGGACGGGCCGCCACGTCGGGCTTCCAGGGATTCGAACGGACAGGAACCACCGGCGCAGCCGGCGGTGTGAGAGGGGGTAGCGGAGCCGAGGGAACGTAGGGGGCCGGAATCGAAGCGATGGGGGGTCTTCCAGGGGGTGTGGAACAGCCCTGGCATCCGCAGACGGAAGCCAGCAACACCCAGAGGACAGGCAGCGAAAAAGTCCTCACCGGACCTCGTCTCGACCAAACAGGAACAATCCGCAAGTTCAGCACAGAATTCCACTTAAGAAACGCGAGTTGCGGTTCCGAGAGCGGCTGGGAACGAGTTGTAATTCTGCAGGAAAAACGTGTCAACGCCGCCCTCCGGAGCACCGGCACGGGGGGGCGATACAGATCCTTTCTTCGCACTTTTCCATCCCCGGGATGGCGACGGTCCCCGGGCAGTTCGACAACCTGTAACGAATGAAGGGGCGGTTTTTCTTATGCAACTCTCCTGTTTTCCGTATTTTGCGTGTTTGCGCGGTTTTCCGCCGATTTCGAAATTCCTGGGCAGTTCTTTCTCAAGTCGCCAGGGCCGGAGTGGGCCAGTTTTGGCGCAGGGGGGCAGGCGACTTCTCTGGGGGGGCTAGGTTGCGGGGTTGGGCGCTGTTCGTTACATCAGATCGAGAGTCTTTCCCTCATTCCAGGACGTTTCACAATGGCTACCCCCCTCCACGTGGCAGTCACCGGTGCCGCCGGTCAGATTGGCTACAGTTTGATTTTCCGCATTGCTTCCGGCGAGGTGTTCGGCCCGAACCAACCGGTCGTTCTGCATCTGGTTGAAGTTCCCCCCGCCATGGGGGCCCTCGACGGGGTGCACATGGAACTCGATGATTGTGCCTTCCCCACCCTGGCCGGTGTGGTGAAAGCGTCCAGCGACAGTTTGGAGCAGGGATTCAAAGACTGCAATTACGTCGTCTGCGTGGGGAGTGTGCCCCGCAAGGCGGGGATGGAGCGGGCCGACCTGATTCGGGTCAATGGGCCGATTTTCACCAGCACGGGGCGGGCCATCGCGGCGGCGGCCGCCAGTGATGTCAAGGTTCTGGTGGTGGGCAATCCGTGCAATACCAATGCCCTGATCGCCATGAACAACGCTCCGGGAGTTCCCTCGAACCGGTTCTACGCGATGACCCGCCTCGACGAGAATCGCGCGGTTTCGCAACTGGCCCACAAGGCGGGACGTCCCGTCTCGGCGGTCTCGCACCTGGCGATCTGGGGCAACCATAGCGCCACCCAGTATCCCGACTTCTACCAGGCGAAGATCGATGGTCAGCCGGTCACTCAGGTGATCAGCGACGAGAACTGGCTGAAAAACGACTTCATCGCCACGGTGCAGCAGCGCGGGGCGGCGGTCATCAAGGCCCGGGGGGCGTCCAGCGCGGCGTCGGCGGCCAACGCGGTGATCGACAACCTCAAGAGCATTCACTTCCCCACGTCGGCCAACAAGTGGTTCAGTGCGGCGGTCTGCAGCGATGGCAGCTACGGGGTTGAGCCCGGCCTGATCAGCAGCTTCCCGCTGACGACCGATGGCAAGACCTGGAAGATTGTGCAGGGAATCCAGCACAACGACTTCGCCCGCGAGAAAATCACCGCCACCGTCAATGAGCTGCGCGAAGAACGGACCGCCATTGCCGATCTGTTGAAAGGCTAGGCGGACCACCGCTGGGGCGAACAACAACCTGCCCCCGGAGAACAGTCTCTGATCTCCGGGGGCATTGTTTGCGCGCGGGACCTCCAGCACTCTTGTGAGCCAACGACACCAGTGGATCGCCGCGAGTCACCCGTAGCGTCGATCCCTCCGTGGCATTGGTCCACGACCGACCGTCGACCTTTGTGTGGGGCGGTCTTTCGCGTATTGCGGGCCAGTTCCCGCCGGGGCCGCTGTGGCCGCGTCTCAGTCTTCGGCCCCATCGACGTGACCGCCGTCGAAGTACTGGCGTTCCAGTTCCTTGGTGTTGCGTTCCATGGCCACAACGATCATCCGGCGTTCGTTCCCCCGCGGATCCATCGCGGTAAACGCCAGCACCTGCCGACCTTCGGGCTGCGGGATGCGAAAAGTGAAGGAGCCGTCGTCCCGCAACTGAACCTGGTCCCCATGCACGGTGACTTGGGAGCCGGGACGGGTGCTGCCATAGACCACAACCTCGGTGGCCAGTTTGAACTCAAATTCCCCCGTCAGCCGTTTCTGCGAGGCGGTGGGGCCAAAGTGCGACAGAGCCGAGAAACCCAAGGGACGAATCGGGCTGTCGTCGTCACCCCCGGCGGGGTCGGTCAGCAGTTCCCCCCCCTCGGAAGCGGATGTGGGGAGCGGTTCGCGCGGTAACTGCGCGGGACCGGGCTTGGGCAGGTGACAGACATTCGACTTCGCCATCGAGAAGAAGGTCCCCTGCTTTCCGAGGTAGCCAATCTGTACCCGGAAGGCCCGCCCCGGCTGGGGGACGGCCAGATAGTGGGTGTTGCAGGGGGTGTCGATGATCACATCCTTCGCGAACGCCTCACTGCCCGCCGCCAGGTCACTGGTGGTGACCCGCGAGACCCGCAGGATGGGGACCGCGCGGTGCCATTCCGTTCCCAGCCGGGCGTGGGCCCGGTCGACACTGTCGCGCGACAGGTGCCACGTCACCCGAATCCAGTGGGCGTCGCAGGCGGTCGCCACCAGGGAGTTCTGTCCCTTGGTGATCCGCGGGTTCCCGAGGGCGATTTCGCGACGGTGGGCCTCAAGGGGGGTCTTCGCTGGTGGGGAGTCGGGGCTGGCGACCGGGCCGGGCGACTTGGCTTTGCGGGACGAGGCTAACCCCCCTGCGGCTGGCGCAACCCCCGATTTGGACGGCTTGATCGTGGTCTTGGCGGGAGAGCGGGACGAATTTGGTTTCTTCGCAGGCCCCGCCGCCGCCGCTGGGGCCGCTGCCTTCCTGGCGGGCGGCGATTTGGGTGGCACAGGGCTTTTGGCCGGCGGCTGCAGGGCCGCAATCAATTGGGCCTTGGTGAGCCCCGACACCCTGGGGATGCCCCGCTGTTTGGCCAGTTTTTCGAGAGCCTCTCGAGTGAGAGCTGTCAGCGGTGGGGTCGGCATCAAAGGGCTCGGCAATTCGGGATCACCACCCGCCTTGGGCTGGTGGTATTCCGTGACCCATACAGGTGGACACTTGGTCGTGCTGCTCGCTGGCGGGGAATTGGTTCCCGTTTTTAAGAACTTGCTTCGCAATGGGTTGCGACGCTCTTTACGCCACGGTCGGTGATACCATATCCACCCCCGAGGTGCAAATCCGTGCTGGGAGGCCCTGGCCCGAAACCGAAGAAAATTACGGTGGTTTCAGAGAAAAAAGCACGGGCCCGGAGTCGACCCGCGGGCGCAGGGCAGGCGGACGGCAATCTCGGATGTGAGGGCCATCCGGAGGATGAGTTGTGGTGCCGAGAATCCAAGTCCGTTCCTTTGGCTGTGGCTATGGCACCAGCTTTGGGAATTTCCGTCTTTCAAATGGTCGGGTTTTGACACCGGATGGAATCAAGGTGTAGGGTGGTGCTTCGCGGAGCGAGTCGACGGGATGGAGCCGAATCCGGGAGGATGACATGAGGCAGTCTGGCGACGACAACAACCGTCGTTTGGCCGGCTGGTTGCTCGGGTACTCCGAGGTCTTGTCGACGGCTCTCCTCATGGTGTTGCCCGCAGTGGTTGGCATCGCCTGCGATGCATGGCTCGGCACTGCTCATTGGTGTGTTGTGGTCGGGGCGGTGGTGGGATTGTTCTCTGGACTGCTGCGGCTGATGAAGATGCCGAGTTCAGCGACAGGTCAGCTTCGGCAAAAACGCGGTGCCTCTGAGTTCGGTGAAACAGCCAGCCCGAACACCCGAGGTCCGGGAGTGGTGGCGGGGCACGTGCCGGTGCTCGAACCGGGCACAGCCTCTGCGGGCAGCAACGGGTCGGACTCTGACCCCTGACGAAACGGCTGCTTCGGGGCTTTCGGGGTACCGGTGAAGCGGTACCGGCGGAGAGGTACCGGCGGAGAGGTACCGGCGGAGAGGTACCGGCGGAGAGGTACCGGCGGAGAGGTACCGGCGGAGAGATCAGTTCTGGAAGAGGCTGCGGTCAGGATGGCGAGGCTGGCTGTGGCGACGCATGTTGGTCGGGCCGATGATTCCTGACCAGTGAGGGAGTACGTGGGATTGATGGAGCGGCAAGAGTTGTTCTGAGACAAGAGTGTGCGATTGTGACCAAGTCCTCCACGCCACTGGGGCAGATTGGGTGGCTGGCGGGGATGTGTGTGGTTCTGTTTGTGGTGATGGCACCACTGACATCGTTGCGATGGGAGGATTGGGGGATACAGATTTCCGGTGTGGGTCTGGTTTGTTGCCTCTTGCCGGGGACTCTGTTATTCGTCTTGCAGCATTTCGGCCGGGACACGCATTCGGTGTTGCCCCTGCTAATGGTCGGGATGCTGTTCCGGGCGGGCGCTGCCCTGCTGGGGCTGCTGTGGATGAGGTGGGTTTGGGAGGCTCCTCTGGAGCCTGTCGCGGTGGTGATGACTGTGTTTTATCTGGCCGGTCTGGCGTGTGAGACGTGGTTGTTGATGCCTCCTGTCGTCGTGCGGACGAGGTCCGCAACTCGTCCGGAGGAAGACGCTCAGCGTCAGGTGGGCGGCAGAAGTTGAGTGAGTGGGGTGTGGCCGAGCTGGGAAACCAGTTGGTGCCCGGCCTCGTGCGGTGAAAGTTTGTGGTTGGAAGTGGTTTGAGCTGAGCCACGTGGTGGTGGGGGGCGGTTGCCTTCCAGGCCTGTGGATGACAAGGTCCTGCAGAGAGAAGACGCACCTCCATGGCATCCGGACACGATGACGTCTTTCATCACGTCAGGGATTTCACGTTTTTTGAGGTCCCCCGGTTCCTGACTCCCGATGGGAGTGGGCACCTGCACATACCACAGCCGTTTGGCAAGCTGTTCACGATCACCAAGTTCATGGTGATCGAGGTCCTGGTGTTGGTGCTGGCGGTCCTGATTTTCCGTGGACTGGCCCGGCGAGTGGCCTCAGGCGAGCCCGTGCGGGGCCGGTTCTGGAATTTCTTCGAAGCGATTCTGGTGTTCCTGCGCGATGAGGTGGTCCGCCCGACAATTGGCGATGATCACCACGGGCATGGTCATGACGACCATGGGGCCCATGGACATGGCGACCATGGCCATGCTGCCGCCGACCACGGGGACTCGGGTCACGGTCATGCTGGACACGGTCATGCAGTCCCGGCAACCGCTGCGGCCGTCGCCGTGGGACATCCCGCCGATAAATACCTGCCTTACATCTGGTCGGTCTTCTTTTTCGTCTTGTTCTGCAACCTGTTGGGAGCCGTTCCTTGGCTGGGATCTCCCACGGGGAACATCTGGGTGACGGGTGTGTTGGCCGTGTTCACCCTCTGCATGGTGATTCGCGCCGGAACCGAGACCAGTGGGTTCGTCGGCTTCTGGTTGTCGCTGATTCCGACCATGGACCTCCCGCCGGCCCTGGCGATTCTGCTGAAGCCGCTGATGTGGGTCATTGAGTTCATCGGTCTGGTGATCAAGCATGGTGTGCTGGCCGTGCGATTGTTCGCCAACATCATGGCGGGGCACACGGTGATCGCGGTGATTCTGGGATTCATTGCCCAGGCGGGAGCGAGCCAGTTGGTTTACCTGGTGGCCCCGGCGAGCATTCTGGGGCAGGTGGGCATTGGGCTGCTGGAATTGTTCGTGGCGTTCCTGCAGTCGTACGTGTTCGCGTACCTGTCGACTTTGTTCATTGCGGCTGCCAAGCATCCGCACTAGAGTGGCGGCTTGGTCATTGACTGGGTCCTTTCGGGGACTGCCAATGGCCTGCCGGTGTTGCTGAGAGTGATCCGCGCATCCCGCGCGAACCTGATTTGTCTGTTCCGTCACTGTCGAGAAAAAGAGAGAGGAGAGTTCCGTGAATCGTACGCTTCGCATGCTGGCTCTGGTGCTCAGCTTGGTGTTTGTGGCGACTCCTGTGTTCGCGGCTGAGGGAGACGCGACTGGGTGGTCGCTGTTCCCCGGCACCGCCGCGTTCGGTGCGGCGCTGACCATCGTCGGTGCGGCCTATGGCTTCGCCAAAATTGGTTCGGCTGCTTTGGAGAGCATTGCCCGTCAGCCCGAGGCGGCCAATGACATCCGTGGCGCGATGATCTTCGCCGCCGCGCTGTTGGAAGGTGCGACGTTCTTCGCCCTGATCGTGTTGATTGTGAAGGGCTGATTCCGGGGGCGTTCGTTTCGGCGAACCCCTTGGGTCGAGGTCTGTCCAGTCCGTTTGGTCTCGTTGTCTCACGTGCGGATGCTTGCCTCCATGAGTCATTTCAGGATGTTTTGCCGGTCTCTTGCGAGCACCGGAATTTTGACATTGACCTGTGTGTCGGTGATTTTCGCGGTGGTCAACCCGGTCTCCGCCGAGGACGCTCCGGCGGCCGCGGCGGAAGCGGCGCACGAGGAAGCGGGACACGACCATCCGGTGGAGGGCCCGATGACGGCCCACAAGGCGGATGTCGACCTCGCGATCTTCTCCGTGATCACTTTCGGGGTCTTCCTGTTCGTGCTGAAGAAGCTCGCCTGGAAGCCTTTGATTGAGGGGTTGGACAAGCGGGAGGGAAAGGTCCAGGCGGCACTCGCAGATGCCGAGCATGCGCGAATCAAGGCCCAGAAGCTGCTCGACGATCACCAGCACAAGCTGGACCGTGTGCAGGACCAGGTGCGTGAGATTCTGGCCGAAGCGCGGCGTGATGCTGAAGTCACGAAGAATGACATCATCAACACGGCCCAGCGCGAGGCCGAATCAAGCAAGAATCGGGCGCTGGTGGAGATTCAGCGGGCCAAGGACGCGGCCCTCGACGAGCTGTTTGACCAGATGTCGGGTACGGTGGCCAAAGCAACCCAGCAGGTTGTGGGACGCTCCCTCACGGGAGCCGATCATGAACGACTGATTCGCGAGGCACTGCAGGAATTTTCATCGCGGAAGGCGTAAGTTTCGCGATGGGGTTCCGGCATCCGGGATCGGTTGAGTCAGAAGTCTGCTCCCGGTTGTGGTTGGATCGTCTGGTGGAAAGTTCGGCGATTACCCAGCCGCACGGCTTGGGTCCAACCGTGGGAGTGCGAACCAACCCGACGTTGGCACCGGCCTGTGGTGTTGAACAAGCGGCGTTGACCCGGAGGGTGGACCCCCGGTGTTTGTTGAGCGAGTGGCGGGATGGTCTCACGCATCGTCCCAGCCTGATTGATCTTGCCTGTTTGAAACGATCATGACTGACACCCAGCAGCCTCAAACGCGAATTCCCAGCGTGCTCGAAGATCCTTCGGTGGATTCGATCGCGCGGGTCTATGCCGACGCACTGCTGGATGCCATTCCGGCGGAGCAGCAGGCGGAGGTGGTGGATGAGCTGCGGGAGTTCGTCGACGAGGTCCTGCCCCGCCAGGCGGATCTGCGCCGTTTGCTCTCGTCGGCGGCGCTGGGGAAGGATGACAAGGAAGAGTTGCTGGGAAGAATTCTGGATGGCCGCGCCTCGCCGGTGTTCGTGAACTTCCTGAAGGTGTTGGCCCGGCATTCGAGATTGGATCTGCTGGCACCCATTTGTCGCCAGGTGGGATTGCAGGCGGAGTTGCGGTCTGGGCGGCGGCGGGTGCAGGTGACGTCGGCGATCCCGGCGACCCCGCAGCTGCATCGGTTGGTGGAAGAGAGTCTTTCGAAATCCCTCGATTTCACTCCCATTCTGGAGTGGACGGTCGACGAATCCCTGGTCGGCGGTCTGCGGATTCGGGTGGGGGACACGGTCTACGACGGTTCATTGCGTTCGCGATTGCGGCAGTTGCAGCAGCGCGTGGAGCAGAGGAGCACAAATGAAATTCAAAGCGGACGAGATCGCTTCAGTCATCCAGAAGGAGATTGAGGACTTTCGCGGACAGATCCAGACCAGCGAAGTCGGCCGCGTCCTCGAAGTTGGCGACGGCATCGCACGGGTCTATGGTCTGGCCGGCGCCATGTCGGGCGAAATGGTCGAGTTCCCCAACGGGACCCGCGGCCAGGTCTTCAATCTCGAAGAAAACTCGGTCGGTGTGATCATTCTGGGGGATTACCTCAAGATCGCCGAGGGAGATGAGGTCCGCACGACCGGAGCGCTGCTGTCGGTCCCTGTGGGCGAAGCGCTGGTCGGGCGTGTCATCGATCCGCTGGGCAATCCGCTCGACGGCAAGGGACCGATCGTCACCGCCCAGAGCCGGCCTTTGGAAACCATCGCGCCGGGCATCGCCGGACGCCAGCCGGTGACCGAACCGTTGCAGACCGGCATCAAGGCGATCGACTCGATGACCCCGATCGGTCGTGGCCAGCGGGAGCTGATCATCGGCGACCGCAAGACAGGCAAGACCGCGATCTGCCTCGATACGATCATCAACCAGAAGGGGCAGGACGTCATCTGCGTCTACGTGGCGTGCGGTCAGCGGGCGACGTCGGTCGCCAGCGTGGTCGAGGCGCTGCGGGCCAATGGCGCGATGGACTACACCGTCGTGATCAGCGCCCCCTCGAGCGCCCCCGCTCCGCTGCAGTACATCGCCCCCTACGCCGGGGCTGCGATCTGCGAACACTTCATGTATCAGGGGAAGCACACCCTGGTGGTTTACGACGATCTCTCCAAGCAGGCGACCGCCTACCGGCAGTTGTCGCTGCTGATGCGGCGGCCTCCCGGGCGCGAGGCGTATCCCGGTGACGTTTTCTACTGCCACAGCCGGTTGCTCGAACGCTCGGTCAAGCTGAGCGACGAACTCGGTGGCGGCTCGATGACGGCCTTGCCGGTCATTGAGACGCTGCAGGGAGACGTCTCGGCGTACATTCCGACCAACGTGATCTCGATCACCGACGGGCAGATCTACCTCGAGCCCGACCTGTTCTTCGCCGGCGTGCGGCCTGCGGTCAACGTCGGTATCTCGGTCTCCCGCGTGGGTGGCAACGCCCAGACGAAGGCCATGAAGAACAAGAAGGTGGCCGGCGGTCTGCGTCTGGACCTGGCGGCCTTCCGTGAACTCGAAGCGTTCGCCCAGCTCGGAACTGAACTCGACAAGGAAACC
>CAIOTJ010000466.1 GCA_903861195.1 uncultured Planctomycetaceae bacterium | reverse complement strand
CACCTCCGGACCGAATCGGGCACCCTCCGCCAGGTCACCCGCATCACCCCCCGCCGCGGCCCCCCCGTCGCGGTGTTCAACCTCGAAGTCGACGCCGAGCACGTGTACTACGTGTCGACCGCCGGGGTGCTGGTGCATAACACCTCCCCAGAGAATGCCCCAAAGGGGCCAGTGAGCATCTTTGGAAGACCACAGGTAACTAGCCCGGGAAATGCTCAGAAGATATTCAACATGTCCACGGACATGGCCAACTCTGGCAGCTACAAGTCTGTGTACATGCATTCGAAGTGGTCGAAGATCCTCGAAGGAACAGGGGTACAGGTTAGTCCGGATCGATTGCCGGACATCGTGGGGATTCGGCTTGATGGCAAGATTGACATGATCGAGATTGCATCAAAGACGGATGACCTGACTAAGCTCCTTGAACGCAATACGGCAATCTGGAATCAACTACCCGCTCATCTTCGAGGCGACATTATCGTCATCGATCAACTTCGCAATTGGTCAAAGGTATTTCCATGAGTGGGAACTATGAGCGTATTCCATCGTGCTTAGGAAACGTAAGTGCAGTTGGCGTTTCGACAGGCGACTCGAATTTGCGAGCGTACAAAATCGGTTGTACGTGCGGTAGTAGCAAGCAAAAATTGCTTGGTTACTGGCTCGAATCGCAATCGCTACCTGGCGAGATGGTATTCGTTGGGCCATTGTCGATTGAGTGTTCTTCATGCGGGAACCGAGAGTTGTTCTTCGATTCGGAACGACATGGTTACGATGGTGAGAATGGTTCTAGCGTTGCGATGAGTGGAACAGGTGACCCTCAGCATTGGAGTTGCCCTCAGTGTGAGTGTGTGAATGTCGAGATCGAAGTTCGGATAACGTATAAAGTTGAGCCTGACGAAGGGAATGAGGAACGGGCGGAAGACTTCTTCAGTGAAGTTGGGATAGTCTGCAAGTGCAGCAAATGCAACGGGACGTTCAACGCGACGTCGATCGATTGCATCTGAAACCGCCCGACAGCGAACGTGACTGAAGTAGAACGGTCGCGAGTTTCAGCGGAATGTCAGTAGATGTTCGAACGTGTGATGCTCGAAGCTCGCTTGTGCGTCGTCTTGTCGAGGATGTGTGAACTAAAGACCGATGATACGAAGTCATCGGAAGGCTTTCGCAGCAGCGGAAAACATTGTCAGGAACCCTTCTGGATATAAGGTTCCTGACACGAATGGCACTGCCGCTTGCGACGCAAGGATTTACGGCGATGGCCGACGCGCTGGCGACAGCGCGGGGATCCTGGGTCGGGTGGTCGAGTCAGACAAAAGGTGTCAGGAACCTTATATTAATAAAGGTTCCTGACACGAATGGCACTGCCGCTTTTGCTGCATGACTTTACGGCGACTGTCGCAAAGACGCTCGCCAATCGTCGACTGTCAAATCCACATCGTGTCGCGAGTGGCTCGGGTCTCTCCGTCCGCGCGCAGCCTCAGTCATCCCCGGTGCGAGGTTCTGTCGGGTCACTGAGAATGATCGTGCCGCGGTGGGTCGATCTCCAACAGGGGAAATATTCGCGACTCGCTCTCGGTCAAGTCGGACAGTTCAGGTTCACTTTGCAGCGTGTGGGACAGATTGGCTACGTGCCTGTGCCGGCGATCAGTTTGGCTCGGGCTGTATCGCGGAGTTCTGTCAGCAGTGCGATGGGAGCGGGCCGGCGTTTGACGGCTCGCGGTTCCACACGACCGGGACGATTGGCGACGCGCTGTGCGTGACCGTTCTGGACGCGCAAGGCGACAAGACTTTCGCGGCCCCCGCCCGTCTGCGTCGGTGGAATGGCGGCCAGCACCCACGTGTTGGCCAACATCTGGAGAGATGCGGCAAAGCTCAGTTCGTGCGCACTGCATTCACCCGACAGCGCCGATTGCAGCATCGACTGCCGCACGAGGTTGTATGCCAGCAGGCCTGTCCACAGTTCCTGCCTTACGGCGGCGGGAGTCTTCCGGCGGAGGACGTCGAGCTGCATGGTGGACTTGATGTCGCGCAGTTCCAATTCCACGAGCCATCGACGCCGATAGAGAGCTGCCACGTCGCGACGTGAATAGACGCGGTGATTGCACAAGGATGTGATCACCACCAGCGACTCGCTGCGAAAGCCGGGGATGTCGACGCTCACCTGGAGTTCCCGGATTTCAAGTTCCGCAGGCAGGCGATCGTAGGTCTCGTGATCGAGCCATTGGGGCTTGGCCGGCTTGGGCCACGCCACAACGTGGTCCCCCTGACCGAGTCGGCGCCCCTGGCTGAAGTTGGCTTCGCGGAACTGGTGCAGGAGCGTCACAAACTCAACCCCCAACTCCTGCAACAACGCCAGCATGAACCAACCGGCGTAGTACCGGTCGAACACCGCCAGATCGCCTCGGCGGAAGATGCCGAACAGCGAACGGAACAGAGCGGTCTCTCCGGTCTCCTTGCCGGCATACGGCCCAGTCGCCAGGTCCAGGACCATCCCCGTGACGAGCGAGGTCACCGCGACGGCGCGCAGGATCGGAAAACCCAGCCCCTCGGCTTGGGTTTTGGACTGCGGGTACTCCGCCTGGTTCTCCTCGGTGTCGGGCATCGAGAACGTCGTGCCATCAATCAGCCGCGGGCGGAAGCCCTTCCACAGCCACTCACTGGGAACGGCCGCCTCGCAGCGCTCGGCCACCCCCTTGGCCAGACGCCGCACCACTCCCTCTGTCACCTTCGCCCGTGCACGACAGTACGCGCCGGTATTCTTCGAAGAGACATCGACACCCAACAGCGCGTAGTACACAGCCACGCGCTGGACTGCCGACCGACAGGAGCGCTGCACGTCGGTCAGTAACGCCTGGGACAACATGGCCCACAACGTGACACCCATCGTATAGACGGTCCCGAGGTGCTCACTCAAGGCTTCGTTTGCTTCGCACCCGGCGTCACCAAACGAGACCCCTTCCGCGACGAATGCCTGTTCAATCTGTTCCGAGGTCAGCGCATCGGAAAAGGGCAGACTGTCGCTCTGCAACAGAGATTGCAGTACCAGATCATATGACCTATCCGCGCCACCGCGAGCCGGGGTAAAAGACATGAGACCCTCCTTGGTCCAGCTAGGCGGCCACACACAAGGACGGTCTCACGCCAGGCGAATGATAGGACAGAACGGTCTCAACGCCCAGCCCGGTTCCCAGTCTTCGCCAGGCGGCATCACCGCAGCGCATCCACCAGCACATGCCTCTCGCGCGTGCGTCCCACCGCTGCGCGCAGAGCGCTTCCACGACAGAGAATAACCGCCCCCTTCGGTACCGGGCGCACGTTGATCACCGACGCCGTCGGCCACGACCACCCGACCCAGGATCCCCGCGCTGTCGCCAGCGCGTCGGCCATCGCCGTAAATCCTTGCGCCGCAAGCGGCAGTGCCATTCGTTCCTGACACCTTTTCTGTGTCTTCGTTCCTGACACCTTTTCTGTGTCCGGCACGATGTGGATTTGACAGTCGACGATTGGCCAGCGAGTTTGCGACAGTCGCCGTAAAGTCATGCGGCAAAAGCGGCAGTGCCATTCGTTCCTGACACCTTTTTTCCCTCCATCGACACACGCAGGCCACGTTCGAGAAAGAGAGGTGGCCCGAACGAGAGAGCCT
>CAIOTJ010000465.1 GCA_903861195.1 uncultured Planctomycetaceae bacterium | reverse complement strand
CCCTGTCGATTTCCCGCTTCGCCTTCCTGTGAGGACCGTCATGCCTCGTCGCGCGCTGCTCCGCTCGTGGATGTCCCTGTCTTTGTTGGTCGCGGGCCTGGCTGGGGGCACCCCGGCCCTGCACGCCCAAAGCGGTCCGATCATTCCCCCCGACGCCAAGCTCGAAAAGCTCTTCGAGGCGCGGGTGCTGACCGAAGGGGTCGCGGTCGCCCCCGATGGGCAGGTCTATTTCAGCGAGATCACCTTCTCGCATGTCGCCCGTGACGAAAACGGCTTCATCGAGGCGGGGCACATCTGGAAGTTCGATCCCACCACCGGCAAGACCAGCATTTACCGCAGCCCCAGCGGCATGTCGAACGGCATCAAGTTCGACGCGCAGGGACGGATGATCGTGGCCGAGGGGGCCGACTTCGGCGGCCGCCGCGTCACCCGCACCGATCTCGCCACCGGCAAGACACACATTCTGGCCGGGCTGTACGAAGGCCGGCCCCTCAACTCCCCCAACGACATCGCCATCGACGAGAAGGGACGCATCTACTTCAGCGATCCCCGCTACCTCGGGCATGAGCCGATCGACCAGGGGGTCGAGGCGGTCTATCGCCTCGACCCCAACGGCAAGCTGCACCGCGTGGTGAACGACGCCGGCAAGCCGAACGGCGTCGCCATTTCCCCCGACCAGAAGACCCTCTACGTGGTGAGCAACGCGAACGGCACCACCGCCATCGAACGGCTCGAAAAGGGGACCGCCGCCCAGGCCGACAAGGTGGTCACCCCGCTGCGCAAGGGACTGATGGCCCTGCAGGCGTACGACCTCTCTCCCGAAGGGACGGCCAAGTTCCGCAAGGTCCTGGTCGACTATTCGCCACAGGATGGCCCCGACGGACTGACGGTCGACCGCGACGGCAACCTGTGGGTGGCGGTGCGGGCCGAGAACCGCCCCGGCATCTGCGTCTATTCTCCCGAAGGCAAAGAACTCGCCTACCTCCCCACCGAAGTCCCCACCAACGTCGGTTTCGGCCGGGGCAAAGACGCGAACCTGCTCTATATCACGGCGGGCAAAAGCCTGTACCGGGTGCGCGTGAACCGCGAGGGGTATCAACTGCCGGCGGGGAAGTAGAGACGCCGCGCAGACAAAAGGGGACAGGTCCATTTTCTCTATTCCGGACCTCAACTTGCCACCGCACGCGTTTCCCCCGACGCGAACAGCAGTCCTTTCAGGATCGCAGGAGTGCTGTGGGGTGGACCTGACCCGGGGTCGTCGCTGGCGCGACAACCCCGGGCTGAGGGAAGTATCCCCTGCGGGGAATTTTTCGCTGCACACCGGATTCGCAATCCGGGGGCTCTCAGGATCGATCGCTGCCGATGGCAACTTCAACGTCCCAGAATCAGATCGACTCCGGCGAAGATGGCTTCCAGATGCCGGCTTGAAACTCGCCCCACACAATCCGTGAGTTGGGACTTGTCGACCGTGATCAATTGCGACACGTTGGCAACCGAATCTCGATCGAGACCCGTCGTTTTGGCTGGCAGCAAGACATTCCCCGGTGCCAATTGCCAGCGGAGTTGACTGGTGAGGACGACACAGACTGTGGTGGCCAGTTGACTGCGGTTCAGGGCATCCGACTGCAAGACCACGACGGGACGTCGGAAACCAGGGGCTGAGCCCACTGGCTCAGACAGGTCCGCCCACCAAATCTCACCTTGGCTGATCACCATTCGGAGTGTGGCAGGATCCGTTGGGCTGCCGCTTTTAAAAACGAGCGGTTCTCGTTGACCGACTCGCCGCTATCGATGATTCCCTGGATCACATTGTTCACCTGGAGAGTCAAACTGTCGTCGTCATGTCTCGCCACAAACTCGGCGAGTGCTCTCGCGTAGAGTTTGCTGCGCGAGATTTGAAGTCGCGAGGCGAGACGTTCGGCCTCGGCAAACACGTCGTCAGGAATTGAGACTGCAGTCTTCATACCAAAAGTATAACCCATTTTCTGGCAAAGACAATCCGGATTGTACACGGTATTCGCGGCGGTCAGCCGCTAACGTCGACACATCCAAGATTCGTCCTTCGGGTGGAATGGAGCAGCCCTCCCGTCACGGATCTGCCAACATGGCCCACCCCACGGTCCACGCCTCAAGTTTCATTCTTTCCGCCCGGCCTCCTCCACCAATCGCGCCATCACCCCCGCCGCCGGATCGGCCAACCCCGTCAAACCAGCCACCACCCCGGCCCGGTTGACCTCGGGCTGGTTCTGGCTGAGCTTCCACTTTCCCTCGAGTCGGTCGACCACGATCTCGACCCCCACCACCGTCGCCAGCACCGCCTCAATGTATTCGGGAGGAGCCTCGTCGATGCTCCAGGGCTGGGGCTGGACCGCCTCCATCTGACCTGTCAGCCGTTCCATCTGCCCGCGGATCCAGGCGGGATCATCGTGGAACACGAGTCGTCCGTGCGCGTGTACGGCCACATAGTTCCACGTCGGCACCACCCGGCCGTGTTCCTGCTTGGTCGGATACCACCCCGGCGAAATGTACTGCCCGGGCCCCGCGAAGATCACCAGCACTGCGGCCTGCGCGGGCGGAGTCTTCCACAGTGGATTCGCCCGGGCCACATGCCCCAGCAACCGCACCCCCTCTCCCTCCCCCCCCTCCAGCCACCACGGCACCGGCTGCGCGTCGAACCCGGCCGCCCCGTAAGTCACGAGTGTCCCCAACGGATGCGCGCGAATCCACGCGTGCAGCACCTCGGGACGGTCTTCT
>CAIOTJ010000464.1 GCA_903861195.1 uncultured Planctomycetaceae bacterium | reverse complement strand
CGAAAGCGTTCCGAAACTGCTGGGACTCGCCTGCCTGATGGCCCCGCTGGCTCTCCCCCTGAGCGCCACGCCAGCCCAGGCCGATGAGATTACCTACTGGAACGGGGTGATGCTGGATGCAATCCGTGGTGGCTCGACGCCCCCCCCACGGGCGTCGCGCGGCCTGGCGATGATGCATACCGCGATGTTCGACGCGGTCAACTCGGTCGGCGGAAACTACCAGCCCTATCAGGAAGCATTCGTCACATCTTCGACCGCCTCACGCGAAGCGGCTGCCGCCCAGGCCGCCCACGACGTGTTGGTCAGCCTGTATCCCACGCTGCAGGGGACGTTTGACACCAAGCTGACCAGCCGGCTCAATCTGATTGCCGGTGGGGCCGACAAGACGGCCGGGATCACTCTGGGCCAGTCCGCGGCCCAGTCGATCTTGACACTGCGGTCGAACGACAAGGCTAATCTGGTGGTTCCCTACACCCCCGGCACCGACCCCGGCGATTGGCGTCCGACTCCGTCTGGCTACGCGCCCGCGCTGTTGCCCAATTGGCCGCAGGTGACCCCCTGGTCGATCAGTTCGGGGTCTGCCTATCGCGATCCGCTTGGACCGCCATCACTGACTTCCGCCACCTACACGGCTGCTTTCAATGAGGTCAAGGATCTGGGAGCCGAGAATAGTGCCACCCGCACGGCCGATCAGACCGACATTGCGAAGTTCTGGGCCGATGGTGCGGGAACCGCCACTCCTCCCGGTCACTGGAATCTCATCGCCGCGGGGATTGCCCAGACGGAAGGACTCGACATCGAAGAGAACGCCCGGCTGTTCGCCCAGTTGAACATCGCGATGGCCGATGCCGCGATCATCTGCTGGGACCAGAAGTACGCCTCGGAATTCTGGCGTCCCGTGACCGCCATCCGGGAGGCAGACACGGACGGCAACTCCAATACGATCCAGGATGCGTCCTGGATTCCATTGCTGGCGACTCCCCCCTTCCCCAGCTACACGAGCGGGCACAGCACCTTCAGTGGTGCCGCCAGCACGATTCTGGAAGAGTGGTTTGGAGCGAACTACGCCTTCAGCACCTCCGCGGAAGGGTTCGTTGTTCCCAATCGCAGCTTCGCGAACTTTGCGGCCGCTGCCGACGAGGCGGGCCTGAGCCGCATCTACGGCGGCATCCACTTCTCGTTCGACAACGACAATGGACTGGCTGCCGGCCGGGCCCTGGGGGCGTTTGTCTTCAGCACCCAACTGCAGGCGGTCCCCGAACCGTCGACGCTGGTGCTCTTCGCGGGGGCGATCGCGGGTCTGGCGTGGACTCGTCGACGCAAGTCCCGCTGAGATTGCAATTCCAAACCGCGCGGGGTCTCCCCTCCCGACGAAACCACAGCCCGTCATCCCCTACGGGATGACGGGCTGTGTCTGTCGCGCAAGTCTGTTCCACCCGTGACAACCAGAGCGGATCTCCAGGCCAGCCGGGAGGCAAGCGCTTCCCGCTGGACTGTCCGCCAGTGATCGGGGCTCTTCCTTCGGCCCCTCATTTGTGGTGTTGTTCGGCCATTTCGCGCAGCACCTCACTGACGACCGCCACCCCCTCATCCACCTGCTGCGACTGGATATTGAGGGAGGGAAGCAGGCGGATCACCGTGTCGTGCGTGCAGTTGACCAGCACCCCCCGCTCCATGCACTTGCCGACGGCAGGCATCCCGGGGATGTTGAGGTCCACGCCAATCATCATGCCCCGCACACGCACCTCCCGGATGATGGGGAGTTCTTTCTGCAGCTTCAGGAAGTGCTCGCGGAAGCGCACCGACTGCTTGTGCACATTGTCGAGAATCTTGTCT
>CAIOTJ010000463.1 GCA_903861195.1 uncultured Planctomycetaceae bacterium | reverse complement strand
GTACGATAGGTTTTCAACCTGTCGCAAAAGGGCCCCCGGCCCGTCGCATCCCCACCAACCCGTTCGCCGCACGCCTCTCCCGACAAGTTGGAAAACTCGTCGTACGAACAACCGGCCACCGGCCGGGCCGTACGATAGGTTTTCAACCTGTCGCCAAAAGGGCCCCCCGGCCCGTCGCGTCCCCCACCAACCCGTTCGCCGCACGCCTCTCCCGACAAGTTGGAAAACTCGTCGTACGGACGCACAGGCTGCAGTCGACTTGCGAAAACCAATTGCCGCTCCGCAGGGGCCGGAGTAAACTTCAGGGTATGGAAACCATGGCCACCCGCAATGTGAACGAGATTCCAACGGCAGAGCGAACCGCGCTGGAAGCGCTGCTGGGTAGTAAGCTCTCTTCGGCGCAACAGGTGTTTGTAATCGCCTATACGCCGGGCCGGGCTCCCGATCCGGAACAGCGAGCGGCCGCACGTCAACGGCTGCTGACGACGTTCGAGTCGATTGACAGTCGGGGCCAACAGCCTGGTCTCTCGGCAGCAGAAGCTGACGCCGCCATCGAAGAGGCGCTGGAACACGTTCGCCCGCGAACTCCCTGATGCGGATCTTGCTGGATACCAATATTCTGGCTCGGGCGGCGACACCCAACCCGGGTCCAGCGCGTGCCTTGCTTCTCAAAGCCACAGAAGACCCGCATGTGCTGGTGCTGTCGGGTTAGGTTCTCGCCGAACTGGGCCGAATTCTTCGGTACGAACGGGTTCGCCCCCTGCACGGCCTCTCCGACTCCGGCATCGACCAGTACCTCGCCGACCTCCAGGCTGTGGGAGTCACAAGGGAACTCCCCAACGAACCCGTCCCCCAAATTGTTCCTCACGATCCAGCCGACGACGGCAGCATCGCGACAGCCATTGCAGGCCAGGCCGACATCCTGTGCAGGCGAGATCGTCATTTCCATCATCCTGTCGTGCGGGCCCACTGCGAGTCGAGAGGAATTCGGGTTCTGACTGACCCGGAACTGCTGGAACTTCTGCGGGACCAGTCCGGCACAAGAAACGCCAAGTAAAACCCACCAGCATCCCTCTGTACGTTCGGTTTCCAACCTGACGGTCCAAGGGCCACCGGCCCCTCTCATCCCCGGCCATCCCGTGGGCCGCACGCGTCTTCCGACAAGTTGGAAAACTCGTCGTACGGCCGGCAGGCCCCCATCTTCTTCTCGACTCTCTACTTTCCCTGCTCTCCCCTCTCGGCCGCAGGCCGCCGGACACCCCGCGTCAACCCGCCCCTCGGGTCGATTCTCCCCCAACGCTCCATCGGGTATCATCCGAACATTGGTGCTGTTGGATCGGTCACGCCTCGGGGAATGTCCCGGGGAGAGCGGGGCACGTGGTGACAGCGGGGCAACAACCCACATGAACGACATTCGAATTCGCCAGGACGTCGGCCCGATCGGGCTGCGCACCAACGATCGCCCCCTCCCAACTCTCCGGCGACCCGCGGGAGACGCCCCCCGTTCATGAGCAGCAATTGGACGACCGTCACCGAAAGCAAGTTTCCCTGGGAACGCGAGGCCCTCGAATTCGTCCGCGCCGGGTTCCCCACCCACGAACCGTACCGCGCCTGGTCCAACTTCGAGTTCATCGCCCTCGACGGCAGTATCAACGAGGTTGACCTGCTGGTCTTTACCCCCCACGGGTTCTTCCTCGTGGAGATCAAAAGCCAGCCCGGCCGGTTGCGGGGTGATGCCGGCACCTGGACGTGGGAGCACGACGGCCGCTACGCCACCCTCGACAATCCCCTCCCCGCCACCAATCTCAAGGCCAAGAAGCTCAAGGAACTGCTCGAATCACAGAAAATCTGCAAGAGCAAGGGGCACCTGCCGTTCATCGAACCGCTCGTGTTTCTCTCGGCCACCGACCTGCAGTGTGAATTGCCAGCCACCGCCCGGCTGCGCGTCGCGCTCCGTGACCGTGAGGCCACCCCCGATCACCCCCTCCGGCCCGGCATCCTCGCCGCTCTGCGCCAGCGGCAGTGCCCCGGACTCGACGCGGCTCCCCGCGGCACCCACGACCGTCCCACCGCCCGGCTGGTGGGGCAGGCCCTCGAACAGGCGGGCGTGCGTCCTTCGCAACGTCATCGCAAGGTCAGC
>CAIOTJ010000462.1 GCA_903861195.1 uncultured Planctomycetaceae bacterium | reverse complement strand
TCGTTTGAGCCAGATGCCCAGCCAGCCACTCCACCGGCCGCAGCAGAGTGATCTCCAGGAAGTCCCCCGTCGGCTTCGGCATCCGTAGCCTGACGTTGACCCACGTAGAGGGATCCACCGGAGCCTCCGGCAGTTCCACCCCGGCCAACTCCGGATTCCGGGCCAAGACCCGCTGGCCGGTTTGGATCGTCTCAATCGCCCGGGCGTAGTAGGCCGCACCCGAGGGCCCCGTCACCGGCTCGCTTCCGAGCGGCCGCATCGCCGGCGAATGTCCTGCCTGCGCGGGACCGGCGGCAACACGGGCAGCTGTGGGCGAGGCAACCGACAACGGGGCAACTGGACTGGCCCCCGGCTTGCCCAACCAGCACGCCAGAGCCGCTACCGCCAGCACCACCGTCACGCCCCGGCGAAGTCCCGCTCCGAATCCGGTCTGCCGCACAGCGCGACCGGCATCCCGCATCGCGGAACCCTTCGGCCAAGCAGTTACTGCCAACGATGCACTCACCCGCGACGACTCCGGTAGGTTCCAGATCCGGTTCCACCCTCGCAACACAGCATTCTGGGCGGGGACCACTTGGTCGCAGAGTACCGCCGCACCCGGCAAGGCGGCAACGGTGGCCAGGGCCGCCTGCGTTCGTCGCGCTGCCGACACCCCGCAACGCGGGACACGCGTCAGGCGATCGGAAGACCGTGAGCCGACATGGTCATCCTGTGGCTCCAGGAATATCCAAGGTCGGGGTGCCACACACAAATGCTCAATTCAATTAGCGAAATCGCTGTCGTCATTTGTCAGTTGGCAAGTGGGATTTCCAAATGATGAAGGTTGCAGCTTTCACTCAGCAGTCGTGCATCACTTAAAGGTTGCCCAAAGCCCGAGGGCACTGTGCCAGTTTTCAAGATGGCTTAAGCGATGAGTACCGATTGAGCCAGCGTCCCCAGTACCTGCCGAATGATTTTCCGCCTCGATTGAGCGTCTCTTCGTCATAGATTTTCAGTGTCTCAGGATCCACGATTTCCATAACCAAACGGAAGCGATAGGCGTCACGAGTACCGATCCGCGCACGACTTCCCTGGTGGCCCAACACTTCGCAGAGCTCAAGAGCAAATCGATTCAGCGTTGTCTCAACCAAGGCCATAGCAGCCTCACGCTGATCCTGTGACATCTGCCCAACACCTTCGTAGTAACGCTGCATCACCACACTCAGTCGGTCTCTCTTGTCAGCCGACTCAATCAAATCGCGTGTGCTCTGCAGAATACCGTTTCGGAGCGCGAACATGATTTGTCCGAAGAACTCAACAAAGACTTCGTGCCGCAGATCCTTGTCCTCCGGAAGGGAAGACAGATCGTAATCCAAAGCTTTTGGTTCCATTCCGGCGTCTCCACAAAACTCGTGCAAGGGAGGGTAAGCGGTCCAATCCAATTCAGCTTCTCTTTTTTTCCGCTATTGAACGGCAATCGTCTAATAGACCTGAGAGAACTCCTCCTAAAAGTGATTGAGGTGACAGCGAGAGGACCGCTGAGGAACTCAGCTGATCCGACCTGTCGCCAGTATAACGACTCCCCTTCCTCGATACGACAACTCTGCTGGTTACTAGACTTGATTTTGGGGCTTTGGTGGCCACAGTCACATTCACACCGCTGATCTTTGGAGAGAATCGAGACAGGAATCTTCTGGCGACTTGTCCCTATCGGTTTGCGTGGAAGCGAGAACGCGTTTTGAAGTGTTGATGCCCTGTGAGTAAGCGAAACCTATATTCAGAGCAATCGCGTTACTGTGGGCGTCTTACGCCAGGCGGTCCTCCTTCGGTCGCTTCCCCTAGAAGTAATATACCACGTCAGCTACCCATAGACCTGACAGGCACTTCGTCGAATCCCTCTACGAACATTCGGCAATTCTTCGGCGACAATTATTCCTCCCCTTGAGCGACAATT
>CAIOTJ010000461.1 GCA_903861195.1 uncultured Planctomycetaceae bacterium | reverse complement strand
TAGGCGAAGCCGGGATCGTAGGCGAGGCAGTTGGGAACCGTGGCCGCCATCAGGTGGCTGTGACCGTCTTCATGCTGCAGCCCTTCGCCGTTGAGCGTGGTACGCCCCGCGGTGGCTCCCAGCAGAAACCCCTTGCAGCGCGAGTCGGCCGCCAGCCAGATGAAGTCGCCCACCCGCTGGAACCCGAACATCGAGTAGTAGATGTAGAACGGGACCATGCTGATGCCGAGGTTGGCATAGGCTGTTCCCGCCGCCACGAAACTCGACATGGCTCCCGCCTCGTTGATTCCCTCTTCGAGAATCTGGCCATTCTTCGCCTCGCGGTAGTACGAGAGCTGCCCGGCGTCGACCGGTTCGTAGAGCTGGCCGGTGCTGGCGTAGATGCCGAATTGCGAAAAGAACCCTTCCATTCCGAATGTGCGGGCCTCGTCGGGAATGATCGGCACGATGTTCTTGCCGATCGACTTGTTTTTCAGCAGCGCCATCAGGGCCCGGCCAAAGGCCCCGGTGGTCGAGAATTCGCGGTCGCCGCTGCCTCCCAGCAGTTCCTTGAAGGCGTCGAGCCCGGGGATGTCGAGCTTCGCGGCGGCGGTCCGTCGCTGGGGGAGACTGCCCCCCAGCACCCGGCGGCGTTCCTGCAGGTAGGTCATTTCCTGACTGTCGGGGGCGGGGCGGTAGAACGGGGCCTGCGCCACCTCTTCGTCGGAGATGGGAATGGAGAACCGCGAGCGGAACTCGCGCAGCTCGTCTTCGTTGATGCTCTTCTGCTGGTGGGAGATGTTCTTGCCTTCCCCCGCCTCGCCCAGGCCGTAGCCCTTGATGGTCTTGGCCAGGATCACGCTGGGGGCCCCGACATGTTCCACCGCCGCCTTGTAGGCTGCGTAGACCTTCTCGGGATCGTGCCCGCCGCGCTTTAGTTTCTGGATCTGCTCATCGGAGAGATTCGAGACCAGTTGCAGCAGTTCGGGGTGTTTCCCGAAGAAGTGATCGCGGGTGTAGCCGCCATCCTCGACGCTGTACTTCTGGTACTGGCCGTCGACCACCTCTCCCATCCGGGACATCAACAGGCCGTTGCTGTCGGCGGCGAGCAGGGGGTCCCAATCGCCTCCCCAGATGACCTTGATGACGTTCCATCCCGACCCCCGGAACCCGGCTTCGAGTTCCTGGATGATCTTGCCGTTGCCCCGCACCGGTCCGTCGAGCCGCTGCAGATTGCAGTTGATGACGAAGATGAGGTTGTCGAGCTTTTCGCGGGTGGCGAGGTTGATGGCTCCCAGGGTTTCGGGCTCGTCCACTTCGCCGTCCCCCACAAAGCACCACACCTTGGAGGCCGAGGTGTCGAGCAGTCCGCGGTGCTGCAGGTAGCGCAGGAAGCGGGCATGGTAGATCGACATGATGGGCCCGAGGCCCATCGAGACGGTGGGGAACTGCCAGAAACCGGGCATCAGCCACGGATGCGGGTACGAAGACAACCCGCCGGTGGGGGCCAGTTCCTGCCGGAAGTTCGAGAGGTCCTGCTCGGTCAGCCGCCCTTCGACGAAGGCGCGGGCGTAGATTCCGGGGGAGGCGTGCCCCTGGAAGTAGACCATGTCTCCCAGGTGGTCTCCGCTGGGAGCCCGGAAGAAGTGGTTGAACCCGATTTCGTACAGCGTGGCGGCCGAGGCGAAGGTCGAGATATGCCCTCCCAGCCCGGAATGCTCGCGGTTGGCCCGCACCACCATCGCCATCGCGTTCCAGCGGACAATGCTTTTGATCCGCCGTTCGATCTCCCGGTTCCCGGGAAACCGCGGCTGTTTGTCGCGGTGAATGGTGTTGATGTAGGGGGTGTTGGCCGTGAAGGGAAGGGTCACCCCCCGCCGGTAGGCCTCTTCCTGAAGCAGCACGAGCAATTGCCGGACACGGTCCGGCCCTTCGCGATGCAAAACATCGACCAGGGATTCAATCCACTCGGTGACTTCGGATACGTCGCCTTCCGACAGGACACTCGACAGGGCGTTGGCGGCCATAGTGCTGGGGTTCTGAACTCCGAAGAAGCCACCCGCTCCCACGTAGGAAGTTGGGTGGAGCTCCCGCAATGTGTAGGTCAACCGACAGTGACGGCGCAACCCGGACGGGGCGACGCCTGGCGGCGGTGCCCGCGTTTCGTGGGCGGAAGAAGGATGGCAACCATCCCCTCGGCACATCCCGTGCCAATCGAACACCGCGCAGCTGTCAGGAGGAGAATAGCGGTTTCCCGTGGGGGAATTCCACCCCGATTTGGAAGCGATCTCCCGGGTGGACCTGTAAACCCTCTGCCAGGGACTCCGCAAGCCGAGGCGCTTCCCGCCTCTTTCTCCACCCTCCCGGGAAAAGGACTTTCTTCAAACCGGTCAACTGCTTACATTTTGAAGCCCGCTCCAGCTCGCACTTCCCCTTTTGCCCTCACGCGACGCCATGCCGCTGTACGAGATCGAGACGACCGCCCACATTATGATCGCGTGGGCGGGAACTCAGGCCGAGGCAGAGTCGTTCGCCGGTCAGCATTATCCCGAAGAGGAGATTCTGCGGGTCACCAAGCGGCCCCGCGACGTCTGGGTGGTTTCGAAGCGGTTGTTGGGATTGCAGGATGAGCACCCCCCCTGCGACATGGCTCGGGAATGCCTGTCCCGCGCACGGGGAGACAAGCTGCATGCCATTCGTCTGTACATGCTCGACACCGGGGTCGACCTGCATGCCGCCCAACGGGCGATCGAAAGCAATATGTCTCGGGGTTGGTGAACCCGCGTGTGGCTTGGCGAGGTCGCGGAAGTCGGCGGGTGGCTCCCAGAGCGCAGGGTTTGGAACGGTTCTGCTGAAAGTGCTGGTCTCGTGATCGTCTACCGTCATTTCAAGAATCAGGATGTTCCCGCCCTGGTGGATTTGTGGAACTCCTGCGACTTGGGAAGCGGGGCGGCCCGACGGTTTTCTTCCGATGCGTTCGATCAATTCGTGCTGGCCGAGCCCTATTTCGACCGCCGGGCCCTTATCGAAGCCTGGCACGACGGGCAACTCGTGGGATTTGCCCACGCCGGGTTTGGTCCCGACGCGACCGGGTCCCGCCTCTGCCAGGACCCGGGGGTGGTTTGCATGGTGCTGGTCCGCCCCCCGTTTCGCCGGCAGGGAATTGGGCGGCGCCTGGTGGAATTGGCCGAAGAGTTTCTGAGGTCGCAGGGGGCCGTCGCCCTGCAGGCGGGTGAATCGCTCAACCGCAATCCTTTTTATTTGGGGTTGTACGGCGGGGCTGACTCGGCCGGTTTCCTCGAAACCGATCCTCTCGCCCGCCCCTTTTTTGAAACGCTGGGGTACCGCCCGGCCGAGAGTTACCGCCTGTTATCCCGGGAACTTCAGGTGGGCAAACTCCCCTTCGATCCCCGCATGGTGGCGCTCCGGAAATCGGTCCGTCTGAATGTGCTCGACCGTCCTCCCGCTTCGACCTGGTGGTGGTTGGTGCGGCATGGCCGGTTCGATTCACTCACTTTCACGCTGATGCCCCACACGGGACTGGTCATCCCGGGCATCGTCACCTGCTGGGGAATGGATCTGCATACCGAGACCCGGGGCCGTCGCACCGTTGGCATCACCGATCTCTTCGTCGCCGAGAGCGTGCGGCGCAAGGGGTACGCCAAGGCGTTGCTCTGCGAAGTATTGCGGTTCTTCCGCGAAGATGGTGTGGCCGAGATGGAAGTGGTGGTTCCCGAGGGGAACGCCGCCGCGGCGGCCCTGTTCGAAGGCCTGGGTTTCGTCTCCCGCGACCGGGGGACCGTCTACCAGAAACTCGCCCCGGCCTGAACGCGAGGGAGCAGTTCGCTCTGAGCGCGGCTGTTGTGGTGCATTCCTTTCCCAATCTCCTTCCGGTCTCCAGGGCAGACCAACCCGCCGGAGGAGGGCGAATCCCGTCCCCGATCGAATGATCGACCGCGTCCGTTTTTAGGGCCGCGTTGGAGATTGCGGGGTGTCTGGGGTGCCGCGAATGACCTCCGCCCCCTAAGATAGACCGCAGTTCGCGGCCGTCCGTCCAATCGCGGGGGCCCCGTCTCCGGGGTCACATTGTCGGACGTTGGCCCTTGTCTTGGAGTTGGCCCTGGTTTTGGCTCTGGCCGTTTGGCTCTGGTTGGTCCGATGGTTCCGGGTGAATCCGCCCGAACAATCCGTTGGGTTCGATTTCTGGGTCGAAGAAGGTGCCCTGGGGATCAGCGGTCGTGCCACGATTCCAGGTAACCAGGCGGGGCCTCCCCGGCCCGCGAAGAGTCCGATGAATTTCCTGAAGAGTGACAGAGAACACCATGTCTGAGCAGAGCACAACGGGACCGGCCGCGGGAACTTCCGTGCCGTCCAGTGAACCCGCCAAGGTCCGCTACGACGATTTCGCCAAATTGGATCTGCGGGTGGCCCGGGTTCTGGAAGCGCGCGAACATCCCAACGCCAGCAAGCTGCTGCTGCTGAAGATTCGCGTGGGGACAGTCGAAAAGCAGATTGTCGCGGGCATTCGTGGTCACTACGAGCCGCAAGCCCTGGTCGGGACGCAGATCGTGGTGGTCAACAATCTCGAACCAGCGATGATCCGGGGCGAAGAATCGAATGGCATGCTGCTGGCGGGCTCGGATGATTCGGGTGTCGTGCTGGTGCGGCCCGAGCGGGAATTGGCCGAAGGGGCGAAGGTGAAGTAGGCGGAACCCTCCCCAGGCGGGGCGGACCACAACCGTCGGGCCCCCCATCCATCGTTTTGGAAGGAGGGGCGGGGAGCTGTTTGGCTGGGAACAACATCGAATCGGCGTGCGGCTATGCGTGAACCGTCGGGCTGGGAGGTGGCTGCCGAAGCAATCACGCTGCGCATCCGTTGGTTCGGGGTGGTGGTGGGTTACCTGCTGATCAATCTCCTCTCCCGGCCTGGCTCGGAGCGCCCGTTGATCAACGCCATTCTCACGCTGGGGGCCGCCTATACCCTGACCGACACCTGGCTCAGCCTGAAGAAACAGGTGATGCTGGGAAGGTATCCCCTGCTGATTTCGGTCATGGAGGCGGTGTTCATCGGGCTGCTGTGCTATTTCGACCAGGGATTGGAGAGCCCGTTCCGGTTCTACTACTTCCTGTCGTTGCTGGTCTGCGCGATCCGCTATTCCCCCGCCACCACCGCCACCACCTACCTGCTGCACGTGGTGAGCTGCGCGTGGTTGTTTTTCAGTCCCCGGCACCACGGGCAAGAGACCGCCAGCCTGTTCGTGATGATTGTGTCGATGGGTTGGGTGGCCTGGGCCTGCACCAACCTGGCGGGCTTGCTGAAGGGGGTGGGGCGGCAGCTGGGGCAGGCGAATCGCGAACTGCAAGAGAATCAGGCGCTGCTCGAACAGAGGATCGCCGAACGGACCAGCGAACTGCAAAAGTCGCAGGCGCTGGTCGTACAGCAGGAAAAGCAGGCGGCGTTTGGACTGTTGGCGGCGGGGATCGCCCACGAGGTGGGGAACCCGCTCGCGGCGATCAGTTCGCTGGTGCAGATGCTGAACCGCCGGCCGCAAGACGACTACACCCGCGAGAAACTGCAGTTGGTGGATGACCAGCTGCGGCGGATCCAGCGCACGCTGCGGGAACTGGTCGATTTCAGCCGGCCCGCCAGCGTGCAGCAGAGCCTCTGCGACATCCGCGAGGTGATTGAGGCCGCGCTGAACATCGCCAAGTATTACAAACGCACCAAGGGGAAGCGGATCACCACCCGCTTCGCCACGCAGCTTCCCACGCTGCGCACCGTCCGCGACCAGTTGGTGCAGGTCTTCCTCAATCTCATCCTCAATGCCATGGACGCCACCGAAGAGGGGGGTGAGATCGAGCTGACGACCGAATTGACCGAAGGCTGGATCGTCTGCACCATTCGGGATGACGGACATGGCATTCCCGAGTCGAAGGTCGGGCGGATCTTCCAGCCCTATTTCACCACCAAGGAGACGGGAACCGGTCTGGGTCTGTTCGTCTGCCGGCGTTTGATGGAATCGTCATTGAACGGGCGGATTGAACTGGCGGGAACGTCACCGGCGGGAACCGTCTTTCGCGTCTCCATCACCTGCGACAATGTGCGCGCCCATCCCGACGTCCCCGCGCCGCAGGAAGCCATCAGCGAGGTCAGTTGAACGTGAAAAGCATCCGGAACGTCCTGGTCGTCGAAGACGAACAGATCATTCGCACCACCCTCCGCGAGTTCCTCACGGGGGAGGGGTTCATCGTCTCCGAGGCCGGCAGCGTCGCCGAGGCGCTGCAGGTGGTCCGGCAGCGCGACTTCTCGGTCGCCATCTGCGATGTCCGCCTGCCCGATGGAGACGGAATCCAACTGCTCCGTCGCCTGCAGCAGCTGAACGCCGACCTGTTCGTGCTGATCATCACCGCCTACGCGACCGTCGAAAACGCCGTCGAGGCCTTCAAGGCGGGCGCGTACGACTATCTCGTCAAACCGGTGCTGTTCGACGACCTGCACCACAAACTCGAACGCCTGTTCCGCTACCGCGAGTTGTTTCTCGAGAATCAATCGCTCCGCCGCGAGCTGGCCCGGCAGCAACCCTTCGAGGACCTGGTGGGTTCGTCGAAGTCCCTCCAGGAAGTGCAGCAGGCCATCCGCAAGATCGCCGCGACCAGCAGCAACGTGCTGCTCGAGGGGGAGACCGGCACCGGCAAAGAGCTCTTCGCCCGCGTCATCCACCGCACCGGCCCCCGGGCCCAGGAAAAATTCCTGGCGGTTCACTGCTCGACCCAGCCGGTCGAACTGCTCGAGGCCCAGCTCTTCGGGCAACGCCAGGGATCGTTCCCCGGCGCCACCGCCGACCTCCCCGGTGTGCTGCTGCACGCCGGCGAGGGGACCGTCTTCCTCGACGAGGTGGGGCAGTTGCCCCTGGCCACCCAGGCCAAACTGCTGCGGGCGATCGAATTCCAGGAGATCATGCCCCTGGGAGCGACCGAGCCGGTCCGGGTTTCGGCCCGCATCATCGCCTCCACCACCCGCGACCTCGAACGGGAGGCGGGGGAGGGGCGGTTCCAGGAAGATCTCTTCTACCGCCTCAACGGCGTCAAGATTCGTATTCCCCCCCTCCGCGAACGCCTCGACGACATTCCCGAGCTGGTCGAGTTCTTCATCACCAAGTACACCCAGTCGCTGGGCAAACGGGTCACCGGGGCCACCAGCGAGACCATGCGGCTGTTGATGTCGGCCCGCTGGAAGGGGAACGTCCGCCAGCTCGACAATGCCATCGAACGGGCTGTGATCATGTGTGAGGGAACCCAGATCGAGCCCCGCGACCTCCCCCCCGACCTGCTGGGAGTGGGGCAGATCCTTCCCGATACCGACGACCTCCGCTCGGCCCTCCGACACTACGAGAAGCTGCACATCGGAAGGGTGCTGCGGCAATGGCCCGACAAGCGCGAGGCGGCCAAGCGGCTGCGGCTGGGGCTGTCGAGTCTGTACCGCAAGATCGAAGAACTTGGGCTCGATTTGTGACCGGTGCCGTCGGCCGGTTCTTCCCGCGACTGCGGCCTTCAGACTGTTGCCGGTTCGGTCAGTTTTGCTAGCTTGGACCCCTGCGAGGGCCCCCCCGGACTTCCGGCAGGCCCAAGACTCTCGGGATACTCCCGAGCCTGTCGCCCAAACCTGTTGTTCCTCCGCTTCTTTCGACCTGTTCTCTCGGGGTTTCGTGTGAATTCTGCCAACCTCTGGTCCAACTTCGCCCAGCGCGTGCTGGAGGGGGACTCGCTGAATCGTGCTGAGGCGCTGCAGATCCTGCAATGTCCTGACGAGGAACTGCTCGACCTGTTGGCGGCGTCCTATCGCGTGCGGCGGAAGTTCTGGGGCCAGGAGGTGCAGCTCTATACCCTGAAGAACGCCAAGAGTGGGCTCTGTCCCGAAGACTGCGGCTATTGCAGCCAGTCGAAGATCTCGAACGCCGACATTCCCGTCTATCGCTGGAACGATGAGGCGACGCTGCTGGCGAATGCCCGGGCGGCGGCCGAAGCGAAGTCGCGCACCTTCTGCATCGTGGCGTCGGGCCGGGGGCCCAGCGACCGCGAGGTCGAGCACCTGGCGGGGGTGGTCCGCCGGATCAAGTCGGAACTGCCGCTGAATGTCTGCGCCTGCCTCGGGCTGCTCACCCCCCAGCAGGCGAAGAGCCTGGCCGCGGCGGGGGTCGACCGGGTCAACCACAACCTCAACACCAGCCGCGAGCACTACGACCAGATTTGCTCCACCCACACCTACGACGACCGCCTGGAGACGCTGCGGGTGATCCGCGAGGCGGGGATGGAGATCTGTTCGGGGGGGATCGTGGGGATGGGTGAGAAATCGGGCGACATTGTCGACATGGCGTTCGAGCTGCGGGAATTGCAGGCCGAGTCGATCCCGGTGAATTTCCTGCACGCCATTGAGGGGACTCCGCTGGAGGAACAGCAGCGTCTCGATCCGCGGTACTGCCTCAAGGTGCTGTGCCTGTTCCGGCTGACCAATCCCGCCAGCGAGATCCGGATCGCAGGTGGTCGCGAGCTCTGCCTGCGGTGGCTGCAGCCCTTGGGCCTGTATGCGGCGAACTCGATCTTCCTGGCCGACTACCTGACCACCAAGGGGCAGACCGCCGAGGAAGATTACAAGATGATCGAAGACCTCGGATTCCAGATCATGGAACCCGGTCCCGAAACCGCCAAAGCCAAGGCAGCCCTGGCCGCTGGCTCGTGCGGGACCGGCTGCGGTCACTGATCTCGCCGTGGGATAGGCTTTCAGCCTGTCACGTCAAAAACCTGGGTTGATGGCGGGGTCTTACCCGTGGCCGCCGGGTCAATCACTGGGGCTGACAAACTGGAAGTTTGTCACCACGGAGCCGTGGGATAGGCTTTCAGCCTGTCACGTCAAAAACCGGGTTGATGGCGGGGTCTTGCCCGTGGCCGCCGGGTCAATG
>CAIOTJ010000460.1 GCA_903861195.1 uncultured Planctomycetaceae bacterium | reverse complement strand
GCATTGACCGCCGGCAGCAGCAACGCCACGAGAATCCCAATGATCGCGATCACCACCAGCAGCTCGATCAGGGTGAAGCCACCCCGCGAACCACCTCGAACCTCGCCGCTCCGTTTCAGACTCTTCATTCCGCACTCCTTGTGAACATCAAATGAGGACTTTCCAGCAGTGTCCTCGAAAATCCCAACCGTGGACAAACCTGACCGTGGATTGCACACACGTCTGCAGCCAGCCATTCAACTCCTGAATTTGGCCGCAAACACACATCTTGCCCTTGATCGCCTCATTCGAGTCGAGATGACTCGATTCGAAACAGCTCACCGAAAGACTTTTGCAACCCCCCAACAACAAAGATCAAACTGCGATCCAATCGGGATCTCAAGAAGTTTGACGGCGGAATTCTACCGCTCGACGCGATTCCAAAAAGGAACTCACGGTGAAATGTGGATTAAGAAATGGTGAAGGTTTTGTCGTCGCAGTCGCGATCAGCTCCGCAGCCCAGTTTCCGACTTACGTTGCTCAGGATGGTGGAAACGCCAACACTGTCTTCGAGGGGCAGCGTTGCTGATCCAGAGGTTTTCAGTCATTGCCAAATGGCCGACTGACAGTTTCCGCAAGCGAAATGAAAACCCCCGACAACCCTTGAGAGCTGCCGGGGGCTGAATTTTCCTATCGACTCGCCGCCACCATTACTCTTCGAACGAGCCGCTCTTGTTGTTGATCTTCTTGAAGTCCAGCATCACGCCGGTGTAGATCTCAAAGCTGTTGATCTCCACGTCGCCGCTGGTGTAGCCGACGGAGTCAGCCAGGGCCACAGGGTTGCCTGACACCGGGAAGCCGGGATTGAAGAACCCGTCACCGTTGGAGTCGACCATTTCCTTGACGCTGCCATCGGCCATCAGCACGTTCGCTGTTTTGCCATGGTGGGCGTACCAGTCCCGGGTGTCTTGCAGGAACAGCTTGTTACCCAATCCTGCGGCAGCGATCGCTGACGCATAGCCGGTCTCACTCGCCACCGTCACCGTGGTCCCCACGGCGGGGGTCTGTCGCGGCACCACCGACGCCACGGGGACTTGCGTCTTCAGCAGCTTCACGCGATCGGTATCCCAGTAGGCCGGTCCATCGCAGAAGGTCTCGGCCAGCTGGGCACCGACCATCAGACCGGGATTCACACTGGCACCATCTTCGGTGATGCAGCTGAAGGCCAGAATGGCTTCCTTCGCATCGCCGGGGGCTGCGTCGGCCAGCAGCGGAATGTTCGAGATGGGCACATCCCCCTGCTCACAGAACCGGCGGGTCAACTGCCCCTTGGTGTTCCGCAGATCCTTCATGTCAGGACCGTTCCCGTCCGTCGCATTGCCGGTCAGCGGGTCGATCGACAGGGTCGCGGCATTGCCGGTCCCCACCGTGATCAACTTCGGTCCACTGCGGACCATGAACCAGCTTGACGCATAGTTGGTGTTGTAGCCGTCCCGCACAAACGAGGCGATCGACTTCGCCCGATCGGGGGTCAGCACCGCCGTGGGTGCTCCACTCGACAGGGGCCACAGGTTGGCGGCGTTGCACCGCCCCTTGTTCTGCCGCTCCACCGGGGTGGTATTGGCGTTGGAGGTGTTCTTGCCATACAGGTCGTTCAGCTTCTCCAGCCCCTTCATGGGATTGGAGGTGCACATCATGTCGTTGGGAAGCCCCGCCTTGACCTTGATGATGTCAGCCACCCAGCCGTAGGTGTCGGGGCAGCCGTCACGAGTCGCGTCGTAGGCTCCCGAGCAGAGCCGGTCACCGGGATCCCCCGAAGCGAACAGGTGCAGGGCAATCCCAATCTGCCGCAGATTGTTCTTGCAGGTCGCCTTCCGGGCCGCCTCGCGGGCCGCATTGACCGCCGGCAGCAGCAACGCCACGAGAATCCCAATGATCGCGATCACCACCAGCAGCTCGATCAGGGTGAAGCCACCCCGCGAACCACCTCGAACCTCGCCGCTCCGTTTCAGACTCTTCATTCCGCACTCCTTG
>CAIOTJ010000459.1 GCA_903861195.1 uncultured Planctomycetaceae bacterium | reverse complement strand
CTGAGCGGGGTCTTCCTCACCAACGATTTCGACGATCCGCTGCAAGATTTCGACACGACCTTCTACATTCCCTGCCTGCGGACCGACGATCTGGTCTTCCGGCTGGGGCAGCCTGAGACCAGAGGGCGTTTCCAAAAGGTGACCGGACAGGAAGCCTGGGAGGTGGCCGGGCTGCGTCGGGGGATATCGGGTTTGTTTGCCCACTTCCTTACGAACCATGCGCGGGCCTGTGCGATTTCGCTTCCTCCCGACTTTTCCCCGTCACCAGTGGCCGATGCCGTGGTGGAGCCGCTGCTGGCCGCGCTGCGGCATGGCCGTCCGCTGGCCTTGTCCGAACAGGCGATTCTGTCGCGGTTCGTGTTCTGGTGCCTGGCGCAGGAATGTGCCCAGGCCCGGCTGCCGTTCGATCTCATGATTGGTGTCAATCGCCGGGTCTACCCCGCGGGGGTCTACCAGGGGCAGGATCTGTTCGACAGCCGCTGCTCGCTGTTGCAGTACGCGGCGTTGTTCAACGCGTTTCCCCAGGTGACTTTCCCCATTTCGGTGCTGGCCCACGGAGTCAACCAGGAACTGGTGAGCTACGCCTGGATTTTCCCCAATGTGGTGACCAGCAGCCACTGGTGGTACTCGAACATCCCGGCGTACATCGAACCCGACCTGCGGGCCCGGCTGCAGGCCGTACCACAGACCAAACAGATTGGATACTACAGCGACATGTACAAGCTGGAGTTTGCGAAGCCGAAGTTCGGCATGTTTCGGCGGGTCTTGGCGAAGGTGTTGGCGGAAGACTTCGTGCTCGCCCGCGAATGGAGCGAGTCGAAGGCGGTTGAGTTGGGAAAGACCATTCTGTGCGATAACACCGAGCGGATCTTTCCGGGACGCTGAAGCGGCCATTCGGCCAGCGGGTCGGCTGGGAAGCCCCGCCCGGAGTTGGCGAGGAGAGCATCCGGAAATCCTCCGCACGCAGCCAAGCTGGTCATGGTGGCGGACAGGGGCGTTCTTCCGGACAGGTGGTTCAGAGAAGACGAGAATCCTGGGCGACGCAACGGGAGCGAGAGCAACATCGATGGCAGAACAGAGCCGGGCACAGATCATCGTCCTCAAGTCGGGCGAGACCATGACGTATGAACTCGTGCAGGACGAGACGATTGTCGGGCGGGCGAAGACCTGTGATATTCCCATCGAATCGAACATGGTGTCGACCCGGCATGCCCGGATTCTGCGGCGGGGAGCGCGGTACTTCATCGAGGACCTGGCCAGCACGAATGGAACCTTCGTCGATGGCAAGCGGATTGCCGAACTGACGGAACTGAAGGACGACGAACGGATTAAACTGGGTCCGTTCATGATGCGCTTCAACCTGCCGGTGGTACCGAAGGAACGGCGTCTCGCCGAAGAGCATTCCGCCCTGCCCCCGAACCTCAGCGTGTGCATCTCAGACGACGCCCGCTCGTCCGGCGTGGTGACTGCCACGCTCGACTCGACTTCCAGCCGGTTCGGAATCCTGCAGGCCAAACCGCAGGAGAAGTTGAAGGCCATCATCGAAATCAGCCAGGCTCTGGCGGGAACCATTGAACTCGAATTGATTCTGCCCCGCATCCTGGAGAGCCTGTTTCGGATTTTTCCGTCGGTGGACCGCGGAGTCATTCTGCTGAAAGACTCCGCCACCGGACAGATGATTCCCCGTGCCTTTCGACACCGCGACCCCAGAGAGGATGAGAGCGTGGTCCTGAGCCGCACCATCGTGAACCAGGTGCTTGAAAAACGTCAGGGCATTCTTTCGGCAGACGAAGTGGGCTCGTTCAACCCGGGCGAGTCGGTGGCGAATTTCAAGTCGCGCTCGATGATGTGCATGCCCCTGCTGGGACTTGCGGGCGAGCCGATCGGGCTGATCCACATCGACACCAACCGGCTGTCGGGTCAGTTCAGCCGGGATGATCTCGATCTGCTGGCCGCCATCGCCGGCCAGGCCGCGTTGAACTACGAGACCGCACGGCTGTTCGAGTCTTACGTCGAGAAGCAGAAGTATGACACCGAGATGCGGACGGCGGCCCAGGTCCAGCGGGCGCTGCTTCCCGCCACGCTGCCCCAGGTACCGGGTTACAGCTTCTTCGCGGCGTATGAATCTGCCCAGGCGGTGGGAGGTGATTACTACGACTGCCGGGTGATGGAGGGCTCGCGCGTCTGGATGGCGTTTGGCGACGTGGCCGGAAAGGGAGTGGCGGCCTCGCTGATCATGTCGCGGCTGTCGAGCGTGGTGCAGAGTACGTTGGAATTCGTCCCCGATGTGGGGGAGGCACTACGGCGCATCAACACCCAGGTGGGCTCGAACATGATCGAGGGGCGGTTTGTGACTCTGATCCTGGCGAGTCTTGACCTGAACACCCACGAATGGACCATCGTGAGCGGCGGACATATGTCGCCCCTCATCCGCCGATCCAATGGGACGATCGAGGAAATTTCCGAAGCGGTGGTCGGCCTCCCGGTGGGGATTGTCGACCAACTGGAATTCGAGACGGTCCGCCGCGTTCTGGCACCCGGCGAGAGCGTGGTGATTTATACCGATGGGATCAGCGAGGCCCACGATTCCCACGAAGCCCTCTATGGCCTGGATCGGCTGCGCAGCGTCGTCACCCGATCGTCTCCCAGGCCCGACCTGCTGGGAAATGCCATCATGGACGATGTCCACCGTCATGCCGCCGGAAGCCCCCAACACGACGACATCACGCTGATGGTTTTCGGCCGTGGGCCGTTTCCCTAGGGATTGCACCCCGAAGTCTGCGACTCCGCCAGCTGTCGTTGTGCCGTTCCCTCATGGGTTCTCTCTCTCCTCCCGGTTCCATGTCGTCTGACATTCACGCCCCCTTCGAAGCCGACCTCACCGTTGAAAACTACCTGCATGGAGTCCGCATCGATTCGTTCCTGGTGCGTCACTTCCGCAATTACACTCCCTACCGGATGCAGCGGCTGGTGCGGGCGGGCCAGGTGCGGATCGAGGGAGTGCCGGCGGAGTCGACTTCCCGGGTTTATCGTGGACAAACGGTACGGGTGCGGCTGCTGGAACCTCCCGATCACCTGCTGCCCGCCGAGCCGCGAGACCTCGAGATTCTCTACGAGGACCAATGGCTGGTGGTGGTCAACAAGCCCGCCGATCTGGTGGTGCATCCGTGCGGCAATTTTTCCAGCGGGTCACTCGCCAACGCGCTTCAGGCGCACTTCGACCGCCAGACGCAATTGCCGGGATTGGTCCGCCCCGGGATCGTTCACCGGCTCGATCGTCTGACCAGCGGAGTCATGGTCTGCCCGAAGGACCATCTGGCGCACCGTCATTTAGGAATCAGCTGGGAACAGGGACGAGTTTCCAAGGCTTACCTGGCGCTGGTCTACGGTGAGCCCGAGGCTGAAACAGGTGAGGTGGGCACGGCGATTGGTCAATGGCCTGGCGGGGGGACCATCCGCATGTCGGTTTCGACCGACGCGATCGATCCGCGCCCCTCACGAACCAAATATGAAGTGGTCGAGCGGTTCCCGGGATATGCTCTTGTAAGGGCCAGACCGCTGACGGGACGCCTGCACCAGATTCGGGTCCACCTGTCCTCGATCGGGCATCCCCTGCTCGCGGACGAATTCTATGGACCGAGCGCTGTGTTTCGTCAGTCCGATTTGCGGCATCGCGTGACCCGACTGCCAAGCCCGTTTTTTGGGGCGGGAGCCAGCCTGCCTAAAACAGGACAGGCGCTGCGAACCCGGGATCCAGAGACTGACGATGAGGATGAGGAGACCGGCCTCCCCCCGGCACAGGAGCCGGACGATCCTCTCAACCCGCTGCTGCTCGACCGACAGGCGCTGCATGCCGAACGTCTGCAGTTCCTGCATCCGATCACCCGCGACGCGATGGAGTTCCATGCCCCGCTCCCAGCCGACATCGGGCGGGTGCTGTCCGCCCTGCGTGCCGAGCGCAATCGGCCGTCAATCGATTGAAGGGAATCGACGACGGGTTCTGGTGCGGTGACAAAATCCAGTCCGGAAGACGCCACCACCGGAATTCCATTGACGAGAACCCGGTTGGATTTCTTCCTGAATGAGAGTTGCGGCCAGACTGCTGACGGGTACAGCCACTGCGCTGATACGGGGATCGCGGGTCAATCCGGCTTCCCCGCCGCAACGGGCACGGGGGCGGAGTGGACAATCCCCCGGGTGGGGAGAACGGCCGACTTTCCCAGCAGCGACCACACCAAGTCGCGGGGAGCCGTGGGTTTCTCGGCCAGCTCACGCGGGTGCCCAACCACATCGCCCAACCCGACGACGCCCGGGCTCCAGGTCTGCAGCTGCTCGTTGCACCAGAGTCTCCCACGCTCATCACGGCGCACACCGAGTTCCTCCAGCCCCATTCCTTCGGTCTGGCCCAGGCGTTCGGTGGTGACCAGCAGTCGCTCGGCCGACAGGCGATCTCCCGAGAGCAGCTCGACAGAGACGGAACCCTCCGGGTTTTCGGACGCAGTCGTGACCTCCGAATCCAGCAGCACTCGGACCCCCAAACGCTGGAGGTGTCTCAGGATGGTGGTCGCCGGAATCGCGGGCCCCAGGGCCAGCCGTGGATGACGGTCGATGAGAGTCACCCGGGTTCCCAACAGGCTGAACAGGAATGCCGCCTCCAAACCCGTGGTACCTCCCCCAACAACCAGCAGCGAACGGGGAATCTCACCCAGCGCGGGAATTTCGTCGACCGAAAGTACGTGAGGTCCCTTGGCACGGGCCCACTCGGGCATGTCTGTGCGGGTCCCGGTGGCCAAGATGACTCGGTTGCTGCGCAGCCGCAATTCCCGTCCGGCGGTACGCACAGACAATTCACCGTCCATCTGGAAGCAGACTTGCCCCTCGGAACACTGGACCCGCCACCTGTCGAGACGCTGCTGGATCACGCGATGGGCGCAGAGATCGCGCTCGATGACCTCTTCCGCGAGGACAGCGGGACTGGGAAGACCCGAGGAAGAACGTCGGCGGGGGCTGTCCGGAAAGACCGGGAGTGTGCAGCTCGAAATGGCGTCGCGTAGCCGCCGGAGCCAGTCCGCGGCCCCCCCGGGAGCCGCCCATCCAGACAAGCAGGGATGAATCAGGGCGACACGAGCCCCCAGGCGGCCCGCTGCCACCGCGGCTTCGGAGGCCTCCGTGGTGTTCCCCACAACAATCAAATCGAACATGATGGCGTCGCCGGTGATCTTGTCTAGGTGAAGCTTGCGGACCATTCCCTGCCCGCCGCAGGTTTTCCCTAACCAGCACACATTTCCATGAGTTATCGAACTCTTGGAAGATTAGGCAGGAGCCGAAAACTTTTCCGTCCACGCAATTCAGCCAAGCTGGGAGTGACCTTGACGATAGTAAGAGTTCTTCGGGATCGCCTGCGGTGATGATCGTCGCGGGAACCGATCGCTGAAGACGATTCGCAGAAACCGCAGTCGATTGTGTGGGAACTCTCAGGCTGCGCCCCGGAAGGCCCGGCTTGACTGGGGCTTGATTGCAGGACTGGCCTTTTCCTTCCGGGAGGGTTGGTCTAGGCTTTTCGGAAGGTGTTTCTGTTCCCCTGACGGACCAGCCGATGGATGCCGACCCTTGCTCTCCAGTCCACCAACCCTCAGTGGTGTTCTACGATGGGGTCTGCGGGCTCTGCAGTCGCTGGATTGACTTTCTGTTCCGCCACGATCGGCGACGGCGGCTGAAGTTCGCCCCTTTGCAGGGAACGACGGCCTCCCAGACTTTGCCGGGAGGAGCGCGGATGAATCCCGATTCGGTGGTGCTGTGGGAACCTGCGGGAATCTATGAAAAGTCGGATGCCGTCTGGAGGATCCTGTGCACCTTGCCGTTTCCCTGGCCGTGTTGCGGTTGGGCTCTTCGACTCGTCCCAAGATTTCTCAGGAACTGGGGCTATGAATTGATTGCCCGGAGACGTTACCGCTGGTTTGGAAAAACGGAGTCGTGTCGGCTCCCCACGCCCGAGGAACGGGCTCAGTTTCTTCCCTGATGAAATGGGGTTTGAGATGTGGATTCGTGGATTCTTGACGTTGGTGGGACTGACCTACGTGGCACTGGGGGGATGGTGCCTCGCCCGCCCGGAGCAGACCGCTCGCTCGATTGGCTTTGAGTTGATCCCGGGAGCGGGTGTTTCGGAGTACATGGTGGTCTATGGAGGGCTGGAATTGGCCCTGGGACTGCTGTTCCTCCAACCCTGGCTGCGGCCCGAACGCCTGCCCGCGATGCTGGAAGCCTGCTTTCTCATTCATTTGTGCCTCGTCGCGGTCCGTTCCTGGACTCTGCTGACGATTCCCGGAATTCCCAGTTTCACCAAGTCGCTGGCCGTGGGAGAATGGTGCATCCTGATTTTGTCGGCGGCCTGCCTCTGGTGGGCGCGGTCGGCCACCGCGGGGACTTCGCCAGTGGTCGGGCCGTGAGATCGCAGCACGGCGATCCATCTTTCCCTCTCGCAGCTTCCATGGATCGCGACGAACAACTCGCAGGGCTGATCAACAGTCTTTTGGCTCAGGCGCGGCGGGGAGAAATCCCCGACCTGGAGAGCGCCACGGCGCGCCATCCCGACCTGGCCGATGAATTGCGGGAAGTCTGGCCGATGGCGGAACTGGCCGAGTGTCTGGCTCCCCGAACGCAGACCGCGATGGCGGTTGGGATCGATGCGGAAGCACAAGTTGAGTTCCCCGTCGAGGCGGGACGGCAATTCGGCGACTATATCCTGCTGGATCAACTGGGAGAGGGTGGCATGGGGGTGGTCTACCGCGCCCGCCACCGGACCCTGGGGCGAATTGTCGCCCTGAAGATGATCCGCCGTGGGCCACTCGCCACGTCTCATGACCTGGCGCGTTTCCGCGCCGAAGCTCTGGCCAGTGCCCACCTCGACCATCCCCAGGTCATCCCGATCTACGAAGTGGGTGAGTTCGAGGGCCAACCCTATTTCACCATGAAATATGTTCCGGGCTGTACCCTCGCGTCACGGCTGACCGAGGGCCCCCTGACAGCCCGCCTGGCGGCACGCCTGATCCTCGAAATCTCTCGTGCGATCGCTCATACGCACGCCCACGGAATCGTGCACAGAGACCTGAAACCTTCGAACATTCTGATCGATGAAGCCGGCCGGGCCCATGTGGGGGACTTTGGGCTCGCCAAGCGGGTGGCGATTCAGCGCATCCCGGGTGAATCGGAATCCGGCCGTGATGCGGGGGAAACTCCCTCGGGAGAAACCTATTCGCGACAACTGCTCGAACGGCTGCTGCCCGACGGGGCGTGGCAGTCGAATCGTTCCGAAAGCCTCACCCGCACGGGGGTGATCATGGGAACCCCCAGCTATATGTCTCCGGAACAGGCAACGGGCCGCAATAGCTCGGTCGGCCCCCAGAGTGACATCTACAGCCTGGGAGCCCTGCTGTACCAGTGTCTGACTGGACGCCCTCCGTTTCAGGCGGCTTCACCAGTCGATCTCCTGCTGCAGGTCCTCGAACAGGAGCCAGTGGCGCCCCGGATGCTGAATCCCGCCGCCGACGCCGAACTGGAGATGATTGCTCTCAAATGCCTGCAAAAACCTCCCGAGCTCCGATACGCCACCGCCGACGACCTGGCCGACGATCTCCAGGCATGGCTCTCCAACGAGCCGATTTCGGCTCGTTCGACCACAATCCTGCAGCTGATCAACCGGTTGTTCCGCGAGACGCACCACGCCGTCGTGCTGGAAAACTGGGGTCTGTTGTGGATGCTGCACAGCCTGGTGCTGTTGATGCTGTGCACTGTCACAAATTGGTTCCAATGGCGGCACATTGAGTCCCGGCTTCCCTATCTGGGCCTGTGGATCCTGGGCTTGGGGGCGTGGGCACTGGTCTTCTGGACCCTACGCCGCAAAGCCGGACCCATCACGTTCGTCGAGCGACAAATTGCCCACATCTGGGGGGCGAGCATGCTCGCCAGTTCGTTGCTGTTTGCGGTCGAGACACTGCTCGGGATGCCGGTTCTGAATCTGTCACCGGTTTTGCCCCTGATCGGCGCAACCGTTTTCATGGTCAAGGCCGGGACTCTTTCAGGCCAGTTTTACCTGCAAGCCATCGCGCTCTTCGCTACGGCACTGCTGATGGCCGAAATCCGTCAGGTCGGGCTGCCTGACCTGGGGCTGTCGATCTATGGAATTGTTTCCGCCCTCTGTTTCTTCATTCCGGGCTGGAAATACTGGAGACAGGCGCAAGCCAGTCAGCGCCTGAAAGCTTTTGAAGAACTTGATCCGAGCCAAGTGCGTTCTTCACAAATTCCAGTCAAAACCGATTCCAAACGACAGACAACAAACAACGAGCCGCATCGCGATCCAATTACAGAACAGCCGGGGACGACACCCAACGTGCATCCCCGGCTGGACCAGAATCATTAACCAACGCCGCTTAGCTGCGCCCCACAGTCACCGCCCGAAGATATTCGCGATTCAGGCGGGCGATGTTCTCGACGGAGATTCCCACGGGGCAGGCCGCCTCGCACTCATTGGTGTTGGTACAACCGCCAAACCCTTCGGCATCCATTTGCGCCACCATCGACTGCACCCGCATGGTTCGCTCGGGTTGGCCCTGCGGGAGCATCGCCATCTGCGAGACCTTCGCCGATACGAACAACATGGCCGAGGCGTTCTTGCACGCTGCGACACAGGCTCCGCAGCCGATACAGGTTGCCGCTTCAAAAGCCTTGTCGGCATTCTCTTTGGGAATGAGAATCGCGTTGCCGTCCGGGGCATTTCCGGTGTTGACCGAAACATATCCCCCCTTGCTGATAATCCGGTCGAAAGCGGATCGATCCACCACCAGATCACGCAGCACCGGAAACGCCTTGGCACGCCAAGGCTCAATCACGATGGTATCGCCACTGCGGAAATGCCGCATGTGCAACTGGCAGGTGGTCGTGGTCCGCTCTGGACCATGGGCCTGACCGTTGATCATGAGACTGCACATTCCGCAGATCCCCTCGCGGCAATCGTGGTCAAACGCCACAGGTTCCTCTCCCTGTTGAATGAGTTGCTCATTCAAGACGTCCAACATCTCCAGGAACGACTGGTCAGGGGAGATGCCATGCACTTTGTAGACCCGGAAATCCCCTTGCGACGAGGCATCAGCCTGGCGCCAGATCTTCAGGGTCAAACTCATCGAGCCGTCGCTCATTACTTGTAACTCCTCTGGACCGGCTGCACATCCTGGAATGACAGCGGTTCCACGTGCCGGACAGGATCCTGGTTTTCACCCGCGAACCGCCATGCCGCCACATGACTGAAGTTCGCGTCATCGCGCAGCGTATCGTTGTCCTTCGTCTGGTACTCTTCACGGAAATGGCCCCCGCACGACTCACGCCGCGTCAGGGCATCGAGAGCCAGCAATTCTCCGAATTCCAAAAAGTCGGCCACGCGCCCCGCCTGTTCCAGATTCTGGTTGAGCGCATTGCCCGAGCCCGGAACTTTGACATTCTGCCAGAACTCCTCACGCAGCCCGCGAATCTTCTGAATCACCTGCTGAAGTCCCTTCTCGCTCCGGGACATCCCGCAGTAATCCCACATCAACTTCCCCAGTTCCCGGTGGAAACTGTCGGCTGAGCGGCGTCCGTTGACGTTCAGCAACTTGTAAATCCGGGCACGGGTTTCGCCAACACACCGTTCGAATTCAGGATGATCCGTCGTCACCGGAGCGAGCTTGCGACTGGCAATGTGATCACCCACGGTATACGGGGCCACAAAATACCCATCCGCCAAGCCCTGCATCAGTGCGCTTGCCCCCAGACGATTGGACCCGTGATCGCTGAAGTTCGCCTCACCCAGCACGAAGAGCCCTGGAATGGTGCTCTGCAGATGGTAATCGACCCACAATCCTCCCATCGTGTAGTGCACGGCAGGGTAGATTCGCATGGGGCTACTGTAGGGATTCTCATCGGTGATCTTGTGGTACATGTCGAAGAGGTTGCCGTACCGGGCCCGAATCGCCGCCTCTCCATCCCGGCGGATGGCATCGGTGAAATCGAGATACACCGCCTGACCACCTGCTCCGACGCCATAACCGAGATCGCACCGCTCTTTGGCAGCCCGCGAAGCCACATCACGAGGCGCCATGTTGCCATAGGTGGGATAGCGCCGCTCGAGATAATAATCTCGATCCGCATCAGGGATCTGATCGGGAGATCGCTGATCACCCATCTTGGCCGGGACCCACACCCGCCCGTCGTTCCGCAAGCTTTCGCTCATCAGCGTCAGCTTCGATTGATAGTCTCCATGCACCGGAATGCAGGTGGGATGAATCTGGGTGTAGCACGGATTGGCGAAGTACGCACCTCGCTTGTAGGCCCGCCAGTTCGCGGTGACATTGCACCCCTTGGCGTTGGTTGAGAGGTAGTAAACTGTGCCATAACCCCCCGTGCAGAGCAGCACCGCATGACCAGAGTACGTCTCCAGTTGCCCGGTCACCAGATTGCGGACGACGATCCCGCGAGCAACGCCGTCCACCACCACAACGTCGAGCATTTCGCGTCGGGCGAAAACCTTGAGCCGGCCGACGTGCTGTTGACGCATGAGCGCACTGTACGCCCCCAGCAGAAGCTGCTGACCGGTTTGACCGCGGGCATAGAACGTACGCGAGACCAGCGCTCCGCCAAAGGTGCGGTTCGAAAGCAATCCTCCATACTCTCTGGCGAAAGGAACCCCTTGTGCCACACATTGGTCGATGATGTTGACGCTCAACTCGGCCAGGCGGTGGACATTACTTTCGCGGCTGCGGAAATCGCCCCCCTTGATCGTGTCGGCGAACAACCGGAAGACGCTGTCCCCGTCGTTCTGATAGTTCTTGGCCGCGTTGATCCCCCCTTGTGCCGCAATGCTGTGCGCACGTCGGGGAGTATCCTGGAAACAAAACGCTTTGACGTTGTATCCCAATTCGGCCAGCGAAGCGGCGGCACTCGCCCCCGCCAGTCCCGTGCCCACCACGAGGATCTCGTATTTCCGTTTGTTGGTGGGACTCACCAACTTCAACTCGTTTTTCCGCTTCTCCCAACGCTCCGAAATCGGTCCCGTGGGGCAGCGACCATCCAACACCGACGAAGCAGTCGTCGTCATGCTTCTTCACCTTCCCTAGGAATGAAAGGCCCAGGCCCAGAGGGGAAAGCTGCCAAAGCCCAAGGCCACCAGCAGTCCAAACGCCTTGCTGACCGTTCCGATCAGCCAGTTGTACTTGGGGTGATTCACCCCCAGAGTCTGAAACGCACTCTGCACCCCGTGTGACACGTGGTAGCCCAAAGAGCAACTTCCAATGATGTACACGATCGCCGTCAGAGGATCCCGCAGCAGCACCTGCGCCTTGTTGAAGGGCGTCAACTCAGCCACCGCCGGATTTCTCAATTCAAACCGAAAATCACTCAGGTGAAGCAACAGGAACAGCAGCACAACAATGCCGGTTCCGTACATCACCGAAGAGGCCGGCTTCAGAAATGCCGAGGGAGGTTGTTTCGACTGCCGGACCTCATACCCGACAGGCCGAGCCTCTCGATTCTCGCGATTCGTTCGCAGGGCGTTCGCCAGATGGATCACGAACAATCCCAAAAGCCCCACTTCGGCGATTGGCAGCAGAATTTTCTGGGCGTGGAGCGCGTCGGCATACTTGTTGTACACCTCGGGCCCCACATACAGCAGCAAGTTCCCCGCCAGGTGCGCCACCAGGAACCCGCAGAGTGCCAGACCGGATATCGCCAACAGCAATTTTTTGCCAATGGACGAACTGAAAGCCTTGATCACCCAGCTCAATCGAGACTCCTTGCGAAGCGGACGGATGAAACTGCGTGGGATTATAGGGCCACCTGCGCCACGTTCAATCCAAGCCGCTCCCCGCCAAACCGCAAGGAAATGGCATCAAACCGCTTGTTTTACGCAATTCATCCCCCGGTTCCCCCAGACCGGACCATTCCAATGGTTGGGAAAAATGCGGTCCAACCCCCGCCCATGCCTCACCGACGGGGACTTCCCCCACTGCGGCCACGGTCCGGTCCCTTTCGTCGACGGTGTTTGGGTGTGATTGGCTTGCGCCGCCGGGCTCGCACCGAATCTTTTCTGGTCCTCCTCCCATCCGTTGACCGACCCGGGTCCGCGTCACCGACAGCTTCTCCCGGCCCCTGTCGACTGTCACCTCGGCCGCCCCCGGCAGTTCGCGAAGGAGAATCCCCCGTTCGGGCGACAACCTCCCGCTCTCGCCGGGCGCTTCGGTTCGTCGAATCCTCCCCCGAGGTCAACTCCAGGGTCCGCCGGCGGACATCGACCCGGGCAATCCGGACTGTCAACCGATCGCCCAACCGCAATCTCTCCCCCGAGCGAGTCCCGGCCAGCGATTGCGTCTCCGCATCGAAGCGAAATCGCCCCCCCGGCAGGTTCCCCAGCTTCAGCAGTCCCTCCACGGGCACGAAGTCGAGCCTCAAGTACAACCCCAGGGGAGACACCCCGGTGACCTGACCTTGGCAAACGCGGCCCAGATGGTCCTGCAGATAACGCAACAGCCGCAATCGGGTCGCCACCCGCTCGGCTCGTTCGGCCCGCCGCTCGGTAAACGAACACTCTTCACCCAATCGCTCGAATTCTTCCGCTCCCCCCGGCCTGGGACCTCCGCGTTGGCCCGAGACCAACGCCACCAGTTGACGATGCACGATGAGGTCGGGATAGCGGCGGATCGGGCTGGTAAAGTGGCAATAGTCGTCGAGGGCCAGGGCGAAATGCCCCTCCAGACGAGGTGAATAATGGGCCTGGCTGAGACTGCGCAAGACCGCCTGATGGATGGCCGGTTCATACGCCCGGCCCCGGGCCATTTCCAGCAGCCCCAGCAGATCTCCCCGTCCAGAGATCTTCCGGATCGCACAACCCGCCCCCCTGGCGAACCGCAACAGCCCCTGCAGACGCAATGGCTCGGGTGCCGGATGGGTCCGTCCCAGAAACGGCACCTTGGCCGACGCCAACTGTCGGGCCACGGCCGTGTTCGCCATCAACATAAAGTCTTCAATCAGCCGATGGCTCTCATCGTGAGGCACCAGATGCGCTCCCAACACCTGTCCCGCGGCTCCCCAGTCAATCCGCACCTCTGGCAGTTCCAGTTCGATTGCTCCGCGGGCCAGACGCCGCTGGTGTAGCATCGCTGCGAGTTGCCGCATCTCCCGCAGAAGTTCCCAGATTTCGGCGGGCAGATCTGGCGGGCGTCGCGTGGCGGCAAACACCGCGGAGACCTCTTCGTAGGTCATCCGGCGGGTCACCCGGATCGCGCTGCGATAGCACTCACAAGACAACAGCGTCCCATCCCCGCCCAGCCGCATGTCGACAGTCACTGTATATCTCACCCGACCCGCCTGAAGGCTCGCCAGAGCGTTCGACAGTACCTCGGGCAGCATGGGCAACACCCGACCGGGAAGATAGACGCTGGTTCCCCGCAGGCGGGCCTCCTGGTCGATCGCCCCGCCCGGGGTTACGAACCAGGAGACGTCCGCAATGTGGACCCACAGCCGCCAGGTCCCATCCGCCAGCCGTTCGACAGACACGGCATCGTCAAAATCCCGTGCGTCGGTCGGGTCGATCGTAATCGAGAGGGTGTGCGTCAGATCGCGGCGTCCTCCCAAATCGGTTTCGTCGAATTCAGCGGCGCGCCGCGAGGCCTCGGACTCGACCGCCTGGGGAAAGCGATCGGGCAGACCGAGTTCGTGCATCACGGTCGAGATCTCAATCCCCGGGGTGGACGGGGGTCCCAGAACATCGATCAGCACCGCCTCGCCCGGGTCCTCCCGATCGGGATACCGCAGGACCTCGACAATAACCTTGTCTCCAGGCCGCAATGGCAGACTGCCCGGATCACCGATGGCGACCGGGGGCTGCTCATGATCTCCATCAAGCGCCACCCAGCGATTCTCACCCCGTTCGAAATAGGTCCCCGCCTGACGCGTGGAAGTGCTCCGCAGAATCTCCGCCAGACGGGCCCGGGCTGGCCGGACTCCCCGGGCAGGCTGCAGATGAAACTGCACCAGATCTCCATCCCGGACCCGCAACGCATCGGCGGGATCGAGGGACAGTTTCCCCGGGGGCTTGAGCGGGGGCCAGGGCTTGCCCGGCTGCGGCACCACCAGACCGCGGCCTGGACTCCGCATCCGGACGATTCCGGAGTAAGTGCGACTGCGGGGAGTCAGCCGGAGATGGTTGGTTCCGCATCGCTCGATTCGTCCGGTCTCCAGCAATTCGCCGAGGACACGGTCCAGCTCGCCCTGGCCACGACCGCGCAATTCCAGACTCCGGACCAGGTCGGAGGCCAACACGCCGCCGGGACCTGCAGTCCGTATGCATTCCAAGGCTCGGTTGGCCAGATCCGGGTGCTTCTTCATGGCCCGATTCTACCGGAATCTACTCCGCCGCACACAGTTCCGACCGATCGGGGAGGGGATCCCAGGTTCGTGAAGCTTCGCATCCGGCCACCGCCGAGAGGGGATCAGCAAATCCACGTCTGGAATTGCCGGTAATCCGCAATTGAATTCATACCCCGAACACCCGTAGCATGGGGCGGAAGTATTGTTCCTCCAGAGTCGCACCGGCTTTGGGCCGGCCTGATGAGACACCTTCCCCTCCCCGTGTTCTTTCCCCACGACCAGCACCATGCAGCCCAAGTCGATCGTGGAATTCACCGATCTGCTGCAGCGGAGCCGACTGCTAACCGACGAGGAGCTGGAAACTCTCTCCAAACTGGGGGCGAACAGCTGCGAGCAGTTGGCGCGGCGCCTGGTCCGTATGGGGTGGCTGACCAAGTGGCAGGCGCTCACCCTCCTCGAGGGTCGCTGCCAGTTCTTCATTGGCCGATACAAACTGCTCGAACTGATCGGATCCGGCGGCATGGGTGCCGTCTTCAAAGCGATTCGGCCTGACATTGGCCGGGTGGTGGCCGTCAAGGTCCTGAAGCCCAAATCCCTCAAAAAGTCGACGGGACTCCCCCGCTTTTTACGGGAAATCGAATCGGCCGCATCGCTCGACCACCCGAACATCGTACGGGCTTACGATGCCGATGAGGTCAATGGGACCTATCTGCTGGTCATGGAGTACATCGAGGGCCGCGACCTCAAGAACTACATCACGTCGCACCAGCCGATGACGCTCCCCTGGATCTGTGAATGCATCCGGCAGGCGGCGCTGGGGCTGCAGCACGCCGCAGACCAGGGGATGGTGCACCGCGACATCAAGCCGGCCAACCTGATGGTCTGCCAGACCGACTCCCAAATCCATCCCAGCGTCAAGATTCTCGATTTTGGACTGGCGCGATTTGTCAGCGAGACCGAAGAGGATGGAGGACTGACACGGGTCGGTCAGGCTGTCGGAACCCCCGATTATATCGCTCCCGAACAGGCCCAGAACTCGAAGTCTGCCGATGTTCGGGCCGATATCTACTCCCTGGGCTGCACCTTTTTTGAAATGCTGACCGGGCAGATTCCCTTCCCTGTCGAAAACCTGACCGAAAAGCTGCTGCAGCGAGTCTATCATGAGGCTCCCCGAGTCCGGTCACTCCGGCCCGAGATCCCCCAGGAGATCGACGAGATTGTTGCCCAGATGCTGCGGCGGAATCCGGCCGAACGGTACCAGACCCCGGCTGAACTCGCCGCCGCCCTGCTGCCCCATTCCCTGATGGGACAGGCGCGTCGGCGCGGAACCGCGGCGGCCAATCCCTCCGTGGATCAGAATTCCGAATGGAATCTGGCCGCCGAGGACTACCAGAAGTTCCTCGTCAACCTCGAGGACGACGCCGGCGCTTCCGACTCGTCAAGGACAGTATCCGTTCCCGGCAGACAGTCATCCGCCAACATCGGCAGCTCACGCAAGATGTTCCCTCACCCCCGGTGGCGGGAGGTGGCCGGCGTCACCATGGGCCTGTCGCTGCTCCTCGGCTGGTACCTGCTTTCGTCGTCAGACACCGGGCCCAAACCGACCGACACACTCTCCAGCTCCCGTCCGCCCGCCGGGCGCGATTCCCAGCGCAAGGGATCAGCATCCAAGCCGAACGCCCCGTCCTTTCTCGCAGATCTGGTGGACGCGGGAGTGGTCCTGCTGACCGAGTCCTCCCGACAAACTCCGGGGGCCACCCCCTGGCCCCTGCCAGGTCCCAACAACTCTCCCCGGTTCGTCCTCGAGGTGGAATTCCTCTCAGATCTCCCCTCCGACCCCGCCAAAGTCCTGGGCGTGAAGGCCCAGCTCTCTCCCCTGGTGACCAACGAGACGCTGCAGCATCTGACCCGGCTTCCCAATCTCGAATCAGTCAGCTTCCTGGGCTGCTCGAAGCTGAACGACAGCTCTCTGGTCGAACTCGGAAAGCTGCATGCCCTACGGGAACTCTCCTTGGTCGATATGCCCATCTCCGACAAGGGACTGGCCGAACTCAAAGCTCTCAAGCAACTCCAAGCCCTCACACTGACCCGCAACCGGCTGAATGGTTCAGGACTTGGCAGTCTCGCCGGGCTCCAGCACCTGACTTCTCTGGCACTCGATTTCAATCGGCTCAATCCAAGCGCGTTCCCGCAACTGGCCGAACTCAAGTCCCTGCAGAATCTCTCCCTCAATGGAGTCTCGGTGGGACTCGCCGACCTGCGGCCGCTGGCCCAACTCCCCCGGCTCAAAGTGCTCAGCCTGGGTTCGACCGGTTTGTCGAATCAGTCCCTGTCCGAGCTGCGAGCCGTTCTGCCCCAGGTCCACCTGGAACCCTGACGCGTCCCCCCTCGGGACCGTGCTTTGGCGGGTGCTATATCCGCCTCCCCCGGCTGCGGCAGACAATCCACGGCAGAAATCCCCAGGGCGCAGCCGTCACAGAACGGTTCCGTCCGACCAGGCTCCCCGTGCCGGAGATTCTCGTCCGGCACGGGGACGGAAATCACTCCAAGGGAATTGTGAAGTTACTGCGGAACCTTCGCCAAATCGGCCGCCTTGCGCTCCCGCAGCAGGTTGTCGACGGCCACCACGGCCTCGGCCACAGGCACTCGCCGTGAGTCCGCCTCCCAGCGCCACCGCACCTCCACCTGCCCTTCCTTGAGCCCCTTTCCGCCAATCACCACCCGGAGTGGAATGCCAATCAGATCGGCATCCTTGAACTTCACACCAGCCCGGGCGTCGCGGTCGTCCATCAACACATCGACTCCCCGCGCCTGCAGTTCCCGGTAGGTCCGCTCGGCAATCTCCATGGTCTCAGGATCGGTGACATTCAACGGGATCACCAGCACTTCGTAGGGCGCGATCGACAGGGGCCAGATCAGTCCATTCTCGTCGAAACTCGTCTCGCACAAAGCCGCGACAATCCGGTTCACTCCAATGCCATAGCAACCCATGATCATCGGGTTCAGCTGTTCCTTCTCATCCAGGTACTCCGCCTTGAGCGAGACGCTGTATTTGGTCCCCAGCTTGAACACGTGTCCCACTTCAATGCCATGCACAAGTTCGAGTGTCCCGCCGCAGCGGGGACAGGGATCATTCCCCGCCGCCATCCGCAAATCGTGGGTCGTCTCCACCTGGTAGTCGCGTCCGATGTTGACTCCCGTGGTGTGCATATCGGCCGCGTTCCCCCCAGTCACCGCATCGACCAGCTCAGCCACATCATGGTCGACCAGCAGCGGGCACTGGATCCCCACCGGACCAGCAAACCCGACCGGGGCCCCAGTCACTTTCTGAATGGTCGCCACGTCGGCCAATTCGACCGACTGGCCTCCCGCGGCCCTGCGAACCTTGGCCTCATTCGCTTCGTGATCCCCGCGCACCAGAACCGCCACCGGGTTGCCATCGACCTGATAGATCAGGGTCTTGATCATTCGTTCGGGAGAGGTCTTCAATAACCGGCTCACCTGCTCGATACTGGTGGCGTTCGGGGTCGCCACCTGCGTCAGTGGGGCCGAACCGTTCGATCGGGGCGCGGCATGGGCACGGCGCCCCGTCTCGGCCCGCTCGAGATTCGCGGCATAGCTGCATTTCGGACAATGCACGATGCGGTCTTCACCATTGTTCGCCGGCACCATGAACTCGTGCGAGGCGTCCCCCCCAATCGGCCCGCTCTCCGCCTCGACCGGCAGGTATTTCAGACCGGCCCGCGCGAAGATGCGGCAGTACGCGTGGTACATCCCATCGTACACCGAGTTCAACTGTTCCAGGCTACTGGCGAAACTGTACGCGTCCTTCATCAGGAATTCGCTGGTCCGGAGCACGCCAAACCGGGGCCGCTCTTCGTTGCGGAACTTCGTCTGGATCTGGTACACGCACAGCGGGAGCTGGCGGTACGAATTGAGGTGCCGCGCGATCAGGTCGGTGATCACTTCCTCATGGGTGGGCCCGAGTGCCACATGGACCCGCCGATCGCCGCGAGTAATATGGAAGTTGATCAGCACATTGCCAAAAGCCGACTTTCGCCCCGTCCGTTCGAAGAGATCAATCGGCTGAAGTGCGGGCATGAACAGCTCGATGGCTCCCGCCCGATCCATTTCTTCCCGAACAATCGCTTCCGCTTTGCGCACGGCCCGCCACCCCAGGGGGAGGTAGGTGTAGGCACCGGCCATCAACTGACGAATCAGCCCCGCCCGCAGCATCAGCTGATGACTGGGAATCTCGGCATCGGAGGGATTTTCCTTCATCGTGGGGATGAACGTCTTCGACCAGCGCACGTGCACAGCCTCGCAAGGTTTCTGAGAAAAGCGCCGGGAGCGACAAGAGCTCGGGCCAGCGGAGTGTAGCAAGTGCGGTCTGTGGAGAAACCCGCGATTTACCGAGGAAGCCCTCCGGGGTTTTTGTGAACACATGCAGACCGATCAGTTGACTTCTGCACGATCGTATATTACTATTCGAATGCGCCTCCGATTTGCGGCCGATCTTCGCCGCCTCGGCGGAGCCGACCGGGCCCACCTGGGATGGAGCTTTTCAGTCACCATGCGGTGGCGAGGTCCATCCCGACACAAGCTTCAGTTTGTGCCATCATTCCTGAGAAATCCCCCTGAGGACGACCCCCGAGATTTACTCGCCCAAACCACACGCTGCCCGAACCACACCAGCTGCCTGAACCACACCAGTTGCCCGAACCACACCAGTTGAAGGAAACAGCCTGAACACTCGGGCTGAAAAAGACACGTGGACACCAGAAGTGGACACACAGCGTGGTGACCAGATCACAAGGCTCACCACACTCAGCATGACGTCCCGCGGGTTCCACTCCTGTCATCCTTTCCGGTTGGGTCTCGAACGGGGCAGTCGACAGTGGTCCAGTCCAATTCAGCAACTGGCTGCCATTGAGCTGGTGAATCCAGTGACCTGGTGAATCCAGTGACCTGGTGAATCGAGTGACAGGGTGTGACTTGCGACGGGGGAAATGGCACGACACTGGCTGGGCTGCGGGAATCCGCGGCGCAAAACCACTTTTGGAGAACAGGAAGGAACGATGGTCGACAAGTCCATTCTCACTGCAAAGCAGAGAGCGATCTACGATTTCATCAAGGACAAGATCATGGTCCGCGGCTACGGACCAACCGTCCGCGAGATTGGGGCCGGATTCAAGATCAAGTCTCCCAACGGGGTGATGTGTCACCTGAAGGCGCTCGAGAAAAAGGGGCTGATCACCCGCGAGTCGGGGATGTCCCGCGCAATTCAGTTGACCGAACCGCTGAACCGGATGGCACTCCCGCTGCACGGCCGCATCGCCGCTGGCAGTCCAATTCAGGCGATTGAACAGCAGGATCACGTTGATTTTGGTCCGCTCTTCGAAGGGGAGGGCCAGTTCTGTCTGCGGGTCGCGGGGAACTCGATGATCGACGCGCAGATTGCCGACGGCGATTATGTCGTCGTCCGTAAACAGCGAACGGCGCGTGATGGCGAGATTGTCGTGGCACTGCTGAATGGAGAAGAGGCGACACTGAAGCGGTTCTTCAAAGAGCCAAATCGTGTCCGTCTGGAACCCGCCAACTCGACCATGCAACCGATTTACTCCGCGCATGTCGATATCCTGGGGGTTGTCTCGGGAGTGATTCGCAAATACTGAGCGCCCAGACCTGTGGCCATTCCCACCTGGAGTCGACCCACCCTGGGAAACGCTCCGCGCCTTTCTGTGCTTCCCTGCCTGAATGCGAGGCTGGCAGGTTGACGCCCAGAGGGATTGAACAGCCGTTGGTTTGGTCACCTGTTCGGCGCTGCCCGCCAAGCGTCCAGCCCGGCGACAACTCTCGTTGATCGTGTCCTTCACAGTCACGACGAGTGTCGCCGGGGCCGGACGTGGCGACTGCCACGCACCACTCTGGCTCGGCCGATCGAGCGCAATGGCGTGTTATCCAATCCATTTGGTTCCTGGCTGAGACCAACCCCACGCCACGACCAGTCTTCGCCCACCAGTTCCGTGGGCTGCCTTCGCCCCTGCCATCGACAGCCATCGCAACGGCTCGGCGCGATTCCCGCCCACGGAGTCGTCAACTTGACCGTGCTGTCGTCCCCCCCCTCTGCTGAACCTCTGGTCCCATCCAGGTGTCACTCCCCCGCCCTCAACACACATTCCCGCACGGACCCAACCCTCGCGACCAATTCAGCCGCCCAACTCCTTGAGCCGCCCAACTCCGCCGTTGGCCCAACTCCCGAACAGGGCGGGCGAAACCGCTCGCATCGGTTCCCATCACGCCGGCCCCCTGCGATAACCGCCGCAGCCACCCCAACTCGGATTGTCTCCTGAACAGGGCAGTCGCTAGACTTCCCCAACTGCGGCCCCCGGGCGAAATGGCGTTCGATGGCTGGAAGGTCTCTGGCTTATTCTGCTCGAGTGATCAACGTCCATCGTCGCAATCTGCATGCCGCCCACACCACGTCCCCGTAGCTCAGTTGGATAGAGCGGCGGTTTCCTAAACCGCAGGTCAGCAGTTCGAACCTGCTCGGGGACGCTCTTTTTCTTCCCATCGTCACTTCCACCATGTCCCCAGACTCTGGGGACGTTCCACCTGAAGCCCCCGGCATTCCAGGCTCCGGGTTCTTCCCTCGATTGTGTCGGCGCTCCGCGGATGCCATCAATCCGGAAGGAAATCACGCGACGGGCAGCGCTGGAGTCCCCTTTCGGACTCAGCCCGTTGCCGAACTCCGCCGCAATTTCCCAAACACGCTTCCAGCCCTTCCGGATCCAACCGCGGCGGGCGACGGCTCCTCTCCGCAATTCGCAGGACGCCACCACAGCAGCCAACCTGCTTGAAATTCCGGCGGCGAAAACCCTCGCCGCATGGCTCTCGAACTCTTCCCGACCAATGGCCGATTTTGAGACGCAACCTGCGATCCCGGTTGCGGGGGCCCCCTTGACACGGGCGGAGCTCCCACGACTTGGCCCCCCGGCACAATCCCATCCGTCCGCACGTCCAGCAACACCCCAACTTCAGGTTTTTTTCGCGCGACCGT